>DATJUF010000117.1:0-7324 GCA_035502655.1 Binataceae bacterium (SeqCode)
CAAATCATAAGGTAGCCGGCGTCCGGCTGACGCCAATTCCGGCCAAGCCGGGCGAGGGCAGGGCGCGCGTGATGGTTGCGATGCCAGTTTTCACCTTGAAAGAACTGCATCAGGGCCAGCCACTTCACGTTGCGGCTCGAATCTTCACCGAGCGGCGTGCCGGGTTGCGTATGGCATACGCTGTTGACGAAGCATTGGGCGTGGAGTGAGAAGACCAGCCGGATCGCTCCCAGCCAGAAAAACGCTGCAAGGCCGAAGTATAATCCGCCGAAGTACGATAGCGTGAGGATTGCCGGTTGCAGCGGCCGCCAGATCCGATAGGCGAAGCTGTCCATATCGGGACAATATCGCTCCGCTGAGGGTGCCTCTACCTGCCATAGCCATCGCAGGTGCGCCCACCAAAATCCATGCATTACCGGACTCGAAATATCCTCCTGTGTGTCAGCGTTCGCGTGATGCACCCGATGACCGGCCACCCAGCTGATCGGCGATCCCGAGCCATTGAACATCGCAAAAAATATCAGTATCCCGCGCACGACCGGGTTCAGTTCCAGCGCACGATGAGCAATCGCGCGATGGTAACAAACCGTCGTGCCGATTCCGCCAATCCACGCCAGCGCCACAGCGCCGACGAAAATTCGCCACCCGGGCAACGGAAACAAGATCAGTCCGGCTATTGCCGTCAAATGGATCAGCACAAACCACGGCAGAACGCCACGGTCCTGCTTCGTCGTGCGCCACCAGGGCCATGATAATCCCTCAGGTTGCGCCAATCCTTCGGGCTGTGTCAGACGACTAACCGCTTGCCGCGCCGCCTGGATCATCATGCCGCCCGCCATTGGCTGATTGAAATTTCACGCCATGGCACCCGCGCGCCGCACGCGCATCTTGTCCTCGCGCCACCTGCGGGAAATGCCTCCGGCAATACCGGCAACGCAGTCTCTGAATTGTACAGAAAGGCTCCATGCTCAGAACCACTGGATTCTTGTCCGGCCACGGGAACCGAACACTTGGTCCTGATTGGCGTGTGAAATTGCGGCGCGGAATCCGAGACGCGCGTCCAGCCATGATTGGCTGGCTCGCACTCTATGGCTTACCGAAAATATAATCAAGCTCCAAGCCGTTTTCGATCTGCTTGTCACTCAGTCTCACACATATATTTTGCCTACTATGCGATACGCTGGACGCGCTTATCGCGCGGCGCTCCAGGCTAATTGAGCCACAGAATCGCTCCGCGCTTTCTGCACCCAAAACGTTTTTGTACGCGGTTAGCCCCAGCACTCGTATTGCTCGCCAACCCGTTCGACATCCGGCGCGGTGACTGGCACAATCCAATGAGACGTTGTGACCTAGCGCGGCTTTGAGACCATGAAAACGTCCCGATACTACGGCGCTCCAGCGAACCCGAAGCGCAAGCACTCGAGCACGTTATGCCTCTTACTGTTGCCGTGTTTGCTTGGATCGTTCTACTGCTCTCCAGCGTCTGCCGCGGATAATCATTCAAGTTCCCCCGGCCAGACCGGCTCGCCGAAGCAAAAGATCTTCCCGAATTTTACCGTAAGCATGGACTCCGCGATCGAAGTTGGCGGGGTGTACGCGGCCTATGTGACCGTGACGAATACCGCCAGCAACGCCGACCCGTTGGGGACGACGCGAATCGTCCTGCAATGGCCCCAGGCAATCACTTTCAAGGGGCAGCGGGTTAATCGCCTCAGCGTGCCTGCCGCGATGGAACTGGCCGGCGGCGGGGACAAGCTGCTGGCCGCGCTTGGCGATCGCGGCAGCGAGCTCAAGCGTCCCCTGAGCAGCCGCATCGCTGGTGATTTGCTCGCGGCACCGATTATTCCCATCCTCGCGCCGGGACTCCTTGTCGCTGGACCCGCCGCACTGATTTACCGCTCAACGCAAAGCCCCGAGTATCGGCAACGGCTCAAGCTTGACGCCAAAGAATTTCAGCTCACTCCGACACGCCTCGATCCATTTGGAACGCGTCTGCTCACTTTCGCGGAGCCGCCAATCGATGGTTTGCTTCCGCAATGGTCCGAGCAGGGCTACGTATTTTTTCCGCTCGGCGATTATACTTTTCTCGAAGTAGGCGGCCAGGAGTTTCACAACTCCGATCCTGATGGCGGTCCCATCGAAACTGTCCGCTATCCGTGGCTATAATCACTCGCACAACAAGGTAAGACAGGCCTTGCTCGCTAGGCCATGCAGGCGCGAACTTGCGAGTATCCGGCCTAAGACTCTGCGTCCGCGAGAGGAATCTTAAAGCTATGGCTAATGGCAACGCGGCAAGCCATTTTATTGATCGTCATCTGACTGAAGGCCGCGCCGCCAAAACCGCTTTCATCGATGCGCGCGGAAGGCACACCTACTCCGATCTTGCCCGCCTGGTCAATCAAGCGGGCCATGCCCTGCGTGGTCTTGGGGTCAAGCGCGGTGACCGCGTCATCCTTTGCCTCAACGATAGCGTCATCTTTCCAGCAGTTTTTTTCGGCGCATTGAAGATCGGCGCGATTCCTGTTCCCCTCAATACCCTCCTGACGCCCGAAGATTATTCCTTCATGCTACGCGATAGCGCTGCTGTCGCGGCCGTGGTTTCCGCGCCACTGATGGAGCGCTTCGAGCCAGCCCTCAATCGTAACATCGATCCTGCCCGGGTTGTGATTGAGGGCGGCTTTCATCCGCCATTTCGTTCACTCGAAGCTGAACTGGCTAATGCCGAAAATCGCCTGGACGCAGTTGCAGTCCACTCCGATGAGCCGGGCTTCTGGCTCTACTCGTCCGGAAGTACCGGTAAGCCCAAAGGCGTCATTCATCGCCATGATGATCTCGCAGCTACTGCCGCCCTTTATGCCGCTCCGGTGATAGGAATTAGTCAACAGGATATAGTTTTCTCCGCCTCCAAGATGTTTTTCGCCTATGGCCTGGGCAATTCATGCACCTTTACATTACATAGTGGAGCCACAAGCATTCTAATCGCGGAGCGTCCGGCGCCAGCCGCTATTCTCCATCTCCTCGAACAACATCAAGTGACGGTCTTCTTTGGCTTTCCCACCATCTACGCATCAATTCTTGCGGCCTTGCCCGATAGCTTTGTGCCTCCCAGCCGCTTGCGTCTATGCGTCTCGGCAGGCGAAGCACTCCCTGCAGTTATTCAGCGGAACTGGTCGCAACAATTTGGCGTGCCGCTGCTCGACGGTATCGGCTCGACCGAGTCGCTGCACATCTTTATGACCAATCGCCCGGGCAGCCTTAAACCCGGAACTTCCGGCACGCCGCTTGCCGGTTATGAAGTAGTTATTCGCGGCGAAGCTGGCCATGAAGCGGCTATCACCCAAATCGGTGACCTATGGGTTCGCGGACCCTCAATAGCTATAGGCTATTGGAATAATCCCGAGGCCACTCAGCGAACCTTTGCCGGCGGATGGCTGCGCACCGGCGACAAGTATTTTCGGGACCCCGATGGCTATTACCATTATGCCGGAAGGGCCGACGATATGCTCAAAGTCGGCGGCGTCTGGGTCTCACCCAGCGAAGTCGAAGAGGCCTTGATCGAGCATCCGGCGGTGCTTGAAGCCGCCGTGGTGGGCGCGATGAATGACGATCAACTGCTCAAGCCCAAGGCCTTCGTGGTGCTCAAGCACGCATCCGCTGCCTCGCCGGAATTGGCAGCAGAGCTCAAGCAATTCGTCAAGCGCCGGCTGGCACCCTACAAATATCCGCATTGGATCGAGTTCCGTGCGGAATTGCCCAAGACTGCCACCGGCAAGATCCGCCGTTCTGTCCTGCGTGACGAGGTAGGCCGAACCTGAGAGGCCGTGCGCGACTGAGTCTGCGAAGGGAGCGCGTAAAGCATCTGAAGCCCAGCTTCGGACGCCGTCACCGCCATGCTGAGCGCTAGAGTATCGGCGTATAGTCAGTCAACACAGCGAATAGCCACCGCGCTGACTAGCTATTGCTTCTGATACCATTCAATTGCGCCCCGCAGCCCCAATTCTTTCTGCACCTTTCTGATCTCCTCATTACCCGGCCCAGCGTGGAAGATCGCATCGTACTCGGCGCCTGCCATCACCGACGTCCGAAAGCCGCGCAGATCCATTGCCCGGTTAATTGCCAGTTTCTCGAGCCTGAGCTTCTGTGCCGGAACCTTGGCGACCCGCTGGGCGTAGCCGTAGGTCTCAGCTTCGAGCTGATCTCCAGGAAAAGAGCGCGTGGCAAAACCCATCGCCTCCGCTTCTTTACCATCAATCTGACTGCCGGGAAGGAAGGCCAGGTATTTCGTCCGATGCGGACCGACCATCCAGTTCCAGAATCCGCTCACATAGCCTGCGCCCGCTGGAATCGATGGGAAACCTATTCGCGTCTTTTCATCCACGAAGATGATATCCGAGCAGATACACAGTTGCGTCGCCCCTGCCAGACAATAGCCATGCACCATCGCTATTACCGGTCTCGGCAGGTCGCGCAGCCGCAGCCATGTCTCGATATAGCGGAGCAGGATACGATGGTCATCCTCAATCGTGAACTTGGTACTCCCGTCACCCCATCCGCCAGCCAGGTCATAGCCGGTCGAGAAGGCCCGCCCGGCGCCGCGAATCACCAGAATCTTGATGTCCTGATCTTTCTCGATCTGCGTGAGCGCTTCGCCGAATTCGACGATCAGCGCTGGATTCATCGCGTTGAGCTTTTCGGGACGATTCAGGGTTAGCGTTCCGATACGGTCGCGGGTCTCAAAAGTTATCGTGTTGAATGCCATCGTTATGCCTCCGTGGGTGCTGCCACTGCTCCTATCATCTAGTTCGTAGCCGCGATGACGGCAATCCTGGCCGGCTGGAATGGATCGCCGTTTCGAACACCAGCCATTAATTTGAATCGCCCTGACCGCTGAAATGACGCATCGTGCCGCGATCCATCCTGTGCTAGGCGTAAATTGCTTTGGACTCAGTTGCGCTCGCCGTGTCACGCCATCCGGTCCTTTTGGCGTATGGCTCGTGTTAAAGTTCAATGCCGCTGCTTGAAGCCGGTATTTCTAACATGGCTGAGCGCTGTGATTATGCTATTCTTGCGCCAGCTTTACCGGTCCACATGGGGAATTTGATAAATCGGGCGCAGAGCCCAAGCCCTATTGCCTATGCGCACGCACATCAGCAAGGATAACCAGACTAGGCACTTGGCCGATGATGTAATTCATTATCGGGAATACAAGATTTTGTTGCAGGCCGAACGCTTTACCAGCAAACGCGCGTTTCTTGAATTTTGGGAAGACGCCAACAAGACCATGGCCAAACTCGGCATCAAGGTCGAAATTGATCCGCATGCCTTTGATAGCCAGGTCCGCGAAGTGCTCTTCTATGACACCCCGGAATTCGACCTCTACAATAACCATTTCATCTTGCGCAAGCGCACCTTCTACGACCAGGGGTGGCCGCGGGCAGATCACGAGCTGACCTTCAAATTCCGCGCACCTGACCTGGAGGCTGCCGCAGCCGTCGATGTCCGCCCGCAAATCGGTGGTCACGAAGAAATCAAGTTCAAGGAAGAGCTATTGCTGGAGCGCGACCGCCTCGGTGGGATACGCTCCGTGTACTCTCACGGATGCGTGCTTGTCTCACCCGAGATCGAACTCGAACGCGGCATCGATAATATTACCCGCGCCTTTCCAACCCTCAAGAAGATTGACATCAGTCCCAGGGCCAGGCTCGAGCTGGTCAATAATATCGCCGTCGAAGAAGTGCAAAATACCCTCGGCTGGATTCACTTCCACCATCATTTCAAAGGTAAGGCTACCATCGCCATTTGGCGCAGCCGCGCATTGGAGCGATCATTGTCGGGTGAGTTTGCCTTTCAGTGCAAATTCGACCGCCTGGAAGACGTCAGCAAAGAAGCCCTTGAGCTCTCCGAAGAGTTTTATAAAAAAGTACAACTCGACTGTGCGGAATGGATCATGCTCGGCACCACCAAGACCGCGATGGTCTACGGGCTGAAAGACGCTGACCGGCTTAAAAATCGCGAATAGCTATTTAGCCAAGCCTCGAGAAGAGGACCGTCGAGGTTGATAGCTTCACCGTCACCAATGAAGGCAGCCAGCCACTTCAAGTCACCGCCAACGCGCCCAGCGATCCACATCACGTCATAACCTCTCCTCCTCAGCTCTTCCCCTGCGGCGGGAGCTTCAGGTTCGCGGTAAGGCGAAGCACTCCCGCGGCAATAAGGTCGAAGTCGGTGTCGCGTTTGCACCGCCCGCGGTGGGCGAGACGCCGAATGCAACGATTCAAATTGCTGCGGACAGTGGCACTACCACCGAGTCTGCTACGATCAACCTGCGCGGTAGCGCGAGCGGAGCGGCGCAAGGACTCTGGGTTGGGGTTATAACTACTTTTCGGAATTTCAGGGAGAAGCACTGGAACAAAGTGGTGACCGCCGGCTAACCCTGCTTTTGCCAGTACCGCTTTCGGCGGCCCTTACGCCATGACGTTCGATCCCACAAACGACTTATGGGCCCATTCACCGTGGCAAACAGCGTCCCTATTCCGCTTGTCGAGATCACACGCGGCGACTTGGTTTTCCTCAAGGAAGGATTGTTAGCTAAAGCCAAGGCCCTTATCATGCCGGAAGGACCTTCAGGCTCGCCCCATCGTGTTTGCGGTCAGCCTCGGCTTCGATGTCGCCGGAAATCTCTGGGCTGGTGACCAGGAGGATAAAGCCCTCCTAGAGTATCGGGCAAGTGAGATCGAGAAAACCGGTTCGCCTGCCCCCGTGGTTTCGCTCACTTCGCAAGATTGGATTCCCGAAGTGATTCGCTTCGACCACTTCGACGATCTGTGGGTTTCGGAATTTTCGCCATCGAGCCCACCAGGAACTCCACTGCAGATCTGGGAGTTTGCTCCAGCCGATCGCGCTGCCAATGGATCGGCAAATCCCGGATTGATTATGAACCTGCCCGATTCGCTCGATCCGGTGGATCTCGCCTTCGACGGGTCTGGAAACCTGTGGATCGCTGGTTCAAGCTCGGGCGTCGATAAGATCGAAATGTTCTCAGCCGCAGAGTTGCAAGCTGAGGGAGAAATCTCGCCCTCGGCGACGGTGACCCTGACCTCTCCCGCCTTTGCCGGCCTCGAAGGTAGCGGTTCGTGCCTCGGAGGTCTCGATTTCGACCATTCCGGTGATCTATGGGTATCGGTCGGTACCGACAATGGCGATTGCGCGGCAGCGCAGCCGCAGGTTGTGGAGTTCACGCCGAGCCAGTTAGGCAGCGACGGAAATCTCAACCCGTTTGTGTCAATCGAACAAAACCCGACGAAGACCAATCTGTTTCTTAATG
>DATJUF010000118.1:0-4400 GCA_035502655.1 Binataceae bacterium (SeqCode)
TAGTGAGCTTCACGGACTAAAAATCATTCACCTGGATGACGCTATCGTAGTGGTAGACAAACCGGCTGGGCTGCTCTCGATGGGATCCGAACGGGAGAAGGAACGAACCGCCCATCGGCTGCTCAACGAGCATCTGAAAGCTATGAACGGAAGGCGCGGGCAACAAGCCTTCATCGTGCACCGGCTCGACCGCGAGACCTCAGGCCTGATGATGTTTGCGCGGAGTGAAGCGGTCCAAAAGGCGCTTCAGGAAAACTGGAAGGCCGTTACGAAGCGGTATCAAGCGGTGGTGGACGGCGAACCGCCGGAGTCGAGCGGCACGCTGGCCGATCGGTTGGCCGAAACGGCGTCGCTGATGGTGCGGCGGGTGCAGACAGGTGGCGAGTTGGCGATCACACATTACCGGATATTGAGGCGGAGGGGCACAAGGTCGTTACTCGAACTGACGATTGAAACTGGCCGTAAGCATCAGATTCGCGTGCAATTAGCTGGGGCGGGCTGTCCGGTGCTAGGCGACCGCAAGTATGGCGCACCGAACGACTCCGCGCGAAGATTAGCTTTGCATTCGTGCGAGCTGATTTTTGCTCATCCGATCAGTGGTGAACCGATTAGATTCCGCAGCGTCCTTCCTGCCGGGCTTCGCTCATTAGCCGAGCGAGGATAGCGAGCGCCGCTCGCTGGCAGGCTCTCGACGAAAGCCTGATTACAAGTAGTACAGGTTCCAGGCAGTGGATACTCATTCAGCGTTCGATGAGTACTGCTACTCCTCCTGACTCCGGTTAAAGCTTAAGGGGAAACGTTCGCTTGCGTGTAACAGTTCTTCTGCTGCATCAGCGTTGCCAGATATATTTTACGCTGCTGTGCATTATTGATAGCCATCTGCGCCTGGGAATCGGTTTGTCCCTGCGCTTGAGCTTGCATTTCCTGTTGCGTGATTTCTTGCTGCTGCAATCCAGTCGCGGCAGGTGCTAGATAGGTTGCGTTGGGCGCGAAACTCGACAAAGCGCCGACCGCCACTGATGCGGCAGTATGCATGATCGCGTCGCTGAACCCTGTCGATGGAGCCGGATGTGCGGCGGCCGACTCGCTGGCGATAACCTGGTCCATGCTGTTCGATGCTGCCATTAGCTGGGCGCAAGTCAATTGCGGGTCAGTAGGCTCAACGACCGGCTGTATGACGGAAACTGGTGCGGCGTAGGCATAGCGAGGGGGCTGAGAATACGCGGCGAATCCGCCCCCTCCAGTCCCCATGGGGACGGACATACACCCGGCGACGCTCGTAAAAACGATCGCCAAGCTAAGCAGAGCAAGGACACACTTCGGGGAATGACATTGGCAATAGAGTAATGACGGCATTCATGAGTATTTAGCATCGGCTTCCGGCTTTCAGGATAAAAAAAGAACAGCCGGCAGATAACGATACTGCTCACCGTGCGAACGACGGCAAGAAAGAAACGTCAAATAATCACGATGGATGCGCCGGCGAAGGTCTTAGCGGGGAATCTACGCGAGTCAGCGATATGAGCGATAAAACGCGCGAAGGTCTTGGACCAGCTGATCTGGCTCCTCGCTTGGCGCGAAATGGCCTCCTGAAGCCATCGGGGTCCAGCGCTGTAGATTGAAATACTTCTCGGCCCATTGGCGAGGGGGAATCAGCAATTCACGTGGAAAGACGCCGATGCCGGTCGGCGCTTCGACCACTGGCATACGATCATGCACCGGCTTCCACGGATGGTTGCGGGCCTCATAGTAATAACGCACTGACGTGACGAAGCACTCGGTCACCCAATACAACATGATATGGGTAAGCAGTTCATCCTTAGAGTAACGCCGCTCGACATTGCCGCCGCAGTCGCTCCATGCGCGCCGCCGCTCGAGCATCCACGCGAGCAGGGCGACCGGCGAATCGTGCATACCATATGCTAACGTCTGAGGATCGCGGGTCTGGACGGCGACGTGGCTGATGATGCTCGGGCGTGCCTCTCGGGTCCGCGCGAGTGCGGCCTGTTCGTCAGCACCGTAGTCGCTTTCCTTGAAGCCTCCGCCGCTGAAGAAATTCATCGGAATCGAGAGCGTGAGATAGATCGCGATCATGTGCTGCGGATACTTATGGCCGAGCTGCTGGGTGACGAAGGCGCCCCAGTCGCCCCCTTCGGCGGCAAACCTCGAGTAACCGAGGACTTCGCGCATCAGCGTGAGCCATAGATCCGCCGTGCGCCACCAGTTGACACCTGGAGTCGTTAGCGGTGTCGAAAAGCAGAACCCCGGAAGTGAAGGGACGACCACGTCGAAAGCATCGGCGGGGTCGCCACCGAATGCCGCCGGGTCGGCCAGGG
The DNA here is from genome assembly GCA_035502655.1 of Binataceae bacterium (SeqCode). Lineage (GTDB taxonomy): Bacteria > Desulfobacterota > Binatia > Binatales > Binataceae > DATJUF01. Next base: position 2,337 of record DATJUF010000118.1, read on the forward strand.
GGCGAATCACCTTATGCAAGTCCCAGAAGGTCCACGGCCAGCCATGCGAGAGAATCAACGGAATCGGCTTGGGACCCTTGCCCGCCTCGTGGATGAAATGGATAGGAATGCCGCCGATATTGGTTCGGTAATGGGCGAACCGGTTAATCTCGGCTTCGTGCTTGCGCCAATCGTAGTGGCCGAGCCAGTACGCCACCATCTCTTCGAGGTAGGCGCGATTAGTCCCGTAAGCCCAATTTTCGTTGGCGAAATCGATGGGGTAGCGGACGCGGCGCAGTCGCTCTTTCAGGTCGGTTAGCACCGAATCGGGAATCGCTACTTTGAACGGTTCTTTGGTCACGGCTCACACATCCCTCGGTTCAACGGTGGATAGCATAGGGCGGCATGCAGAGGCTAGCTCGGATCGGATTGGCTCGGCTTGGGAAAATTGCTGGCGACTAATTTCCCGTTGCCGAGCGTGAGCAAATCCGCTAGGCGTCAAACCGTTTGGAGGAGGCTAAAGTTTCAGCGGCCGAGCCGGAGGGGCGATGAATCCCGTCTTCGCAATCGCACTGTGGGGAACCCTGTTTATCGCGACACACCTGATTCTATCGTCGTCCCGCGTGCGTCCGCGGCTGGTTGCCATACTTGGCGCGCAGCCGTTTCGCGGTGTCTATTCGCTGGTTGCGATTGGGACGCTCGTGATGCTTATCATCACCTTTGCACATCACAAGCATGCCGGGCCGATGCTCTGGTACCTCCGCGATATTGGAGCGGTGCGTGCGCTGACCTTCATCCTGATGCTGGCGGCGTTGATCTTTCTCGCCGGCGCGTTCGTCACTCCGAATCCGGGCGGGATAGGGGCGCCCCATGAAGCGCGAGTGCGCGGGATGCTGAAAATCACGCGCCATCCGAGTTTCGTCGCGTTCATTCTATTTGGCCTCGCGCATATGCTGATGAACGGATGGCTGGGTGATCTATTTTTCTTTGGCACATTCGTCGTGCTCGGCGGGGCCGGTGGGATACATCAGGATGGCCGCAAGCTGCGTGAACTCGGCGAGCCCTACCGGCGGCTGGTTGCGGAGACTTCGTTCGTGCCGGGCGTGGCGATAATTGAAGGACGCCAGCGGTTAGGCGCCGTGGACATTCCGTGGGCCGGAATTGGGATTGGGTTGGCGCTAATGATCGTTCTGGTTGTGCTGCATCCGTACTTGTTCGGCGGTCATCCGCTGCAATGAGCAAGGTAGGCCGAACCTGAGAGGCCGTGCGGACGCGAGGCTGCGAGCCGGCCGCGCTCAGACTAAATGCCGCCAGGCCGAACCCTGAGAGGCCGTGCGGACGCAAGGCTGCGAGCCGGCCGCGCTCAGACTAAATGTCATCCGGACAGTGTTGAGGACTAGGCTGACTGATACCGAATAGGCGGGCGGCGTTCGCGATTATAGTCTCCCCGAGCATATCTGGATCAGCCGAGCGCAGATGCGCAAGGGTTTCGAGCGTGCGGCCGACGAAGGCTGGTTCATTACGCTTGCCGCGATAAGGCTCGGGCGCGAGATAGGGCGCGTCGGTCTCGATCAACAGGCGATCGGCGGGGACTGTTAAAGCGGCCTCACGCAGGACCTTCGCATTCTTGAACGTGACGATTCCCGAGAAGGAAATATAAAAGCCAAGCATGAGAAAACTTTCGGCGGCGTGACTATCGCCCGTAAATGAATGGATCGCGCCTCCGCGAGGGGGGAGGCAAGTTTCGCGAACGATCGCGGCGAGGCGCGCCTCTGCTTCGCGGCAATGAATCACGATCGGCAAGCCGAGATCTGTCGCGAGTTCAAGATGGCGGCGTAGGGCGTTTTCCTGGGCCTCGGCGGGTGAGTGCATATAATGGAAATCGAGGCCGCTTTCGCCGATCGCCACGACTTTGGGTGAGGCCGCGAGATCTCGCAACTGAGCCAGCCGATCGTCGTCACAGTCTTTAGCGTCATGCGGATGTACGCCGATTGCTGCGTAGACGGAAGGATAGCTTTCGGCGATAGCGACCGTTTGGCGATCACATTCGATAGAACCGATCGCTCCGACGGAAATCAAGAAACG
>DATJUF010000119.1:0-18917 GCA_035502655.1 Binataceae bacterium (SeqCode)
GCGGTCGCGGCGCTCGGAATGCTAGGCGTGAATCTGACGCTGCCGCATAAGGAGCGCGCAGCGCGAATACTTCATAAGCTGAGCGACGAAGCGCGAATTTTGCAATCGGTGAATTGCGTGGTGAATCGCGAAGGCATACTACATGGCGACAATACCGACGCACGCGGCCTCGAAGCAGACTTGCGCGAGAAGCGGGTGGACGCCGCCGGCAAGACAGTAGTGATCGTGGGGGCAGGCGGGGCGGCTGCTTCGGCAGTCCTTGCATGCCTAAGAATAGGGGCGCGGCGGATCGTCATCGCGAATCGGACGCCAGCACGAGCTGTGGCACTTGCGCGCCGATTCACCAGAGTGCGTGGCGCCAGCACAATAGAGGGCAAGCCAATAAGCGCGCTCGAAGATGGCGCTGTACCAAGCCAGGCGGCATTGATCATCAACGCAACGTCGGCCGGATTAAAGGGTGAGGAGTTTCCACTCGATTACGCGGCAACGGCTACCGATTGCATCTTTTATGACCTGAGCTATGCCATGCAGCCGACTCCATTCCTCAGGCCCGCCCTAGCCCTTGAGCGGGGAGCCTATGACGGTGCCGGAATGCTCGCTGGGCAGGGTGAATTGGCATTCGAGCTATTCAATCAGATTCCGCCGCCGGCCGGGGTGATGAGAGCGGCCTTGATCCACCATCTTGGCCGCGAAAAATAGATTCAACTGACATTTGCGGAGGCTGGAACGTTTCGCCTCTAATACATTCAACGGGCAGCCGGAACGCGGACGGATGAATCAGCGACCGAAGGAATAAGGCCGAAAGCGATCAGCCGAACATTTCCTTGATCTTGTCGACGAAGCCTTTGGCCATCGGATGGTTCACGTCCTCCCCGGAAGCGCGGGCGAACTCCTCAAGCAATTCGCGCTGGCGCGCAGTGAGGCGGCGCGGGGTTTCGACTACAATACGGACGAGCTGGTCGCCGCGGCCATAGCCGTGGAGATCGACGAAGCCTTTACCCTTCAGGCGAAACACCTTGCCGGATTGTGTCGATGAGGGAATCTTTAGCTTGATTTTGCCCTCGAGTGTAGGCACTTCGATTTCGGCGCCAAGTGCGGCCTGCGGGAAGCTGACTGGCACTTCGATCACAACGTCGTTGTCCTGGCGAACGAAAAGAGGATGCTCTTTGACGTGTACGACGACATAGAGGTCACCGGCGGGACCACCGCCGAAGCCGGCTTCCCCTTCGGTGCGGAGTTTGAGGCGCGAGCCGTTGTCGACACCGGGCGGAATTTTGACCGAAAGCGAGACGGCTTTGCGGACGCGGCCTTGTCCTTGGCATTTGGGGCATGGGTCAGCGATGATCGTACCTTCGCCTCGGCATTGCCCGCAGGTGGTCGAGATTGAAAAGAATCCCTGCTGAGTCCGGACCTGGCCGACACCGCGGCAATTGGGGCAGGTACGTGCGCCTTCGGAACCACCACGAGCACGGGCGCCATTGCATGCGTCACAGGTCATCAGGCGCTGAAACTTGACGACCCGTTCGGCGCCATGAGCAGCTTCCTCGAACTCGATCTCGAGGTCATAGCGAAGATCATCACCGCGCCGGCTTGGTGAGCGCGAACGCCCTCTGCCGGTGCCGAAGAAATCACCGAAGATGTCCGAAAAAACATCTTCGAAGCCCTGGCTGAAATCAAAACCACCGAAGCCACCGGCGCCTTGCGGCCCTTGGAAGGCAGCGTGGCCGAAGCGATCATATTGCGCGCGCTTTTCGGGATCGGAAAGGACCTGATAAGCCTCGTTGATCTCCTTAAACCGTTCTTCGGCAAGCTTATCGCCAGGGTTACGGTCGGGATGGTATTGGATTGCGAGCCGGCGGTAGGCCTTTTTCAGATCCTCTTCGCCAGCACCACGAGCAACTCCCAGAATCTCGTAATAATCGCGCTTTTTATCCGCAGGCATAGCGCTGCAATACTAATCCGTTTGTAAGAGTGAAGTAAGCGGCGAAAGGCTTGTGGCTATATGATCCCGTGGAAAACCTTCGTGAACGGCCACCCTACCCATTGCAAGCTCCGCTCTTTCTTTTCCGGCTGTTCACTAGCTTTCAGATTCCAGCGGGGCTGTGAGCCGGCTCACAGCCCCACTGGTTTTGTCCCTGTCGTTCCTCTATGACTTCAAGATGCAACGAACGCTCGATCGAGCGGGATATTTATTTCACTTCCTTAAAATCCGCATCGACCACGTCTTCCTTGGCCTCGCCTGCTGACGCAGCCCCGCCGTTAGCGGAGCCGCCGTCATGATCGCTTCCTGCCGCGGCTTCGGGTCCTGGTCCAGCCTGAGACTGGCGGGTCTTGCTGTACATTGCCTCGGCCAGCTTATGCGACGCGTTGGATAGCGCGTCAGCCGCGCGATTCATCTCATCGGTGTCTTTCGATTCGAGTTTCTCGCGTGCACTGGCGAGAGCGTCTTCGACCTGCTTGCGCGACGCCTCATCGAGTTGGGAGCCGTAGTCCTTGAGCGTCTTTTCGGTCGTATAGATCAAGTTGTCGAGCTTGTTTCGGGACTCAGCCAAAGCGCGCCGCTGCTTATCCTCGGACGCGTGCTTCTCGGCTTCTCCGACCATCCGCTTGATCTCTTCCTCATTAAGGCCCGAGGAAGCGGTGATGCGAATCGACTGCTCTTTGTTGGTGCCCATATCTTTGGCATGGACGTTAACGATGCCGTTAGCGTCGATATCAAAGGTGACTTCGACCTGCGGCATCCCGCGCGGAGCCGGTGGAATACCAATCAGGTCGAACTGGCCCAACAGTTTATTGTCGGACGCCATCTCGCGCTCACCCTGGAAGACCCGGATGGTGACCGCCGTCTGATTGTCCTGGGCTGTGGAGAAGACCTGGCTCTTGCGGGTCGGAATTGTCGTGTTCTTTTCGATCAGTTTGGTAAAGACGCCGCCCAAGGTCTCAATCCCGAGCGAAAGCGGGGTAACGTCGAGCAATAGGACGTCCTTGACTTCGCCTTTAAGCACGCCGCCCTGAATTGCCGCTCCAACCGCTACGACTTCATCGGGATTGACGCCTTTGTGGCCTTCACGTCCGAAGAGTTTCTTGACACGTTCCTGCACAGCCGGCATGCGGGTCATGCCGCCAACCAGTACGACTTCGTTGATGTCGCTGGCGCGCAAACCGGCGTCCTTAAGAGCTGTAAGACACGGGCCGTCAAGCCGCTCGAGCAGATCTGAGCAGAGAGCTTCGAGTTTCGCGCGGGTCAGCTTCATATTCAGATGCTTGGGACCCGACTGGTCAGCCGTTACGAACGGCAGATTGATGTCGGTCTCAAGCACGGTCGAGAGTTCGCATTTGGCCTTTTCGGCGGCTTCCTTAAGGCGCTGGAGAGCCATCCGATCCTTGCGCAGATCGATGCCCTGATCCTTGCGGAACTCGTCGGCCAGGTAGTCGATAATGCGCTGGTCGAAATCTTCGCCGCCGAGGAAAGTGTCCCCATTAGTGGCCTTAACCTCGAAGACACCCTCGCCAAGTTCGAGGATAGAGATATCAAACGTTCCACCGCCTAAATCGAAGACGGCAATCTTTTCATCCTTCTTTTTATCGAGGCCATAAGCGAGGGAGGCCGCAGTGGGCTCGTTGATAATCCGCAGGACATTGAGGCCGGCGATACGCCCGGCGTCTTTCGTGGCCTGACGCTGGCTATCGTTGAAATAAGCAGGAACGGTGATGACTGCCTCAGTGACCTTTTCGCCAAGATAGTCTTCAGCCGTCTGCTTCATCTTTTGCAGGATAAAGGCAGAAATCTCAGGGGGGCTATACTTCTTGCCGCGAACATCAACCCAGGCTGCGCCGTCGTCATTTTTGACGACCTTGTAGGGCAGCACCTTGGTCGCCTTTTGCACTTCAGGGTCGTCATAGCGGCGGCCCATCAGGCGCTTGATGGCAAAAACGGTATTGGAAGGATTGGTGATAGATTGCCGCTTGGCAATTTGGCCTACCAAGCGCTCACCACTTTCGGTAAAGGCCACTACCGACGGAGTCGTCCGGCTGCCTTCCGAGTTGGCGATGACGACCGGGTCGCCGCCTTCCATGATCGCGACGCAGCTATTGGTTGTGCCCAGATCGATTCCGATTACTTTGGCCATGTTGTTTTGAAAACCTCTTAATTGTTATCGATAATCACTTTCTGGGGATTTTCAACTCAGCCGTTCGCGTCATTCGACTCGCCTCGGCTGGCGCCGTCGGTGTCGCCCTTGGAGACTGAAACACGCGCCGGCCGTAGCATTCGCTCGCCAATCAAATAGCCGCGGTGAAACTCACTGACCACAGTGTTGGGAGGATGCTCCTCGCTCGATACATGATCAACGGCTTCATGTACCTGGGGATCGAACTGCTGGCCAACCGCGGCGATGGGGATAACGCCGTGTGTTCGCAGAAGGTCATGAATAGAGCGAAGGACCATCTCGACGCCCTCAGTAATCGATTGACGATTGGCGCCGCCCCGGGCGGCTTCGAGTGCGCGTTCGAGGTTGTCGACTATCGGCAACAGATCACGCAAGAGATTTTCGCGCTGGACACGGACAGTTTCCTCGCTCTGCTGGCGCGCCCGCTTGCGCACGTTGTCCATCTCGGCCAGCGCGCGCAGGTATTTATCCTTCAGTTCGCTTATCTCCCGATCCTTAGCGGCCTGTTGGCCCCTTAATTGCTCAATCTCAGAACCTGCCTGCGATTCCGCCGCTGCGGCTGTTCCTCCAGGAACCGTTGCACCAGCCGTGGCGTCAGCGGAGGCGGGCGCTGCCGGGTCTTTGTTTTCACTATTCACGTCTTTAGACTGCTTATGCATAGTTGAAAATCCCGTTTCGAAAAGAAATTAAGCACGATTCAGCCGAACGCCAGCAATATGCGCCTTTCGGGATAGCATTTTGGCTCTTCTGCGGATTTCAGGGCAAATCCCCAGAAGAGTCCGTCATCCAGCCGCGGGCTAATCTATATGCCTGCGGTGGCGGTGGGGCGGGGGCAAGTGCGAGCAAGAAAATGCAGTTCCTTCCGAGGTATAGTTGCAGACACCGGACGGAACTTTGTATTCGAGCAGAGTGTAAGACTGGTTTGGCGCGGCATATGAGCAGCTCAGGGTACACGTACCATTAGAGCAGCTATAAGAAGCCTGAGAGAACCGCAATTCGGCTATGCTGTGCCTCGCATCCGACCAGGGGAACGGTGCGTCCGCGGCCCTGATTTTCACCGACGGCGGGCAATTCAGGTCAATCGCGCTGGCGCCGGAATTTAGGAACGCCACCGCGATGATAAACGTAAGGATTGCGGCACAAAATTTCATGAAGTTGTTCCTCCCCCGCGCAGCATATAGCAGGATCGCAGGAGCGGGAACGAAATTCTCTTAGAGTGGGCTGCTGCGAATCGGCGGGACTAATGATCAAGGACTCGCGAGAGCGCGCGGGCCGTATAAGAAACGAGAGGGATAACGCGGCCGTAGTCCATGCGGACAGGACCGACGATCGCCAGGCTGCCGAGCGGCGTGAGGCCACTCGCGTAGGAGGCGGCGACTACGGCAAAGGCAGAGAGGCGGGCATCGAAGTTCTCCGAGCCGATTGAGACCATTGGGCCGTGATGGGTCAGGCTGCGTTCAAGCAGGTTAAGCAGTGCGGTCTTGTCTTCCAGCGCTCGCAGAAGTTCGCGCAAACGTTCTGGATCGGCGAATTCAGGCTGCTCGACGGCTTTGCTGCCACCATCAACGTAGAGCTCCGCGGTGGAGGAACTCCGGGTTACGGCATCGCCCAAGGTCAGTGCGGTACGAATGAAAGCGTCGTAAGCGGCGCGATCATCGTGCAGTCGTTCCTCGATCATGCCGCGGGCATTTTCAAGCGTGCAGCCATGCAGGAAATCGTTAAGGTAACCCGCCATACGGCCGAGCTCTTCCTGCGTATGATCGCGCGAGGTTTGGATAAGGCGGCTTTGCACGACGCCGGTCATGGGTACGAATACCGCCATCACCTCGAACTCGCGCAGGCGGAGGAACTGCACGGTCTCGAGCACCACCGACTCGAGCCTGGGCGCCATCACCAGTGCGGCCTGCCCGGTCATCAGCGCAAGGAGACGCGAAGTATCGCGGACCATCTCATTGAAATCAGCTGGTGGCGCAGAGTAGTGCAGCTCGATTTGAGCGCGGTCGTAGAAATCGATCGGTGATTTTGGCGTAACACGATCGACGTAATAGCGAAAGGCGCGATCAGTCGGAATACGCCCAGCAGAAGTATGGGGCTGGGTCAGGAAACCGGCCTCTTCAAGGTCGCTCATCAGATTGCGAACCATTGCGGCACGCACGCCAAGACGATGGCGGGCGGCGAGTTGCTGCGAACCCACTGGCTCCGCGGTGGTGATAAATTCTTGCACCGCCGCCATTAGTAAGGCTTGATGGCGGGCGGGGAGTTCACCATTTTGATTGATTGGCGTCATCGCACTGGTCTGGCCGGTAGATTCTCCAATCTGCTCGCGGGGCGGCCATGGCTATTGGCGGGCATCCTTTGATTATAACACTGTTTACGGCAGATCGCCGAGTCCATTCAAGCGGCGTTCCACCGAAACGGAAATCAGGCTTGTGCTTAGCGCAGAGGAGTGACCGAAGCTGAAAGCGTCACAGGATAGGGGCGATCCGGCGGGCCAGCGTCTGGCTTATCATCGCCGCCGAACGCCTTCGATCATCCCAGAGAATTTCTACTCAGTCTGATTTAGCTGATCAGCCCGCTGGGCAGACCCCAGGTCTCTGCACGGAGGCCTTGACGTATTTCGCGAGATCCACTCCGAATGGAATGAACGCCATACCGCCGGGCTCCTCCATTCCATTGACTATTGGCGTTACGAATCCGGTGGCCAGGTTCGTCTGCCCAACGAATGACTCGAGCGGGTTGGTGGCGTCCGGCGTTTCGTAAACGCTAACCGCCGAGTAAGCGGCCGGCCCAAAGTAAGGCGCGGTGATAGCGTAGACCGCATTCAGTTGCTTATCCGCCACCAGCAATTCACCCGCGCTTTGCGTCGTGAATACGGTGTCGTCGAACTGTGTATCACCAATCGCCGTTCCGCCGTCCGCTGAAGTGAGCGGCACGAGGAATGCCTTTTGTCAGCTCAGCCCAGGATACCGCACGATTATCAATTCGCCGTCGCCCTGGGAGGCGAGAATCAATTCGCCTTGCTGATTCATGATCATCGAGTCAGGATCCTGAAGGTTCAAGGTGACCAGGTTGCTTGTGACCACATTGGTAACCGAGGCGTTGCCGTTTAAGATGCCGGTGAGAATCGTCTTCTTTCCGCTCACCTTGAGCGACACGATCGCCGGCGCCGTATTCGGGCTGATCGTGGGAGCAGGCGCGCTCACGTATACTTGATTATTATTAAAGTCGAGATCATCGTAGCCACCACCGTGCGGTCCAGTGCCGGTTTGGCCAACGATATTTCCGGCACAACTGTACCGCCAACCGGGCATTGCGCGGGGGCTATCACTTACGGCCGCGAGCTTCACGCCCGCTTATGCAGGCGGATACGGCAGCCATCAACCAATAATAGAGTATGTGCTCATAATCAGCATCGATGGCTTTCACGCCCTCGACTACACCACTGCTCGCAAGGAATTAGCACGATCAACAGCGAAGCGCCCTATTGCCCGAATATACAAAACTAGGATTGCCGCGATAAGCTGAAACCGTGAAGACGCTTTAACCAGCGGACGGCCGTCGCTACGGCCGCCGCCCGCTTCTTCTTTCGCCGAGGACTAAGCAATAATCAAGGCGAGTTGCGGAGTGCAGGCAGCACTTCCGTCGCGAATCGCTCAAGTGATCCCATCACTTGGGCCGGATCGAGTCCCGGAAACTGCATCATTAAGGTTATCTCGGTCATCGGAACGCTGCCGATTATATCGCGCAGCATGCTCGTAACTCGCTCCGGCGGACCGAGTATTGCGCTCCTGCGCAGAGCCTCGGCGTCAGGCCGATAATGGCTACCCGATTCGATTTCGCCTTCCGCCAGCCATTTGCCATACATCGCCATTTGATACATCAAGGCAGGCTTGATCGTCTCCCACGCCTGCTCCTCCGTGCCGGCAACGAAGACCAATCGGCTGTTGACGATACTATAGGCCGAAGGGTCCTTGCCGAGTTCGCGTAATGCCTCATGATAGAGCTTGATTTCTTTTGCACCCAGGTTGCACGCAAAGCCCATATCCAGTTTTGCCCCGCGGCGAATCGCCTGCGGGGCCATCCCGCCCCACAGCAACTCAGGATATGGCCGCGAGATCGGCTTCGGAAGCACACGCGCGTTTTTGATCGAGAAATATTTGCCCGTAAAGCTGAAACGCTCGCCTGTCCAAGCCCGTTTGAGGATTTCGACGGTTTCCAGCGTACGCCCGAGGCGCTCCTTCTGCGGCGTCTGGAACGCCTCGAATTCTTCGCGCCGGTAGCCCAGGCCGATTCCCAGCCGCAGCCTACCATTGGATATTACGTCGATTAGCGCGGCGTCTTCCGCCAGGCGCAGGGGATGATAAAACGGCGCAAGAATTACATAGCTGCCGATCTTGATCCGTTTGGTCCGCGCCGCCATCGCGGCCATCATCGGCATTACCGCTGAAAGATAGCCGTCGTCGGTGAGATGATGCTCAGTGGTCCAGAGCGTATCGAAGCCAGCCTGATCAAGATACTCGATCTGCTGGAACATCGCGGTATAAAAGTCCTGCGTATTCAGGCGGGACAGTTCCGCTGGCTGGCGGAAATCAAATAGATAACCAAATTTGACCATTGTCACGTCCTTCTCAAGTGCTGCCTTACCGGTACTCAAACCTAATCCCAGCGTTGCCGGCAATAACTCATTCGGCGGGTGGATGGAAGTTCAGGCGCGAAGACGATCCGGCGCGACACCTGCCAGTTTCGCTAGCGCGTTTAGATCAAGGTGCTCGCTTATTATGCTGGCGAAGCGGTCGTAGGCGCGGCCGCGCAACGTTCGCGCATCCTCAGCCCGTGCGATTGCCAGCGGAGCAAGGCCTTTGTGCGTGCGAATCTGGTTAAGGAAATGACGGCGGAATTGCGGGGAATCGAAGAGTCCGTGGATCGAGGTCCCAAATATTCGCCGATCCTCGGTTACTGCCCCTTCATCTTCGGCGGTTCCTTGACCCTCACGCATCCTGATGTGAAAGACCGGATTGCAGCCGCACCTCGTCAAGCGTCCGCAATGGATCTCGTAACCTGAAACAGTTAGTCCCGAATCAAGATGCGTTGCCTCAACACGCGCGGTAATCTTCTCTTTTGCGAATATCGTTTTGATTGGCAGCAGCCTAAGTCCGGCGATGCTACTCAGATCACTTTCGCAATGCTCAGGATCGCCGATGCGTTCCCCGAGCATCTGGTATCCGCCGCAAATCCCAGCCACTGTGCCGCCGGCCGCATAATGATCTCTAATGCGCTGCTCCCAGCCGGATTTTTGCAGCCATATCAGATCGGCGATTGTACTTTTAGTACCCGGCAGGAAGAGTACATCGGCTTCGCCCGAATGCTCAGGCCGATTAACGTATTTTAATGCAACGTCGGGCTCGTTGAGAAATGGCTGAAAATCGGTATAATTAGCTATACGTGGAAATGCTATGACTGCGATTTTAATCGGCTGGCCTGACTGCGTACTGACACTTATCCCCAGTCCGGCGCCGTCCTCTTCGGGTATTTCGAGATTACCGGCATAGGGCAGCACGCCAAGTATCGAAACGCCGGTGTTCGCCTCGATAATTTTAAGGCCGCCATAAAGCAGCGCGAGGTTGCCCCTAAATTTGTTGATGATCAATCCCTTGACTCTTTTCCGCTCGGCCTCCGATAGCAGGGCGATTGTCCCAACGAGCGATGCAAGTGCACCACCCTTGTCGATATCGGCGATAATCAGAACCCGAGCGTCCGCGAGTTCAGCAATTGGCCAATTGACTATATCCCTATCGCGGAGATTAATTTCGGCGGCTCCGCCCGCTCCTTCGATCAGGATTAGTTCGAAGCGCTGGGCGAGACGCGTATAGCTATTGACTATTGCCGGCCAGGCATGTTCGCGATAGTGGCTATATTCATTAGTGGTCATGCGGAAACGCGCCTGGCCGGCGATCACTACCTGGCAGCGGTGATCACTTTCAGGCTTGAGCAGAACCGGATTCATGTCTGCATCAGGCTCGAGTCCGCATGCTTCAGCCTGGGCCGCTTGCGCCCGTCCAATCTCGCCGCCGCCATTGCAGATAGCGGCGTTGTTGGACATGTTCTGAGCCTTGAATGGCGCAACGCGAATTCCAGCTCTTGAGAAGAGACGGCATAGTCCGGCGACGACGACGCTCTTGCCAACATCCGAGGCAGTTCCCATTACCATGAGTGTGCGGGTTTTCATAACGACGACGACACAGAAGATCGCATGGATTTCACCGAACCGTTATTTGCAGATGGACTTCCGCCTCAGACTTAACTGCGACTCCGTTACGGACGGCGGGTTGAAAGCGCCAATGGCTCAGTGTTTCTAAAAGCAGTTGATCAAGCACCGGGAAATCCGTGCGCGCGACCAATGACACGGTCGCGCTGCCGTCGCGCGCAACTTGAAAGAGGACGACGGCAGTTGCCTGCATTACCTCGTCGCGCATGTCATCCGGAATACTCGGTACAGGCGCATAGATCGGATGGGGGCCGGACGCTCCGCCCGAATCTTTCTCGTGGCCCAAGCCGCTGCTGACACCGGCACCAATACTTGTATTCGTTTGATCGGAGTTACTGCTGGCAGGGGGAAGTGTATTGCCTGGCGCCGTCAGCCTTTGGGACTCGCGCTTCCCCTCGGTGAGTTGGACGTGCGCGGCTGCTGGTACTGCGGTGGGGCGGCGCGGTTCATCAGAGTGACTATATTCGTCAACGCGATGTGCGGCCGGCTTGGATACCATTCGTTTATGCAGTTGCGCAATCGGATGGATCCTATGCAGTCGCGTTGGATTCTGAAACCTTGCCGAAGATTGATGACTTGCGGCTCGAAAAGCTGGCAGTGTGGTTGTATGGTGCGGGGACCCGGCATTGATTATTGAACTTGACGTGGCTCCTCGCGCGGGGGAGCCATTGCCAGGTAATTCAAGCAGCCGGGCTTCGAGGGCTAATGGCGCTGGCGATTCCGCGGCCATATCACTCAGAAACAAGCCGAACAAAGTCAAGAGGCCAAGCCATGTGACTATCGCAACTAAGACGATAACGGGCAGCCTTCGCCACGGGTCATCCAGTCGACTGACGCGATCGGTGAAACCTGACAGTGACCGGTCACTTGATATTGCATTCATCGATAAAGGCAGCGCGAGCGTAGCAACTCCAATTCGCCGCACCGAACTTCAGCAGCAGTAGCGATTTTAGCCGTTCTGATTCCTGCGGTGTGGCGATTATCCCCGCGTCCTGGATCAGGCTGCAAACTCGGGAAACTGTTCCAGACGCGGCATTAGGTGTCAAGCGACGCCAATACGCGTCCGGTTCTATCCGAGGCAGGCTACACTTGACTTGGCTTTATAGTTATTTTAGCTTTCGCCTCACTCGGTGCACGGGAAGCCGGTTCAAATCCGGCGCTGCCCCGCAACTGTGAGGGAAGACGAAGACCCACACCAGCCACTGCATCAGCGGGAAGGCGGGTCCAAGGATGAATCCCAAGCCAGGAGACCGGCCGAGTGCTTAACGGTTTGCCTTCCGCGGGAAAGGCGGCTCGGCTCGCGATACTTAATGCCTGATCGCTTCGCGCGATAGTTAGTTCGCTACGGCCAGCCGCTCGATACCGCTGACGGCAACTCTACGCGGGTGGAGTATTGTCGATGTCGTCGTTCGGTTTTGGTATCAGCGCCACGGTGGCGCTATTGCTGCTGGCTAGACTGACTTCGGCCGGCGCCCAATCTTTTCCGCCGGCTTCCGCGGCCATGCCGGCCTCACAAGCCTCACCTGGCGCGGTGCCCACCCGCTCGGCGTCACCTTCGAGCCCACAATCGCAGTCCTCTACCAAGCCGCTCTCGAGCAACAATACCAGCGCAGTGACGCAGCTGCCCGATGTTGCTATCACGGCAACGCGTATTACTCAGCCGCTCAGCACAGTTGGCACTACGATCACGGTGGTGCATGATCAGCAGCTCCAGGAGCAAAAGATCGAGCAAGTCAGTGATGCGCTGCGCGAAGTACCTGGCGTGGAAGTCACCCAGAGCGGTGGCCCCGGTACTATCACCGATGTGAGTATACGTGGCGCGACTTCATCGCAGGTACTGGTTCTGCTTGACGGCGTTGAAGTGAATACTCCAACCGCAGGTTCGTATGATTTTGCCAATCTGACAACTGACAACGCTGGCCGTATCGAAGTGTTACGTGGTGCGGGCGGCAGCCTTTATGGTTCGTCTGCGATCGGTGGGGTAATCAACCTGATTAGCCAGGAAGGGACCGGCGCACCCAAATTCAGCCTGCTCTCGGACGGGGGCAATTGGGAAACCCAGCGCCAAGTCGCAACGGCCAATGGCGCCTACGGCAGGCTCGGCTACTCAGGGTCAGTGTCCTACTACTCCACCAATGGCTTCCAGCCGGTTAATAGCGCCTACGACAATCTTTCCGGTGCCGGACGCCTCGATTGGCATATTACCGATAATACTACTCTGCGCGGTTTTGCACGGTACACTACGGCGCAGGCTGGCCTGCCTGAATACTCTAATGAGGATCCTGGAGCGCCGATCGATCCCAATGCTAATCAGCGCTATGAATTCATGCTTTTCAAGGGCGAAGTCGACAGCCATCCGATAGAGAAGCTAGCGTTGCGCTATTTCGGCTCCTTCGTCCGCGATGAAACCCGCGATAACAAGACGCCCGATCCAATCAATAACTATTTTAACGCCTCCGATATTCCCGAAGAGATTTGGGGCAGTAACGGCGAAGCGGTTTATACCTGGAGGCACAACTGGGTTTCACTAATCGGTTTCGATTTCAAAAATCTTTGGGCACGTTCGGTCTTCAATTCGATTTTTTATACGCCGCCACCGTGCGCGAAAGAAGGACACCAGGCCGAATGCCCAAACGTGTTCGATACTGTCTTTAATGCCACTCAGCAACAATACGCCGGTTATCTCCAACAGCAGGGCAGCCTGTTGCACGATCATTTGCTCCTAACCGGCGGGTTCCGTGTCGATGGCAATAGCCAGTTCGGCGAAGAAGTGAGTCCGTCATGGGCTGTTGCAATACCTCTCAGCAAGTACGGCATCACATTGCGCGGCAACTATGCGGAAGGCTTCGAAGCCCCAACGTTCGACGATCTGTATTATCCTGAATTCGGTAATCCCAACCTTCAACCGACCACGTCAAGTGAATACGACGGCTCGATCGAGAAGCGCTTCGGAGACTGGGGTAGCTTCACTGCCACCTACTTTTCCCGGCGCATTCACAATCTGATCGTCGCAGCGCCAAATCCGGCCGTACCAGGCGAGGACATCGCCGAGAATATCGGGCGCACGGACACCCAAGGTGTCGAGCTCGTCCCTTCGGTCAGTCCATTCAAGGGCTTTTCTTTGAGCGGAAACTTCACGGTGCTCGATTCGACCCACTCCCCGTTGCTGGCAAGCCTACAGCCGGTCCGTGTGCCCAAGCATTCCGCTGCGGGTCTCGCTGAGTATAAGTATTCAAACCTTTTCCGCGAAGGTGACGAATTCACTTCAACGCTCTTCTATGAATTCGTTGGCGATTTCGAGGACTTGCGGAATCAAGTGCCGCCTCCTTATGGCAATCATGTTGGATATCACCTCTTCAACCTTACGCTATCGTATGATCTTGGCAGTGGCGTCATCCCGCGGTTGACGAGCGAGGAAGCTTTCATCCGTATCCAGAATCTGTTTGACCGGCATTATACGCAGGATATTAGCTATCCGGCGCCGCCAGTTAATTTTGAGGCGGGACTTAAAGTTAGCCTGTAGCCGCTTAGTGACTGGCCGGTTGTCCGCGGAGATCATCCGACTCCCGCATCTCTCTCATTGTATGTCGGGACACTGAATTGATTCGCCTCCAGAGCTTTTTGCAAAAACCTAGATTATTGAAGTAGCGTAAACCTTTGTGAAGCTTACGTGACAAAGGTCGCTAATGCGATTTTGAATCATCAGGTTTCGGCATGACTCCTGCTGAGCTTTGCTAATGCAAAGACATGCGGCGTTCCCCGCTGAACATTTAGCCGGAATGTTGTCAAAAGAGAAACATATGAGTTGTGAGTCTTGTTCTGAGAGGAAATAACAGCAGCGGGACGCGGGTCCTGCGGGGATCTCTAGGTAGGGGTTTAATGAACGCCGGAAGTTCCTGAAGGTCACCGCGAACTCGCTGCTGATAACTGCGATCATTACGATTATCGGCACCGGTGTGCGGCATGGCATAGGAGCAGAAGGTTTACGATGTATCCGCCAGCAATTGGGCGAAATTATCCTGCCGGACAGCTCATAGAATCGAAGGTATGTTGCGAATAAAATAACAAGGAGACTCACAAGAATGACTAATGCGTCAAATGGTAAGACCATTGCATTTTTATTGACCAATGGGGTGGAAGAGGCCGAATTGGCTGAACCCCGCAAAGCTTTGGAGGCCGCAGGAGCGAAATGTTCGATTGTCTCACCATCGGAGAATGAAATCCAGGCGATGAATCACCATGAGAAAGGCAGCAAGTTCAAGGTAGACATTTCATTGGCTGAAGCGAATCCGGCTGACTACGATGCACTGGTTCTGCCGGGTGGAGTTGCGAATCCGGACGAACTGCGGACGGTATCAAAGGCCGTTCAATTTGTGCAGGCATTCGTGCACGAAAATAAACCTATCGCAGCAATCTGTCATGGGCCATGGATGCTGGTTGAGGCGGACGCTGTTCACGGGCATACGCTTACATCCTGGCCGTCACTCGCCACGGACATTCGGAATGCCGGAGGAAAATGGATAGACAGGGAAGTAGTACGCGATGGGGAAATCACAACGAGCCGCAAGCCGTCGGACATTCCAGCTTTTAACCGGGCTGTAATCGATGCGTTCGGGCTGAGATAGCAAATTGTGAGCAATCGGCGCTGACGCTTAGGATCGCGCCGTGAAAATTAATGCGTTTCGGCCTTGATATTCCACTGACCGGTGTCTTTAGTGATCTGACAGTCGTAGCAAATGTAGCCCAAGAGGCTGAAGCATATGGGTGGGACGGATGCTTCGTCTGGGATCATTTGAGGATAGCCGGGACTAGGCAACTCGCTGACCCATGGCTGGCACTGGCCTTGATCGCCCAAGCGACTAAGAGAATTCGTTTCGGACCTTTGGTGACCCCGCTATTCAGGCGTCATCTGGGCAAACTGGCGTATGAGACTGTTAGCCTCGATCACTTGTCGGACGGGCGCTTAGTCTTTGGTGTGGGGCTTGGTTCCGATGTCTTTGGTGAGATTAGCGCATTCGGCGGACCGCTGGACGATCGCGTTCGCGCAGAAATGCTTGACGAGGGGTTGACCGTGCTCACGGGGTTATGGAGCGGCCAGCCTTTTGATTTCGAGGGTAAGCACATTCGCATCAAGCGGGCACAGGTAAATCCGCCATGTCTGCAGTCACCTCGGATTCCAATATGGATTGCTGCTTCCTGGCGGCACAAGCGGCCAATGCGCCGCGCTGCACGTTATGATGGCGTGGTCCCTGTGCGAGGGGATTTATCAGGTCCGTTAACTCCTGAGGAAGTTCGGGAAATGGGCGCTTACATTAAGGGCTTTCGCTCCGCGGATAATGCTTTTGATGTACTTCATTTTGGTCTCACCAATGGGCTACAGCCGGCCGATGCCCGGAAGCTGGCCGCTTCCTACGGCTTGGCCGGCGTCACATGGTGGATCGAAACTCTGCCGCTTGAAGCACAGCTCGATCAAGTTCTCGAGCGGGTTCGCCTCGGTCCACCGTTGTGATGAATTAATATAAACCACGGACAGCAGCATTATGACCAGTCCCTTCAGGAATGAACAATAGATGGCTGTCAAGCAATACCTACGCGGTGCTTCGAATCAGCTTGGTCAGGCGGCGCTACGTAAACTGAGCAATAGTTTTACGGGCGAGATCATACTTCCTGGCGATCTCCGTTATCTGAATGCGCGGAAGGTATGGAACCGCGCAGTGAAAAAATTCCCCATAGTGATTGCTCGCTGCGCGACTCGCGAGGATGTGAAGCGCGCCATCGAATTTGCACATCATGATGATCTGACAATTGCTATACGCGGTGGGGGGCACAGCTTTGCTGGTCACGGCGTCTGCGATGGCGGTATGGTTATCGACCTCTCCCTGATGAAACGGGTATCGATAGTTCCTCGCGCCGCTTTGGTACAAATCGATGCAGGTGTCCTCGCTCATGAACTGGATTACTCGACCCAGGCGTTTGACCTGGCGGTCCCGCTGGGGTCTTGTCCTACAGTTGGTGTCGCCGGCTATGCGCTTGGTGGTGGAGAGAGCGCACTCACTCCCAAGTTCGGCTATGCCTGCGATAGTATAAGGCAGGTTGAAATATTCACGGCCGATTGCCAGATGCTGATTGCGAATAAAAATCAGCATGAAGACCTATTCTGGGCGGTGCGAGGCGCAGGAGCAAATTTCGGAGTTGTCGTGTCGCTCACATTCTTAGTCATCCGGTCGCGAAGGTTTTGTCGGGCCATCTTAAATATCCAATCAGGCAGGCGGCTAGGGTGCTCGCTTTCATCAAGGAGTATGCGCCCTGCATTCCCGATGATCTGTTTCTCACCGTGGCAGTCCTACCTAATCCGGGTGAACGAATGCTCGACGTTGGCTTAGTGTGGCCGAGTCCACCCCAACACGGCGGCCAGGTGCTTCGTCCTCTGCGGACTTTTCTTGAGCCGCTCCAGGATACTATCAGCATTCGCGACTATCTACAGGAACAGCAAACAGGAACCGACGGTCCCGCCGATGGTCACTATGCGAGTTGCCGGCGCGGCGGACACCTGGAAGATCTAACCAGCGAAACCATCGCTGCGATAGTCGAACACGCTTCCGACTCAGCGAGCGAAGCGAGCGGTATTACGATGATTTACTGGCATGGGCCTTGGTGCTCAATTTCCCAAGATAACGCCTTTGGGTTTCGGCGGACCAGGTATGAGTATTGGATTCACTCGTATTGGCAGGCAGCCCGCGAGCGCGCGAAGGCGTTGGCATGGGTGCAGAAGTTCTTCGCTGCGATGGTACCGTTTTCAACGGGCGCGATTTACGTCAACGATCTAGAAAATGAAGGCGAGGCACGCCCCGGATAATCTGTTTCACGTGAACCAGAACATTCGGCCGGTCACGTGCCGTAACTAGGATTCCAAGTTATAGTCCATGCCAGGCTGATCATTGCCTGTGCGGCTTCATACCCTGGGCGAATTCCCGGAGCGACTGGCTGATGATTCCCGCTTCATTCGGATTGGCTTTGCTTAAGGCCGAAGCAAACTTGGCAGCATTCGCCAGCGTGATATGCGGCGGCAGCGGCGGTACGTCAGGATCTGTAATCGCGTCGATCACGCAGGGGCGGTCAGCCGCCAGCGCTTCATCCCAGGCGCGAACGAGATCCTCTGGCTGCTCGACCCGAATGTCCTTCAGGCCCAGTGATTCGGCATATTCTGCATAGCGGAAATCGGGCAGGTCTTGCGACGCCTCGAACTTGGGATCTCCAGTCATGATCCTGAGTTCCCAGGTTACTTGATTAAGATCATTATTGTTAAGAACGAGAACTATAAGCTTGGGATTGCTCCACTCCTGCCAGTACTTGGCGATTGTGATCAGGCCATTGTTCCCGTTCATTTGCATGGCGCCGTCGCCGGTCATTGCGATGACCGGGCGTTCGGGAAAGCAGAACTTCGCGGCGATCGCATATGGCACTCCTGGCCCCATGGTTGCGAGATTGCCGGACAGCGAAGCTTTCATGCCGGGCCTGATCTTCAGATCGCGTGCAAACCAGTTGGCTGCTGAGCCTGAATCGGAACTGAGAATGCAATTGTCCGGCAGCCGGGGCGAGAGCTCCCAAAACACCCGCTGCGGATTGATCGGCTGCTTGCCGCTCATGGCTCTCGCCTCGAGCACTTTCCACCATTCCGCCACCTTATGCTCGATGCCTTCACGCCAGCTGCGATCGCTCTTGCGCTCCAGATGAGGGATTAGCAGCCGCAGAGTTTCGCGGGCATCGCCAACTAGATTGACCTCGGTCGGAAACCTGATGCCCAGCATGCGGCCATCAATATCAATCTGCACTCCCCGCGCCTGTCCTTCCTTCGGCAGGAACTCAGAGTAGGGAAAGCTTGTGCCCACCATCAACAGAGTGTCGCATTCCATCATCAAGTCGTAGCTTGGCTTAGTCCCCAGCAGGCCGATGGCACCAGTAACAAATGGAAGATCATCAGGCAGCACGGCCTTGCCCAGCAGCGCCTTCGCGATCCCCGCGCCAAGCAGATCGGCTGCTTCAGTCAGCTCGCCGGCCGCGTGCTGCAAGTCCTTTTGCGCCGGGACCACAAAAGGAGTGCTATAGGCCGCGCTCGAATGAATGGTGCCGTGGGCGCGCGGCGGCTCCTCCGCATCCATTTCCTGAAGATCCTTCGGCACAATGATGCACGTGACGGTACGCTGCGAACGGGCAATGCGCATCGCGCGGTCGGCCAGGTGGCGCATCTGCGACGGCACCGAAGCCATCTCGGCATATTCGCTCGCGACATCTTTGAACAGGCTGACTAGATCGACTTCCTGCTGAAAGCGCCCGCCGATTGACGCGCGCGCCGCCTGGCCCACGATCGCGACCACCGGCTGATGATCCAGCTTGGCGTCGTACAGGCCGTTCAGAAGATGAATCGCGTCCGGGCCCGAAGTTGCCATGCACACGCCAACTTCGCCGGTGAACTTCGCATGCGC
>DATJUF010000120.1:0-7669 GCA_035502655.1 Binataceae bacterium (SeqCode)
CATGCAGCAGCAGCTGATCGTTGAATCGGTGAAAGTTCAGCAGGCTGAAAGGGAACAGCAGGTGAAGGTGCAGGAGGCTGAAATCGTACGGCGCGAGAAAGAACTGGTCGCGACCGTGCTCAAGCAGGCTGAGATTGAACGTCAGCGTATTCAAACGTTGGCTGAGGCCGAGCGATCCAAGACCATCGTTGAGGCTGAAGGCCGTGCCAATGCCATTCGGGCGCAGGGTGAAGCGGAAGCCGAGATCATTTTTAAGAAGGGAGATGCCGAGGCGAGGGCCATGAATATCAAGGCCGAAGCCTACCAGGAATACAACCAGGCCGCGGTGGTGGACAAGCTAATCACGAGCTTGCCCGAAGTAGTCAAAGCATTAGCCAGTCCGCTGGCGAAGGTTGATCACATAACCGTGGTCTCGACCGGCAATGGCGATTCCGCCGGGATGCATAAGATCACCGGCGATCTTGCCCAAATGGCGGCGCAAGTGCCGGCCCTCTTCGAAGCGCTCTCGGGGATGCAGATGTCGGAGTTGCTCGGCAAGATCAGAATGATCGGCGACAGGCCGGATCATTCGGATAATGCGCGTCCGGCTGGCGATGAAAAGCTGACTGGACCAGATAAATAATGCGATCTCACGAAGCGAACTCGCGATGAGGCAAATAAGGAGAGTTTTCCGATGGCATTACTTGATCGCGTAGCGGCGTTGGTACGGGCCAATTTGAATGATCTGATCGATAAGGCCGAAAACCCGGAGAAGATGCTGAAGCAGGTGATCCTCGATATGGAAAATCAGTATATGCAGGTCAAGACGCAAGTCGCGATCGCGCTGGCTGACCTGCATGTACTCCGCAAGAAGCATCGGGACAATGCCGAGGCCTATGCTGACTGGATGCGCAAGGCGGACCTGGCGGTCGGCAAGAACGATGATGAGCTGGCGCGCGAGGCCTTGAGCCGGGCCTTAAATGCGGAACAGGTTGGCGCGAATCTCGATCAGCAGATCGCCGATCAGCAGGTTCAGGTGGAATCAATGAAGACAGCTTTGAATAAGCTGGAGATGAAGCTGGCAGAGGCAAAGGCCAAAGCCGATTTGCTGATCGTACGCCATCGCCGAACGCGGGCGGCTAACCGTGCCGCCAGCGCACATGAGGCCATCAATCCCGGCAGTACTTTCGAGCGAATGCGATCCAGGATCGTTCGCGAAGAAGCGATAGGCCAGGCGCATGGCGAAATGCTTGCCGATAGTTTTGATGACCGGTTCCGCGCGATGGAACGTGACGAAAAAATCGATGCCTTGCTCCGGGAAATCAAAGCCAAAAAAGGCCTCAGAGCATGAGTGCACTGGCCCCGCGACGCGTCATGGCCAGTGCTCGCGGCAGTTACCGGCGTTGGCTCCCGCGCCTTCGGCTATTCGAGAGCCTCGCGCCAGCACCTAGATAGTTGTAGTTGAAGAAGCGAGGATATCGAGGCGCTCTGCCAACCGGTTCAGTTCCCATTCGCGAGCGAGACTGGCCGCTTTCGCCCATGTTGGCGCCTGGTTGTCTAAAGACGGGATAGGCGCAGCCTTATCCATCGTCGCGATCCAGCGATAGAGGCGCAGGCTCTCAGCCTCATCTTTGAATCTGCCATTCGCGAGCGCTTCTTCGAGACTTCGATATTTGTGTAGGACGCTGGCCGCACTTTTAGCGCCGATTCCCTTTGCGCCCGGCAGATGGTCTGACGGGTCACCACGCAGCGCTATGAAATCCGGCACCTGCATTGGTTCAACACCGTACCGCTGGCGAACCTCCGCGGGTCCGATACGCGCCAACTGGCCAGCACGAACCGGCTGCAGGATCGTTGTTGATTCTGACGCTAGCTGGAAAGCATCGCGGTCGCCTGTCGCCACTATAACTATTCCGCCGCGCCGTTCTTCCTGAGCCACCGCCGCAGCGAGGAAGTCATCCGCTTCATAGCCCGCGACTTTCGCCGAAGCAAAGCCGCATGCGATCACAAATTCCGGCAGGACTTCGAGTTGCTCGCGCAATTCGGGGTCGAACGTACGTCCACTTTGATATGCAGCGAAAGCTCGATGGCGATAGGTCGGCGCATCGAGCGTATCCCATCCGGTCAGGACCGCGCGCGGCCGTTCGCTCTCATATAGCCGCAGCAAAAAGTTGGCGAATCCGACGATCGCCCCGCCACCTTGATTGTCACGGCGCCGTATCGACTTCGGCAGTGCATGATATGCACGATGTGCAAACGAATCGCCATCAATCACGAGCAGGGGACGGCTCACCACGACCGCTTGATAATCCTCTCACGAGTTGCCAAAGAAAAGGCCCTTCCATTCGTTTTCGATAGCACACACTCAATTATCACACGTGGATTGTGAACACTTCCATACTGAGATGCCGGCCGATACCCACTTCTTACTCAGTTCACGAGCGTGCCGGTGGTGGGGGCGGCAGCAATATATTAATAAAGGGTACGGCAGTACAGTTTGCAAGTTCACGCTGTCTTTGGCGCGTCTGTTCATTGCAATTGCTCGCATAATAATTCTTTGTTTCCTGATACGGCAGCGGACCGAACGCTATGTACTGCCGAAGTGGTTGGTACTCGCCGCAATCGGAGCCTTTGCACTCCTGCGCCGCTGGCGTAAGCCGATCACTATTCGCCACGGATGAGCAGCCGCTTACAAAGAACAAACATGCCACGATGAGCAGCAAATTCCTGATTCCAAATGATCTTTTTGCCTTCACGAGTCCGCCTCCTTTGGCCCAATTGCATCCGCGTTCAAATCACTCAATCGGCGTCTGAAATATTATTCAGCGAAGAAAGGCGTTTGAACATATGGCTATGCGTCGTGCGCGAAGCGGTTCACTCCTGCACCTGTTCTATAGTCAAAGGTAAGCATTATCGGGGCCGTCATTAGCGAATAGAGGCCAGGAATTGGAGGAAAGATTTGGTGCCGCGTCTTCCTTACCGAAAATTCGCCAAAAGCTGATGATAAGACGCGCTCATGGTGAACAAGAGAAAGCAATTTGAGGCATACATGGGATTGAATGCCGCGCCAGGCATAATTTATGAGCGCAGGAGCAACAGGCTGATAACGCCGAAGATTACACAATATATCGCGAATGGGGTAAGTGTTCTCGTTTTGAAATACCTCGTTAAAAATTTTACCGATAAGTACGATGCGATCGCTGCGCATGAAGCCCCTAGCAGCACCATCAAAATCGCCGCGGCATCCCTCGAAGCGAACAGCAGCGGTAGTTTGAGGACAGCCGCAGCCGCGATTATCGGGGTTGCCAGAAGGAATGAGAATCTCAGCGCGTCTTCATGCGCCAACCCTACCATCAGCCCGCCTGCAATCGTCGATCCCGTGCGCGAGAATCCGGGCAGCAGTGCCAGAACCTGCATCACGCCTACTCCTGCCGACTGCCGCCACGAAACTTCTGCGGCGATGCGCTCATCGGCGTCATGAGTGCCAAATCCTCTTTTGGCCTTTCTTCTGAGGAACTCCGCGACATAGAGCAGTGCTCCATTCAATATGAGAAACGACGCTACAAATGACGGCGAGGTGAAAAGTTCCTGTACCCTCTTTTGGAATACAACTCCTACAAGCCCCGCCGGAATGGTGCCGACCACCAGCAGCCATCCTAGCTGCGCATCTGGATTTGCTCTGATTGTTCGCTGGCTTATAGACCTAATGACTCCGAGAAAAATTCGCACCCAATCCTTCCAATAGAACAAAAACAGCACCAGCGCCGTGGCAAAGTGCGTCGCGACCAGAAAGGTTAGAAAGTAGCTCGCATTTTGATCAACGCTCCAACCCAGCAGCGCTGGCAGAAGGATGCTGTGTCCGAAGCTTGAAATCGGAAAGAGTTCCGAGATCCCCTGTAAAAGCCCGAGAATAGCGGCTTGGAGATATGAGAGCATCTACCTGGTTGTTCCCTTCATCGCGCGCCCTTAGACGCGGTAGCGACGGTTGCGAATTCTACCAGAGCGAACTTATCCGCGCTGCTCAACATGTAAATGTTTGTTCGGCTTAATCGGCGGCCCTGATCGGCCGGTTTATTCTAAGGAGAATTTTGGATGCACCCTGCGGTTTTGAGTCATACGACCGCGGCTTTTCGTTCTAATCGCCAAGTATCTGCATGCTTATTGGCAGTTTCGGCCTTGCTGTTACTAGCTGGATGCTCTGGTACAGCTACGAACCCACCCGCGCCGGTAGAGACGGCAAACACTTCCGCTGCCACGGTCAGCTCCAATCCACAGATCGATTGGGTTTTGGAATATTCCTGTTTCGACTGTCATTCCGATCACAACTCCGCACCTTGGAACGCGCGCTTGGCCCCCTCATATAGCTTTGCGGCAAGCAAGGCGCGGGAGGCGCTGTATTTCTCTGACTAGCCTGAGTACAGCGCGAGCCGCAAGCGTGACGAGATGGAAGCGATCACCAAAGTTATCGAAGATGGCTCGATGCCGCCCGGCGATTACTCTTTTCTCCATCTCTCTGGCCGCCTATCTGACCAGCAGCGCCGCCTGGTGCTGCAATGGTCAGCCCCCAAACTGCCAGCGGTTAACCGCTGAACTCACGTATGAATGTTTGTATGACTAATCATAGATGCGTGATGCGGCCAGCACTCCAATAGCCAAAAACCCGAACCCTAGTCCGAAGGTTACGAGGGATGGCCATACGGCATGCATCGGATCGAGTCCGCGGATCATCAGGTCATTGTACGCTCGCATCGTCCAGGTCGTCGGCATCCATGAGGCCACGTCACGCATCCACGATGGTTCAAAGTTGAGCGGCCACCAGCATCCGCCGACGGCCGACATCGTCATCGCGGCGACTGAGCCGAGCGGCATTACTGAGTCCCGAGTGGGGCAAATTCCGGCCATAACCAACCCAAAGGCGGCCGCGGCGAAGACTATCGCTGCCGTCGGCAACAGCAGAACCGCTGGATCGCGCCCGAGCCCGATACCGAACACCAGCCATCCTACGGAGAACAGCAGAATCATTTGCACGAATCCCACTAAGAAGCGCGCCGCCAGCTTGCCTATCATCATTGCGGGCACAGGTGCGCCGCTGGCGCGCAGCCGCCGCAAGGTTCCCCATTCGCGCTCATCAATCAGTCCGACTGAGACTCCCCACAAGAGGTCAATCAACAGGAAAGTGATCCCGAACCCTGGAACGTATTGGTCGAAGCTGTTGACTTCACCATAGCCGGGCGTCAGCGCGCGATTGCGCCAAGCTATGTCACCGGGCAGAGCCGGCACATCATTTGGCAGCAAGTTATCCAGGTCAAGCGCGATTTTGGGCATTGGCGGCATTCGGATCTGCGGGATCTGGATTGCGAAACCCATTGACGCCTGCTCTGCCGTAAGGTCAGGCTTGGCGAACGAGAGTTCGACCGGCTTGGAAAGCTCTGCGAGTAGCGCCGCACTCGGAGGGACGGGCCACATCGGCGGCGGCGGAATCGATGCCGCGTGGGAGCCCGCCATTGTCTTGAGTTGCGCCAGCCATTGCCCGAAGGCTGTGCGGCTCGCCTGCAGCTCATGCATATAGTTGGCGACCGCCATCATCGCATCCTGCTTGCCTGACAACTCGCCCTGCACTCTGAGCTTGTTGGCCGCTATCGCGCTGTCAATCGCCGCCTGAGTCTGCGCGGTGAGTTGCTCGGCTTTTTCGCGGATCCGTGATTCAAGTTGCGCCCGCAGCGTGTCCTGTACCCTCAACATTTGATGCTGATACTGGTCAGCTTCCGCCTGCAGCGTCTTGACCTGCTTGAGCACCAGGCCAGTCCGCGCGTGCAGGTCCGCGCTCGTTTCAACGAGTTGCGCTTGCGCTTGGCGCCGTCCACGCTCGGCAATTGCTCGCGAGAGTTCGCTAAGGCGCAGCTCCATTGCCGACGCCTCGATCCGCTTGACCGGATCCACATAAATCGAAACGGATGCGGTCCGCCCGGATTCGAGCGCCTCAGTTGTGCCAGATGGGATCATGATCGCCAGCGGTGAATCGTCGTTGCCAGCCACGATCGTACGCGCGATCTTCTCATCGGGCACATGCTCTATCTTCAGGGTGCGTTCGTGGGAAAGGCCATCTATCAGCGCTTTCGCCACCGCCCCGTGGTCCTCGTTTACTACCGGAATGACGTAGCTGTGGCCGTTCGTGTGAACGCCGAACATGTTGCCCAGCGAGAAGCCCGACACTGCGATAATCACCAGTGGTGCCAGCGACAACATGAATAGCGCCGCGCGATCCTGCACCAATAGCCGGAACTCGTTGCGCAGCACCAGCAGGATGGTTCGGAACATCACTCTCACTCGCGCGAAAGCGATTAACTGTTGGTGTCGCGCAATGCGTGGCCGGTGAGTGACATGAAAGCGTCGGATAAATTGGGGCTATGCAGATTGAATTCCAATACGGGAAATCCGGCGCGCGACGCCCGATCCAGCACAGGACCGACGCGCGCTAAGCCGGCCAGCCCGAGCGTTATATGATCGGCCGCAGGCGTGGAATCGATCTCGCTGACCCCCTCCAGACCGGCGAACAAGTCCGCCGACGGCGGTTCGCGGAAAGTAATTTCCATGCGATGATGCGAGCCGCCCAATGCGACCAATTCCGCTACCGTACCGCGAGCGATCAGATGGCCGTGATCAATCAGGAGTGCGCAGTCGCACAGGCGTTCGACCTCTTCCATATAGTGCGTACTGTATACGATCGTTGCACCGGCTGCGGCCAGTGCGCGCAGCGTTTCCAGTATTCGTTCACGCGATTGTGGATCGACCCCGACCGTCGGCTCGTCGAGCAATAAGATCTCAGGATGATGGACCATGCCGCAGGCCAGATTAACCCGCCGCTGCATCCCGCCAGACAGGGACGCTATTGCGTCGCCCTTGCGATCATTTAATCCAACCTTATCCAGTGCGTCATCCGAAGCCTCGCGCGCCTGGCGCGCACTGAGTCCGTGGACCCGTGCGAACAGCTCGACGTTATGCGAAGCCGTCAACGAGGGATACAGCGCGATCGATTGCGGAACAAAGCCGATCCGGTGGCGAACCGCTGCGGGATCGTCAAGGGCATCGTAACCCGCGATCCTCACCACGCCTTTGTCAGGCTTCCGCAAGGTCGCAAGGATCGACAAGGTGGTGGTTTTGCCTGCGCCGTTCGGACCCAGCAAACCGGCAATCTCACCGGCTTTGACCTCAAAGTTCAAATCGTTGAGGACATGGCGTGAGCCGTAGCTCTTGTCCAATCCTGAAACCTGGATGATAGTCTCGGCGTTAGACACGGATTCGTTATTAAAGCAAGGATCGCCCCTCCACGTCCAAATCAGGGTGAGACCCACCTCAGATGCGCCAGTGCGGTTACTTCGATATCGACGTGGTTCTCAACCTTGAAAAACAAAATGCTGGGTTCTCCAATCCCCTGCCCGGGCTCGAGGATGCTCTGCTTCATTCTATCGTCCCGTAAGCTATGTCCGCTATCGCCGCTAGCCGCATCGGCTACGATCTTCCCATCCATCTTCCCGCTCTCCGGATCGACCCTGACCATTCCGCGCTTGGGCTTGAACGTGCCGTGAGTGATGTTAGGCCATCCCATCAGATTGTAAACAATCGCGGTGTGGCCCATATCAAACGTGAGGACCGCCCATTGGCCGGCCGGGAGGCATCATTTGCTACCGCA
>DATJUF010000121.1:0-12542 GCA_035502655.1 Binataceae bacterium (SeqCode)
GATCTGGTAATCACCGGCGCGACGGGCACCAACGTTGCTGATATAATGGTGGCATTGGTGAACTTCTGAAACGTCAGTTTTGCGTTTTCGATTCGGGTCCAAAACAGGATCGGAAAAAGGGCTTTTCAGCGCAGATACACAGGCGCTAGGGCCTGCGCCGAAGCGCGGAGGTTTTGCTGCGTCTCGGGATGCGTCGGAGATTTGCATGATCAAGATTAGTAAAGCCGTTTGATTGTGGACAGGGCGATGGAAGAGGCAAGTGGGGGAAAGACGGTGAAGCCGGTGAAGCCGGTGAAGCCGAACATGAAGGCGCATAAGTGCGCGGCGCTGGAGAACGGCGACGGCGTGAGCCATCGGGAGGCGGTGGCGGTGACGCTGATTCCGGGCGATGGAATCGGACCGGAGGTGATGGCGGCGGCGGTCAAGGTAATCGAGGAGAGCGGGGTCCGGATCAAGTGGGATACGCAAGAGGCGGGGGCAGCGGCGCTCAAGCGTTACGACGATCCGGTGCCAGCGGCGCTGATAAGCTCGCTGCGGCGGACGCGAATCGCGCTGAAGGGGCCGCTCGAGACGCGGGTCGCCACGGGCTTTCGCTCGATCAACGTGTACTTGCGCAAGACCTTTGACCTCTATGCGAATCTGAGGCCGACGCGCAGCCTGCCCGGAGTCGAGACCCCGTTTCGCAATGTCGATCTGATCGTGGTGCGTGAAAATACCGAGGATTTGTATGCCGGAATCGAGCATCAGGTGACGCCCGGGGTGGTCGAGAGCGTGAAGATAATCACTGCGAGGGCGTCGACCCGGATCGCGCGCTTTGCGTTCGAGTATGCGCGGCGGAATCAGCGCAAATCGGTCACGGCGGTCCATAAGGCGAATATCATGAAGCTGTCGGATGGGCTGTTCCTGAAGTGCGCGCGGCGGGTAGCGGGAGATTATAAGGATATCGAGTATCGCGAGCAGATCGTCGACGCGGCGTGCATGAAGCTGGTGACCGCGCCCTCGAGCTTCGACGTGTTGCTGCTGGAGAATCTTTACGGCGATATCGTGTCGGATCTATGCGCCGGACTGGTGGGAGGGCTGGGGCTGGTGCCCGGGGCGAATTATGGCGAGCACGGGGCGATTTTCGAGGCGGTCCATGGGACCGCGCCGGATATCGCCGGCCGCAACTGCGCGAATCCGATTGCGGCGATATTGTCAGGCGCGATGCTGGTCGAGTATTTGGGCCATCCGCAAGTCGCAGAGCGAATCCGGACAGCGGTGCAACGGGCGCTGCGATCCGGGCGGGCGAAGACGCCTGACCTTGGCGGGAAGGCGACCACGACGCAGATGACTGAGGTGATTCTGGAGGAGCTGAAGCAGGCGGCCTGAAGCGGCGCACCATAAGCTCGGCGCAAGTTCAGGATAAAGGTCGGGCAGCTCTTTTGCGGCAAATCGCAGTTCGCTATTTATGGTGTCCTTATGAGCAAGGCGGCCAAGCAGTCAGACAAGCAGGTGGATGGGCGGCTGCCGCCGGGGCAGTTTCTGACGACCAATTTTCCGGTCTTGAGCTATGGGCCGGCGCCGCGCTTTAATCCGGCAAAGTGGGATTTCAAGCTGATCGGGCTGGCCGAGCCGCAACTGCGCTTTACCTGGGAGCAATTCCGGGCCTTGCCGCGAAGCACTCAAATAGCAGACTTTCATTGCGTGACGACCTGGTCGCGCTATGACAATCGCTGGGAAGGGGTCAGGGTGCGCGACTTGATGGCGATGGTCAGAATCGATCCGAGGGCGCGCTATGTGTTTGTCCGCTGTGACGGCGGTTATACAACGAATCTGCCATTGGCGGAGTTCCTGGGCGATGATGTGATGCTGGCGTGGGGACATGATGGACGCGACCTCGACCCGGATCATGGCTTTCCGCTCAGGCTGGTGGTGCCAAAATTGTACGGCTGGAAGAGCGCGAAGTGGGTGCGGTCGATCGAGTTCTCGATCAACGACCAGCGTGGTTTCTGGGAAGTGCGCGGGTACCATAACCATGCCGACCCGTGGACCGAAGAACGCTATTCATTTCAGGAAGAACCGGAAGAATAATCCAAATAGCTTGCTGCCGCCGGGTTTGCGGCTTTCAGCGAAAGGGCATGCCAGCGTGGTGAAACGTTCCGCGCGGTACTGATGGACCTCGGCGGGACCGGAGAGACGAAGGCCGCATTGAATCGGGCGGCAGAGCTTACGCGCTTAGGCGCTGAGACGTTCGACCTGGCGGTAATCGGTGGCGGAATCAACGGGGCAGCAATCGCCCGGGATGCGGCGCTGCGCGGACTCAGCGTCGCGCTGGTGGATCGCGGTGATTTCGCCGGGGCAACTTCCTCACATTCGTCGAAACTGATTCATGGCGGCTTGCGCTATCTGCCGCAGGGCCAGATTCGGCTCGTCTACCATTCGCTGCGCGAGCGTGAACGCCTGCGGCGGCTGACCGCGCCCCACCTGGTACGGCCGATCCGGTTTCTATTCCCGTTTTATGCGGGAAGGCATCCGGGGCGGTGGACCGTCGGCGCGGGTCTGGTTGTTTATGACCTGTTCGCGCGGACGGCGCCAGCCGAGCGTAATCGAAGGCTCAATACCGCAGCGGTGCAGGCGCTGGAACCCGGACTCGAAGCGAAAGGACTGTGCGGCGGGGCGCTTTATTATGACGGGTGGGCAGACGACGCACGGCTCGTGATCGAGAACATCCTTGACACGGCGATGCACGGCGGGGCGGTGGTGAATTACGCCGAAGCCGAAAGCCTGACGCATACGGAAGGGCGGTTGACGTCGGTGATTGTGCGTGATCGTGCAAGCGGGGCGCGGACTGAACTGCGGGCCCGCTGCTTTGTCAATGCCGCGGGTCCGTGGCTGGATCGAATACGGATGATGGATGAGCCGGCGGCGCGGCCGAGTATGCGGCTGACCAAGGGAGTCCACCTGGTGGTCAGCGCGGCGCGGCTGCGGATCGAAAACGCCCTGGTTCTGACTGATACGGCCGGGCGGATCGTGTTCGTAATGCCGCATAACGGCTGGACCCTGATCGGAACGACCGACACGGATTATAAGGGCGATCCGGCGGAAGTACGGGCGGAGGCCGAGGATTCGGATTATTTAATTGGCGTAGTGAATCAGGCGATACCAGAGGCGCGGCTGGGACGGCGGGATATTACTCACAGCTTCGCTGGGCTGCGGGTGCTGCCGTCGCGTGACGGCGGGCGGACGCCGTCGGCGGTCGCGCGCGAGGAGGTAATCAGCGAGAGTGCGTCGGGGCTGATCTCGATTGGCGGAGGCAAGCTGACGAGCCATCGGGGAACCGGGGAGCGGATAGGTGCGATGGTGATGGCGCGGCTGGGACGGCCCGCCGCGCCGAGTCCGACACGCACGGCGCCGCTGCCGGGAGCTCGCCCAACTATGAACGCGTTCGCTCAAGACCATGCTAATGGGCGGTCGTGGCGGGCGTGGTTTCCGTGGCTGGAAGAACGCTACGGATCGCGCGCCGCGATCGTGGCCGAAATAGTGGCTTCGAGTAAGATGCCGGAAATGGCCGAACCGTTGGCGGCTGACACGCTGGCGATTAGGGCGGAAGTGGCCTTCGCGGTACGCTATGAATGGGCAAGGACGGTGAGCGATTTCTTGATCCGGCGGACGGCTATGGCGTGGCGGAATCCACCGTCCGCGATCGCGTCGGCGCCAGCGGTGGGACGAATCATGGCGGACGAATTGGCATGGGATAGGGCGACAATGGAAGCACAGGTGGCGTCATTCCTGGCGGAGATGAGCAGCGCCGCAGGTGGCGGCAGTCCGGTGATGATCAAGGGTGGCGAGGCCGAACGTGCGTAAGAATCCGCTCAACGGAAGCGGTGCGGGAAAGCGCGTCAAACGAGCGGCCCTCGTTGACGAAATGGCCCCGGATAGGGAGACGGGCGGTGCACGCGCGGCCGCTAAGGGCGTGGCGAAGAAGACAGCTTGGAAGAAAGGCGCTGGTCCAGGAAACGTCTCCAAGGGAAGCGGAAAAAAGACGAGTATAGATAAAGGAGCGGCGGCGCGAGGCGAGGATGAGGAAAAGCTGCGGGAGCGGGCTGGAAGGATCGCAACGGCGCTCGCGCGGCTCTATCCGAAGGCGCGCATCAGCCTCGATTTCACTACACCGTGGCAATGCCTCGTCGCGACAATTCTGTCAGCGCAATGCACCGATGAACGGGTGAATCGGACGACGCCGGAACTATTCGCGCGGCTGCCCGATCCGGCGGCGATGGCGGCGGCGCCCGC
Organism: Binataceae bacterium (SeqCode); assembly: GCA_035502655.1. Lineage (GTDB taxonomy): Bacteria > Desulfobacterota > Binatia > Binatales > Binataceae > DATJUF01. The sequence continues at coordinate 4,273 of DATJUF010000121.1, forward strand.
CGAGGAGGTCGAGAAGCTGATCATGCCTACTGGCTTTTATCGCCAGAAGACCAAAGCGATCCAGGGCGCTGCGCGCAAGATCCTCGGCAATTTCGGCGGCGAGGTGCCGTCGCGGATGGAGGATCTGGTGACGCTGCCGGGGGTCGGGCGCAAAACCGCGAACGTGATTCTGGGGCATGTCTACGGCGAACCGGGGCTAGTGGTCGATACTCACGTCCGGCGGCTCGCGCGGCGGCTGGGTTTGACGGCGAGCCGCGACCCGGAAGAGATCGAGATGGACCTGAGAGGGCTGTTGCCGGCAGTCGAATGGACACCATTCTCGATGCGCCTGATCCTGCACGGCCGGCAGGTTTGCTATGCACGGAGGCCGCGCTGTGAAGCCTGCGCGGTGCGTCCTGACTGTCCGCGGATCGGCCTCAGCGCAAGCTAGAGCCAGCCGGTATGGTGCGGGCGCTCAACAAAGCGGCGCTCAATCACATCCCGCCGCGATTACTGTTTAAACCAGCTCCTCTTATCAAGTATGGCCTTCCGATACGGCCTGAGACTAATAACCCAAGGTAGCTAATACAGTCGAAGTGTATTGATCAGCGCCCGGCTAGTGATCACGCTATCCGGCTTGAGAATTGACTCGCGCTGTTGCACATTCCATGAGAGGCGAATTTTAGCTTTTTCTTTGAGGATCGCGATGAAATACGGACTGTCGTTCTTTCCCACTGATTTTACTATCCGGTTTGACGAACTGGCTCGCGCGGCGGAAGCCCATGGGTTCGATTCGCTGCTGATCGCCGAGCATACCCATATTCCGGCTTCACGCCTGACGGTTCCGGCGTCGGGAATGCGCGACCTGCCACCGCAATACTCGCACACGCTAGATCCGTTTGTGGCGCTAGCGGCCGCGGCGGCAGTGACCAAAACGCTCAAGCTGGGGACGGGCGTGTGCCTAGTGATCGAGCGCGATCCGATAATTACCGCAAAGGAAGTGGCGAGCCTCGACCTGCTTTCCAACGGCCGCTTTATCTTTGGCGTGGGGGCCGGCTGGAACCAGGAGGAGATGGAGAACCATGGCACCGAGTTCAAGAGCCGCCGGCGGCTGATGCGCGAGCGGATCGAGGCGATGAAGGCGATCTGGACGCAGGACGAACCCGCTTATCGCGGCAAGTTCGTCAATTTCGATCCGATCTGGTGTTATCCAAAGCCCGTACAGAAACCATGGCCGCCGATCATAATGGGTGGACAAGCACCGGCGGCGATGCGCGCGGCGATCGCTTATGCTGACGGCTGGATGCCGACCGTGCGCGGCGACGCCTTCTTCTCTAAGCTTGGTGAATTTCGCGAATTGCTGAATCAATCGAGCGATCCCAAGACCTTGTCGATAGGCGCGTATTATGAGCCAAGTGGCAACCTCGATCAGGATCGCCGCGCGCTCGCGAAGTTTGCCGACGCTGAGATTGATTACGTCTCGAGCTGGGTGCCGCCGGAAAGCCGCGACAAGGTGCTGGCGAACGTCGAGGCGTGGTCGAGGCTGATTGAACATTAGAGCAAAAACGTATTGCGCGGAACAGGGAAACCAGGACACAGGCGACGATTCCGTTGTTGGAATTTGGTACGCCGAGTTTTGTCCAGCAGCATCAGAGGTGATCGGATAGATGGATTTCAATTACAGCGCCGAGGATGAGGCGTTTCGCGCCGAGTTCCGGGCCTGGCTCACCGCCAATGCTACACGCGAACCGATACAATCGCTGGCTGGCGGATTCGAGCAGGACGAAGACGACTGGAGGCGAAAACTCAGTTGGTATCGGAAGCTCGCGAGTGCAGGCTGGACTTGCGTCGATTGGCCGCGCGAATTTGGCGGGCGAGGACTGAGTATTCTAAAGACCATCATTTATCATGAGGAGCTGCAACGCGCAGATGCGCCACTGCCTTTTATCGGGTCGGGGCCTTCATTGGTCGGACCAACGCTGATGCGATGGGGTACGGAGGAACAAAAGCAGCGCTTCATACCGAAGATCATCAGCGGCGAAGAAATCTGGTGCCAGGGCTACTCAGAACCGAACTCGGGTTCGGATCTCGCGTCGCTGCAAACGCGCGCGGTTGAGGACGGCGACTACTTTCGCATCAACGGGCAAAAGATCTGGACCTCGCAAGCGCAGTACGCCGATTGGGCCTTCGTGCTCTGCCGGACTGATCCCGAGGCTCCGAAGCATCGCGGAATCAGCTATTTGCTGGTGGACATGAAGACGCCCGGAATTACCGTACGTCCCCTGGTCCAGATGACCGGCACCCGAGGCTTCAACGAGGTTTTCTTTGACGACGTGCGAACGCCCAAGAAGCTTCTAGTCGGTGAAAAGAATAACGGATGGCAAGTCGCGATCACCACTCTCATGTTCGAGCGGGGCGTGGGCGGTGGCGGGCAGCCGATCGTCGCCGTTATCGACGAACTCGTGAGCCTCGCCCAGCGGGTCGGGCGCGATGGACGCCCAGCATGGGAAGATTCGAGCGTGCGCCAATCAATCGCTGAATTCAAATGCGATGCTGAGGCCCTCAAATATACCAATCTGCGCAACTTGACGCGGCGGCTGAAAGGACTGCCACCGGGCGCCGAAGGTTCGATCATGAAACTTGCCGCGAGCGAACTGAATTTGCGGATGGAGCTGTTCGCGATGGAATTGCTGGGGGCGTGGAGCCAGTTCGAATATATGGCGCCGATGGCAATTGACCAGGGCCGATGGTCCTACCGGATGCTGAGCGCTCGCGGCGGCACGATCGCAGCCGGAACCAATCAGATTCAGCACAACATCATCGGCGAGCGCGTCCTCGGCTTACCCAAGGGATGATCAAATCATCGGCGCTGGATCTTCTTTTGATCGTATTGGGACGATCAGGCGGGGTTCAGAAGTTTGTTCACCTCTTCTTCGACTACGGTGCCTTTGAAAAAGCTGGGATTCATTGCGGTCCACAGACGGGCCGGGTTAGTGAATACAAAGTCGCGAAAGTCGTCTTCTGTGATCAATCGATGATCGACTAATTCGTGTGCTTCCTCGGTGACCTCAGTCATGTCGGGCACATCCCAATGGCCGATATCGGAACTGAATATAGCATTGAGCTTCGCGCCAAACGGAAGTTTGCTGCTGTCAAAGGCCATCGCATTTATCGGATCGTCAGCCTCACATCCGAAATAGAAATTTGGCACGAAGCGATCGCGTATATCTTCAGGCTTTTCGATGCGGCATCGCGCCCAGTCGTCGAGCGCGTCAGGATCTTCATCGGAACCGCTGAGGCCCCAGCCTTCGCCACGGCCATCGAGCTTGCCTGCCACCAGCTTACCTCCATACTGGCGCGCAAGCTCGATAAAGAGCTTGCGATCGAGGTTGGCAGGATTGTAGTTCTCGATAGCCTTGCGATTGCGCTTTTGCCAATGCCCGATCATGTCGGTATAAAGGCTCGCCGCCCATCCCACGCCGCATTCAAGAAATGCACATCTGAGTTGTGGAAAACGCCGGGTGACGCCGCCGAAGAACATCGCCTTGCATAGCGCTTCGCCAGCCGAGGCGAAATGTCCAATGTGATTGAACATGTAGTTCGAAATCGAAGTGCGGCTGCCCCAACCCATGCCTGATGAATGGAAGCTTGGTGCGACACCGAGTTCGATGCATTTGGCCCACACCGGGTCGTAATCGTATTCACTGTCGATGGCGAAAAGATCGAGCCAATAAGCGTAGCGGGTTGGATGTGGCATCGACGCAGCGGCCGCGGGAAGCGGCCGGCGCACATGCCCCGCCATCATAATTACCTTAAGTCCAAGGGTGTTGACTGCATATTCGAGTTCCGCGATGGCTTCCTGCGGAGTATGCATCGGGATGATCGCCGCGGGTGTCAGCCGGTCCGAGTACTCGCGAAAAATATCAGCGTGGAAGGTATTGAAAGCTCGGCAAGTGGCGCGGCGCAACTCATCGTCGCGGATATGCGGCACGCCAAGCCCATTGGTCGGATATAGTACCGCAAAGTCGATCCCAGTCTGATCCAGCCGCTCGTGCAGAAGTTTCGGAAACGTTGCGGTGGCGCGGTCAACTGTATTCTTAGTGGGTAGCGCCCACCATGGGGGCCGCAGTGGCCTTTCCGCGCGGCGCTGCTCCCAGCTCATCCGATACCAATTCGCTCCATCGGAGCGATAGCGTGCGGCCAGGTCCGGTCCGGCGACCTGCCGGATATAGTCGCGAAGAGCGGGCTGAAACTCGACCGTATGCCCATCGGAATCGATCACTGGATGCTTCAGCCGCGCACGCACTTGTGCCGACTTTGAGAGCGAACCGCTGGTTGACGTGGTAGCTGCCATCGCTGTGTCCCTCCGCCGGAGTGCTAGATGGCGTTACGCTATCATGATTCGGTTCGTGATGACTATTCCAGGTTTGCCAAGGCTGGCGCAGCGCTCCGATGATCGAATTGCCGGCGGCATAGCCGGATACAGGCTTTGGTCCCGGCGAAGCCTGTCATGACCGTTTAGTTTGACGCCGCCTGGGAATTTGGCGCACGATTCCTTCAGCCGAAGCAGAATGCGACGGAGGGAAGACTATGGAAAGCGGTACCGGATTGCTCGTGGTATGGACTGATATCGCGCCGGAGTATGAAGCTGAATTCAATGACTGGTACAACAAGGAACACATTCCCCAGTTGTTGAGCGTGCCGGGGTTTCAGACTGCGCGGCGCTATCAGGCGGTTGAAGGAAAGCCGAACTATCTGGCTGTATACCAATTGGCAGACGAGAATGTGCTCAAGAGCGGCGCCTTTCGCGCCGTGCGCGAGGACCCGACGGCCTGGACCAGGAAAATTACTCCGCAATTCCGCAATACTCAGCGCGGCGTGTTTCGGCAGATTTTCTCGCACGGGACTCCGCCGCCGAAGGACGCGGAGTTTGTGCTTACGGTGCGGCTCAATACGCCGGCAGATCACGAAGAGGCCTTCAATGCCTGGTACAATGAGGATCACATCCCGGCGTTAGTTGGTGTGCCAGGAGTATATTGTGCGCGCCGTTATGTAGCAGCCGAAGGTGATCCTAAGTATCTGGCCGTTTATGAAATGCGCGACGGCGCGGCAACGCATTCGCCGGAATGGGAAAAAGCGCGAAACTATGGACGGACCGCACAGATTCGGCCGTACCTGAAAGATCTTCAGGGAATTGTCGCAAAGCGAATTTTTCCAGTATGAAACTCTTTCAGATACTCCGAAAATGAAAGCCAGTGACCGAAGTGGCTCGAACGGGCCGCAAGCTAACGCGCGCTTGCTCCCAACGGCAGTTGTGGGTAGCTACCCGCAACCTGAATGGCTAATCGATCGGCGCAAGTTGCAGGATTCGGGAGTACCGCGCATCCGTGCCCCTGAGATCTGGCGCGTGCCGGAAGATCTGCTCGAACAGGCGCAAGACGATGCGACCGTGATTGCGATCCATGAGATGGAGCGGGCGGGCATCGATATCATCACGGATGGCGAGATGCGGCGCGAGAGCTACTCGAATCGTTTCACAACCGCATTGGAAGGAATCGATGCGAGCCACCCTAGTATAATCGAACGGGCTGGCCACCGGATTCCGGTGCCGCGTATAGTTGGAAAAATACGCCGCACGCGGCCGGTGGAGGTGCGCGACGTTGAGTTTTTGCGGCGCAACACTGACCGCATGATCAAAGCTACTTTACCAGGGCCGTTCACGATGGCGCAGCAGGCGCAAAACGATTTCTACCGCGATCCTGAGGAACTGCTGATGGATCTCGCGGCCGCGGTAAATCAAGAAGCGCGCGAACTCAAGGCCGCCGGCGCCGACGTGATTCAACTGGACGAGCCCTGGCTGCGGATGGATCCGAAGGCAGCAAACCTATACGCGGTTTCAGCCATAGATCGAGCGCTCGTTGGGATCGCGGGTCCGACCGCCGTGCATCTGTGCTTTGGCTATGCACAGATAGTGAAGGACAAGCCATCGGCATATTCGTTTCTGCAACAGCTTGGCGCGAGTACGGTCACACAGATTTCGCTTGAGGCGGCGCAGCCGAATATTGACCTGGGCGTGCTGAAGGAGTTGGCGGGGAAAACGATTATTCTCGGCGTAGTGAGTATCGACGAGGCCGCAATCGAGACACCCGAGGAAGTGGCCGGGCGGATCCGGAGAGCGCTGTCCTACGTGGCGAAGGAAAGCCTGATTCCAGCGCCCGACTGCGGCATGAAGTATATGTCCCGCGGCGCCGCGTTCCGTAAGCTGCGGACGCTCGCGGAGGGCGCGGCGATCGTTCGCTCGGAGCTGCTCTGAATGGTTTGGAGACGAGTTTTCCTGATATCGATTACTGGCGTGCAGGCGCTAGCTGCGGGAGGCCGCTGTGACTGAGCTTGCTTATTTGAGTGCGACCGCTATTGCAAAGAAGATTCGCGAACGTGAGATATCCAGCCGCGAGGCAGCCGATTACTTTCTGGCGCGGATTGAGGCGCTGGACAAGCCGATCAACAGCGTGGTTACGGTCGATGCCGGGAAGGCTCGGGCCGCGGCTGATGCGGCCGATGCCGCCTTGGCGCATGACGGGCCGCGCGGGCCATTGCACGGCGTGCCGATGACGATCAAGGACTCCTTCCAGACGGCAGGATTGCGTACAACTTCGGGAGCGCCGGAGCTCGCGGAATTTATCCCGGAGGAAGATGCCTGGCCGGTTGCGCGCTTGCGTGAAGCGGGAGCGGTTATCCTCGGCAAGACGAACCTGCCGATCTATGCAGGCGACCTGCAGAGCTACAATGCCGTCTTCGGCACTACTAACAATCCCTACAATTTGTCGCATACGCCGGGCGGCTCATCCGGCGGATCGGCTGCGGCGCTGGCGTGCGGATTCACCCCGCTGGAATTGGGTAGTGATATTGGCGGCTCGATTCGTTTGCCCTCGCACATGTCCGGGGTGGCCGGCCATAAGCCGAGTTATGGAATTGTCCCCGCTCACGGACAGATCCCGGGACCTCCGGGCACCCTGACCCTTGCTGATCTCGCCGTGGCCGGCCCGATGGCTCGGACGGTCGAAGATCTGAAGCTGGCGCTGGGTATCATGGCCGGACCTAATCGCTGGGATCGTCCCGCCTGGAGCTTGCGGCTGCCGCCACCGCGTCGTCGGACGATTAAAGAATATCACATTGCCGCATGGCTTGATGATCCAGCCTGCCGGGTGGAACCGGAATCGCGGGAGTTGCTGGAGAAGGCGGCGCAAACACTAGCTACGGCCGGCGCGCGAGTTGACTATGAAGCACGCCCGGCATTCACGCTTGAAAAGGCCGCGGATACGTTCTTTGCTTTACTGCAGGCTGCGATGGCCGGTGGCATCTCCAACGATCGAATCGAAGATTACGCGGCAACTACCGGCGATAGTCCGACCGCCCGCACACGCCGGCTGCTCGCGATGCGCCATCGCCAATGGCTCAGCTACAATGAGCGGCGCTTGCAGATGCGCAAGGCGTGGGAGGAATTCTTTAAACGGTGGGACGCGATTCTGCTTCCGGTAATGCCATGCCCGGCGATACCGCATGACCATTCGGAACCTCAGGCGGGCAGGACCGTTATGGTTGGCGGTGAGCAAGTACCGTACTGGGATCTGATCACCTGGATGGGGCCGGCGGGCGTCTGCTACTTGCCGGCGACGGTTATCCCGGCCGGCCTTTCGCCGAGTGGGTTGCCCGTTGGTATACAGATTGTAGGAGCGTTCCTGGAAGATCACACCACCCTCGATTTGGCTAAACGCCTGCTAGCTCTGCTTGGCGGCTGCCCTCGTCCTCCCGGCTTCTGAACAATGGGCTGCCGGAGCACCGCTGGACTTTTCACTCCTGCGCCAGAGCAGGAGGAAAAGTGTGCGGAGGTTCATAAGCAATGGTACTAGAGGCGCAGGCAAGCTTCGGCGGCCAGGTGAAAGACGCGCTCGCGCATCGCGTGGCGGTTCCATCCGCGCGAATCCCATTTGCGCCCGGCGAGGCTGTCGCCAGCATATAGAAGCTCGGCGCACTCGACGCGGCGGAAACGGGCCACCGCAAAGAAGGCGGCGGCTTCCATCTCGACTACCATGCATCCCTCGCCGCGGCGGCGGTTCATGCGCGAACGTGTTTCGCGATAAACCGCATCAGTGGTCCAGGTCTTGGTGCGGATATAATCGTGATGGTTCGCGCGCAGTTCCGCTTCGATCGCGGCGAGGGCCCGCGGCGTAGGAGCAACCTCGCGCGAGGGTTTGAGGTAATGGTAGGAAGTGCCTTCGTCGCGCACGGCG
>DATJUF010000122.1:0-5367 GCA_035502655.1 Binataceae bacterium (SeqCode)
GTCTGCGATATTAACTGCCCGATCAAGCTTCATTCGGCTCCTCCCTTTGGCACCGCTTCAACTGTTCGATGTTTCTATCGAAGATGAGGAGAACACTCCAACCGTCATTGGCAACGATTCGTTACCGCTTCTGTCCAAAGAGCCGCCCACATTCTGGCGCCAGTTCGCTGAATTAAATGCTCTACCATGCTCCGAGATAAAATCGCCTTGTGATAGGTGCAAACTGTCGCTATAAGAATCCAAGAGCTTCTGCTACTGACTGGCTTGGATCGTTACGCGTATTGCGGTGAGCCGATAGCTGCCATCAGCAGATGGATCGGCAAAAGGGGCGGCGAGAAATGGGCGGGACCATAAAGCAAGGCTCTATCAACGAACCCTGGCTTAACTTATTCAGGCCGCTTTTTTCAGTCGATCGATCCAATTGCCACGCGCCGCCGCGAATCGGGACACTATGATCGGTCAGGCCGCCATCAGACAGTCCCCGCCTGAATCGATCCCCAAGGAGAACCTGTCAGAGCCGCGCGCACACGGCAGGCTCGAAAATCATAGTCTCGAGGTATTCCTGCTTTTCGGCGCACTCTCGGTATTCTTTTTCGGACGCAGCCTGATTGGTCATTTCTCTGATCGCTATATTGCGATGGGCCACGACGCCGGTATCTCCATCTTTTTTCTCGAGTGGTGGAGATACGCACTGGCTAATCATCTTAACCCTTTCCACATCAACGTAGTGTGGGCGCCGTCGGGTTATAATCTGGCCTGGGCTGCTTCCATACCTTTGGCCGCTTTCGCCATGTCCCCGATCGAAATTACGCTCGGCCCAGTGGCTGCCTACAACGTTGCAATCCTGCTCTGCCCGGCGCTTTCGGCTTGGACCGCATTTATTCTTTGCCGCCGGATAGTCCGCTCGTATTGGCCTGCGCTGGCCGGCGGCTATCTCTTCGGATTCTCGCCCTACATGCTAGCACACCTGACCGGCCACTTGACTTTGTGCATGGTGTTTCTGATTCCAGTGGCGGTTGGCCTGGTGCGCGCAAGGCTTTCCGAGGAACTGACCTCGCGCAAGTTCGTCCTCCTCTCCACCATTCTACTGACCGCGCAATTTCTCCTATCCCTTGAAATATTTGCGTCAGGAACATTGATGGGTGCGGTTTTCCTTGCGCTGCTTTGGAAGTACAGCCCAGTTGACTTGAGGGGGCGCATCTGGCGGCTCGTACCGCCGCTGGCTGTTAGTTATTTATTTACAGTTATCCTGGTAAGCCCTTATCTCTACTATTTCCTTTCCGCCGGATCGGTACCACTAGCGAGCAACTGGGCAATTATCACCTCAGCCAACCCATCAAGTCTAATAACACCGGCTATGACCAACATAGCCGGGAAATTCTTTCGGACGATAACGTTGGCGCCAAGTCTGTGGGACGCCTCCGAATATATCGGCCTGCCAGCGCTTCTGCTGCTCTGGTACTTCGCGCGCAGCCGCTGGAATGAAAAAGGGACGAAGCTGCTGTGCGTATTCTGGATCATCGCCATTATCACGAGTTTTGGCCAGAACCTGTGGCTCACACCGGCTTTTGGCATTCCGATGCCTTGGATGCTAGTCAAATTCGTACCGATCGTGAAAATGATTTTACCGGCCCGCCTGTCCGTTTATGCCTTTCTGGCGTTTGCGGCGATTCTCGCGATTTGGCTTAGTGATGAACGCACAGCGCTGTTGCCACGATTCATAGTAGCGGCCTTGATACTAATTTCGCTGCTACCTAATCTGTCATCAGCCTGGTGGACTGTTTCGCTTGATATGCCGGCGTTCTTCAAGGACGGAATCTATAAACGCTACCTTTCGCCCGGCGAGGAAGTGCTAATCCTGCCCTTCGGACGAATCGGTGACAGCGACATCTGGCTTGCAACGACTAAAATGGATTTCAAGCTGGCTGGTGGATACCTGGGGATTGCGCCCACCGTGCCTCCGGAATTCAGCGGATACCCGATAGTACCCGAGCTTTACGATCTCTCAGCCATCCCCGACGCCAGCGAGCAATTCGGTGCATTTCTAGTGCAAAAGGGTATCCGTCATGTGATCGTGGCGGACCAGGGAGAACATCAGTGGTGGCCGAGGGACGACTTTCCCCACGTCTACACGCTGGAGCGCGCAGCCTTCGGTGACGGCCAAAAGCAGGTCATTGCATCAATGATGCTGAGTATAGACCCCAACCCAACGCACGTTGGTGGCGTCACACTTTATCGCGTGCCACTGGAGAAACTCGCGCCTTATAGTCGAATCGATACCGCAACGCTGGACGAGCGCGTATCTGAAATGCGGATGGCGGCCTTGATCGAAGCCGCGAGCGTATACATGTCGCGGGGCGAGCCACTTGATCAATTGACGCCGTTGCGCGCCATGCAATGCGGATTGCTGCCGCCGCGCTGGGTCGATGGGCTCAACTTGATCGGCCGTGCTCGTTATTCCTCAGTTCAGAATGGCCTCATTCTGGGCCATACCGGCAAAAAGGCCGCAGCCGTAGCTGTTGGCTTGTTCGGCTCGAAGGAGTCTCTGCAACGGCTGAGCCAGGAATACGGCCGTTACGCTGAATTTCCGCAACTCATCTCAGACGCGATTCGACAGGGCAACACGCTGTTGTTTTCACCGAATCAACGTACGGAAAATTGGGCAGAAAATACGCAATGGATGTTGCTTCTCGAGTTTCACCAGAGCGGCCTCGAGGCGGCCTCGCAGCATGTTCATCAAGCCGGTGTTCTCGCTGGCGACGCCTGGTTTTCCGGTTCCCCACAGCTTTCGTGTCCGCCCCTGCCCGAGAACGGAAGGGCGGACGGCGCCCGCCAAACACCAAATCCGTCCTGACGCCGTCTGGAGTCCCTCAAGCGTAAGCCATCTTAACGCGAATCGCCGGAAAACTGCCTACATCCCGCGACTTTGGCCCGACTTTCCAACTGTTTTAGCCTTCCTGCAACTTTGCAGGACTGATAGCGTCCTGAATGGTTAACTGATGGTCGCTGCATTTGACCTATCGCCACGATCCGCGCCGCTCAGTAAGCTTGCGGCTTCGGACTGGACACAGTACGCTGCTCCGATAATGTGTGCCCTGATCGTCGTGGCCACGTTTACCGTCGCGCATTACCTGATCGGCGGCTCGATCTTTCCCTTTGACGACCCCTATATCGCTCTGCATAACGCGCAGGTTCTCTGGAGCGGGCATGACAGCGCTTATCGAGGCGTCCCGGCACTGATAGGGGAAACAAGCGGTGTTCATCTTGCACTGCTGATGCTCTTCGAGAGCTTCATCCGCAGCGATACAACCGCGCTTTTTGTTTTGGGCGCCACGGGCAGCGTGGCGTATGTGCTGGGTCTCTACGCTGCATGCATCAACGTCGGATGCTCGCGTCTCCTCGCGACGTTGATTGCCCTCAGTGGACTTATAGTTGGCGGTGCGATCTTCAAGTTACTAAACGGACTCGAAACGGGTCTGGCGATGGCCGCTATCGCGTGGGATATCGCCTTGCTCATTGACCGGAAACGCATCGTCGCCCTTTCTATTCTGTGCGGGTTGATGACGTTCATCCGCCCAGAGCTCGCGTTCCTCGCGATTGCCTCAATGGCCGTTGTATTTTGGGAGCACAGATGCTCAGCCGAATCTGTCAAGGCGGTCGCAATCTGCGCGTTGGTGCTCCTACCGCTTTTGGCGTGGTACTGGATCGATACAGGCTCTCCAATTCCCTCGACTATCGGGGCGAAAACGTATTTCTTTGCACAGCGATTTTTACCTTTGCGGATCAAATTGATTTTGCTTATCAGGGATTTGATACCTGCGCTGGCGGCCGTTTCCCCATTGTTTTTGTGCGCCGGGTTCATCCGCCCTCCAGCTGTCCGCCGGATCCTGTTACTATTCACCGCTGTATTTCTGGCTTCTTACCTTTGGCGTTTTCCCAGCGGATTTGCAGAAAACGATGAGCGGTATCTGTTTCCGTTCGTACCAATTATCCTTTTCAGCGTAGCTTGTGGACTGTCATCGAGCCGAAGGCAAGAGCGCGCTATAGCGATCAGCTGCGTCGTGCTTTCGCTTCTCTTCGTTCCATTTGGTATCATTCACCAGTTCCGAAACTATCGCGAGTATCTTACCGGCTACCGACTAAGCCTTGATGATACGGTACGCTGGATGAACAGGAACCTGCCCGCAGGGTCGATTGTGATGCTGCACGATGCCGGCTACGCCGCTTATGCGGGCCACTTCGCGCTCGTCGATCTGGCCGGCCTCAAGACTCCCGCGGCTGCCGAAATCAACAAGCACCTGACTTATCCCAGTGCCGGTAGACTGCGCGCCGAAGCCATCGCACAAATCGCTGCGCAATTTCATCCGGGCTATTTGCTTACCTTTCACGGATGGGATCATGCTTTCCAATTTGCCAATGCTCTCCGTGACCACGGCTGGACAGTTCGTCAAATCTATGAAGGCCGCGCACCTGTCGGCACCCCTGCTCAGGACGTGTATGTGCTGTATCAACTCCAACCGCCTCAATAGGTCCCGATTCTTCCGCGGCCAGCACCGCGACAGAAGGGCGCTATTGACTGCCCCTGCCGGGAAATAGCAGCACGGACGGTTCGCAATGATAGTATTATCAAAATCAATTTTCTTTATCATCCCTTTGGGATTGCCCGACCGTATGGCCTTCCGTGGCTACGCCGCTACTTCGAGGAAAATATTACAGGCGTGCGGGATAGTGGAGTGAACTGGGTAGCGCAAGCACGCTAACGGCTACGATGCCTGCTTGTTTTGAGGTGTACTTGCGAAGGCGCTAGCCAGCATCCGAATGTAGTCCGCTGGCTCCGATACAGCCTTGGCCTCGGCGTTTGCGAACCCAGGTAAGAGTAAAGGTATGAGCCTTGCTGAGTTAGTTCATAATGGCGCCGATTACGCATGCGGCATGGATCCTAGCCGGCGCCAAGGTACCGAATTTGCATACACTTTGTAGCTAAACCCGGTCTCCAAGAACACTCCGATTAGGCGGAACTACATATTTCACTGAACTCAACGGAAGACAGGAAGAACTTTTCATGCAAGAAAGCGCCGGCCAGCGAAAAGAGGTTGTCGTAATTACCGGGGCTGCGGCCGGTGTCGGCCGTGCCACTGCGGTGGAATTTGGACGGCGAGGCGCATCGGTAGGATTAATTGCAAGGGATCGGGATTGCCTGGAGCAGGCCGCGGAAGAAATCGAAAATCTAGGGGGCCATGCACTGGTAATACCGGCAGATGTTTCGGATAGCGAGCAAGTTCATGCCGCCGCCACGGAGGCCGAGCAGAAGCTCGGCCCGATCTGCATCTGGGTCAACGATGCAATGGTGACGGTGTTTTCTGAATT
>DATJUF010000123.1:0-12796 GCA_035502655.1 Binataceae bacterium (SeqCode)
TGGTATCCAGCGCCTAATCAGCCCGAGCTGACCTTCACGATCATCACCTGCCCGCCGAACAATTTGATCGCATCTATCCCCAATCGGATGCCGGTGATTCTCAGCGAAGGCGCTGCCGAGGATTGGATGAATCGACGCGAGCCGGACCCGCGCTCCCTCAGTCGATTATTGATTCCCGCGCCCGTCGATCTTCTGGCAATTCAGTCGGCCTCGCCGCTCGCCAACAGCGTCAAGAACGACGGCCCTGAACTCCTGGACGCCACACCCGCTCCGTTCAAATTGGAGTAGTTCCGCCGCTCAGGAGTGAGGGTTCGTTTCCTCGTATCGGCCTTCCAGTGTCTGTGGTTCGACAACCGGATCGTCCGTCATCCGCCGCAGTAGAATGCAGGGCACAAAATTGGGCACAGTCAAGAGCGAGTCTAAAACCAGACGAGGCTAAGTGCTTGATTTTATTGGTGGAGCTGAGCGGGGTCGAACCGCCGGCCTCCTGAATGCCATTCAGGCGCTCTCCCAACTGAGCTACAGCCCCACCGCAAAGATAGAGAGTAACAGCTAACCGGATGGATTCCGCGAAGTCAATCCGGCGTAAAACTCTGCGCAATCAAAACTGGCGGCGCTTTATACGCGGCCAGTATGGACTTACGCTGCGCTCTGGCGCAATTCGATTACATTGCCGTCGGGGTCCTGTACCCATAGCTGCTGGCCGACCATCCGCCTAGCTTCCGGCGGCAAACTTGCCATCATCTGCTCACCGTCGAGATATGGTATCCCCATCTCGTTGAGCGCGGCTTTAGTAGCCTCGAAACTCTCGACCTCGACGGCGATATGAGGCCCGGTCGGGTCGATGCCCTCGCGCCGTTTGCCGCCAATCAGATGAATTGCATTTTGGCCAATCCCATACCACTCACCCGGTATGGAAATTTTGGGCCGCGGAATCTTCTTCAGCCCGATAACCTTTTCGTAAAATTCCCGCGATTTATCTACATCAGTCACGTTGATCGCGACATGATTGATGGTTGTGACTTTGACCATATTGAGTGCCCTCGCCTTCTCCGGCTGAAATTCCCGCACGCTAGCCCGTTAGCTTCATAGTTATTAGGTCCTGTTCTAATATGCGCTACCATCGAACAGCAACCATAAGCACGCTCATCTGGCGCAGGTACGGGGTTCACGCTCGAATAACCAAGTAACGATTCAGGGTTCAAGCGAATCGTCAGGACCGGCGGTCAATCGCGCTCAAGCAAGACGATGGCAGCGGCGGCCATCCCCTCACTCCGGCCCAAGGCTCCTAGCCCTTCGGGGTTCGAGGCTTTGAGGTTAAGCCGCGCGGGATCGACGTCCATCGTTAGCGCGATCCGCTCACGCATGGCCGGCAGATAGGGTGCGAGCTTTGGCCTTTGAGCAAAAATCGTCAGGTCGGCATTGCCCAAGCTCCACTTTGAGGCACGCGCACGGCCCCAGACGGCTGCCAATAATTTGAGGCTATCCGCATCCTTGAATCGAGGATCGCTATCGGGAAATTGATGTCCCAGATCGCCTTCCCCGAGCGCCCCAAGGATCGCATTGGCCAAGGCGTGAGCTGCTACATCGGCGTCGGAATGGCCCCGCAATCCAGCACTATGCGAAATCTCGACGCCGCCAAGCACCAGCCGCCGCCCAGCTTCGAGCGGATGAGAATCGAAGCCTTGGCCTACACGGAATTCCATCAGAGCACCGGCCGCGTCACAGAGCGGTTCAATACTGTTGGCGGCGTGGAGGCTCCTCGAAAAATATTCCAGAGTCAAATCCAGGGGCGCCGTTAAGCATCAGCACCGTCGCCTGATCGCCCTCCAGCAACTCACTACGCGCAGCCGGTCCGATCAACAGGCCGTCCGCCCGCGACAATGAACTGAGCACGCCGGAGCTTTGATTGCCGGCCGGCATTGCGAATAGTTCTCCATTGCGGCGCTCGAGTTTGACGCGGACAAACTCGGTCAAATTATTCGCAACGCGAATCCTGGCGGCACATCGCACCATGACGCGCGGCAATCCCAATTCGTCGCGGCCGGCCATTTTGAGCAGCGCGGGCCGGACATACAGATAGAAACAGACCAGCGTCGAGACGGGATTACCAGGTAATCCAAAGACTGGGCGCCCACTAATCGTACCAAACTTCAGCGGACGACCGGGTTTCTGCGCGACGCCATGGAAATGCTGCCGCATCCCAAGCTCGTCCATCACACCCTTGACGTGGTCGAACTGGCCCACCGAAACCCCGCCAGTAGATAGCACTACGTCGAAAGCAAGGGCCTCGCTCAACCGCTCGCGCACCTCCTCGACGGTGTCACGCGCAACCTTAAGAATTGACGCCTGGCCTCCCGCGTCTACAATTCCACTAGCCAGCGCGTAAGCGCTGGAATTGACCACCTGCGCTCCGGTAGGAATCTGATCCACATCGACCAGTTCGTCCCCGGTCACGACAATTGCAACACGCGGCTGACGATAAAGATCAACCATCGCGCGGTTAAGAGAAGCGAGTGTGCCGATATCGGCGGGGGTCACGCGCTTGCCAGAAGCCATCACGAGTTCGCCCGCATGCAAATCTTCGCCGCGCGGGCGCACGAATGCGCCGGGCTCCGCGGAAGCGAGAATCTCGACCAAATCGCCTTCAGCGCGAGTCCGCTCAACCTGTACGATGGCGTCGGCCCCGGGACTAAGCGGCGCGCCAGTCATGGTCCGGACGGCCGTGCCAGCATTGACAGTCGCCTGTGGCATCATGCCGGCTGCGAGTGTTCCGATCACCTTGAGCCGTACAGGGCGGGTTTCGCTGGCCGCGATAATGTCGGCGGCGCGCACCGCATAGCCGTCCATCGCCGAGTTGTCGAAGCCGGGAATATCGCGAGGCGAGCGGATTTCTTCAGCGAGTACACGGTTCATCGCGTGCAGAATCGGCACG
Organism: Binataceae bacterium (SeqCode); assembly: GCA_035502655.1. Lineage (GTDB taxonomy): Bacteria > Desulfobacterota > Binatia > Binatales > Binataceae > DATJUF01. Next base: position 2,936 of record DATJUF010000123.1, read on the forward strand.
CGTTCGATACCGAGCCGGTAGACGTTTGAAACAACGATCTTGAGCGCCTCGTCTGCACTGATCATGACAAATCAAGCATACGCGTGGCCGCCAAGAATTAGAATCCCGGAGATGGCGAACGCATCACCAAGATTTGGCACTATTTCTAGAGTTCGGAGAGTGCGGAAGCCAGTTCGGGGTCAGGAATCCGAATCTGATAGGTCTCAACGTTCGGAGGTATCCGATCCTGTAACAGCGCCGGGTTGGCCTCGCGTAATGCTTCGACGCTGGTTTTGACCTCCACTGCCACCTGGCTGAGCAGGACGCCGCCCTTTACGTCCATTAACCTATACTGTGGCGCTTCATAAAAACCTATCGTGTTGATTCCATACTGATCGGCGTTGCGGGCAATAACATCTACGGCCATGAAGCGATTCATGAGCGCACGCGTGCGCTCCGGCAATTTTTGCATCAACCGCGCATAACCGTCTGCACTGAGCCGCAGGTAATGGTTCAACCGTGCATCGCCGTTATTCCAGGCGACCAGCGTCATCCGCCAGTCAGCGCCAGCTTCGTCGTGTAACATCGCAAGGTATTCCGCGGCGGCTCGGGTCGACTTAATCGGGTCGCGGCGTTCGTCAAGCCATTGGTTGATGACCAAGCCGAAGCGGCGTGCGGTCTCTTTGCTCAGCTGCCACGGACCGTCGCCCGTATCGGAAAAGGCGCTTTCGGCAAACGACAAATAGATCAAGTCGTCCGGCAAGCCTTCCTGGCGCATCACTTGGACCATCTCGGCCATATATGGCCGGCAACGGCGAAACGACTCTTCAAGGCCTTGAGGCTGAGCCATATAGGCGTCCACGTAATGCTTTACGGCAGCACTAAGCTCGATTGGGAAGGGAGCGACGCCTTTCGGCTGACTACGGACGAAAGGCATACCATCGCTGTACGGCTTGAAGAGGACGGGGGTGTTCTTGTAATCGGCTAGGTCTAGGTTCGGTTGGCTTGAGGGAGTTTGGCTGGGAGCGACGACCTTCGGGATGCTGTCGACGCCCTCCAATTCGCTGACGCTGATTTGGTTAGCCGGGTCAGATTGGGCATCCATTGATTGGACGCATCCCGCTATTGCGAGCGCCATCGAAACGGCGACAGTTATTTTGGCCAGATTCCCTGTCATGAGTTCCGCTAATCAGCGACGCTTCACCCTAACCGCCAAGCGATCTTCGATCAACCCCGTCAGGATAAAAAAAACTAATATAGATCAACAGTTTTTAACGGATTAAGCAGCGTATCCACAACTTTTTCACCAAGTCCGGCCAGCCTTGCGCAGCAGTTACCGGATCCTATGGATTCGGGACGGCTTAAGTAGTTCGATGCCGCTATGCTAGTTTCGCTACAAATGCCGAACCGATGACGACCCCCAAAGCAGAATTCTGGCGTGAGATTATTGATAGCCTGAGCGACGCGCTGATCGTGCTTGGCCCGGCCTTCGACCTGATCACGATTAACGACGCTGCTGAGACACTGATCGAGACTTCACGTCCGACTCGCGCTCACGTAGAGCGCTTGTTTCAGCATAACCCCTGGCTGTACGGCATGATCAGCACCTGTCTCGACACCGGACAGAACCTCGATAATCCCGGTGAGTCGCTGGTCCTTGACCACCGCACGATTGCCGTCACGGCCGAGGTTTCGCCGTTAATCGACGCCGCTGGGAATATGCTCGGCGCGATCATCCTTCTGCATAATCTGTCACATCAGCGCAGCGCCGAGCGGGCGTTCGACACCAGCGACGGGGTTTTCAAACTTTCGTCAGCCGGACTCGCCCATGAAGTCAAGAATCCCTTAACCGGAATCAAGGGCGCAGCCGAGTTGCTCGCTACGATGTTCCCGGCAGACGCACGAGCGCAGCAGTACTGCGCGCTGATTCTCGACGGGGTCAACCGTATAACCGGGCTGGTCGAACAAGTGCTTTCGGTCAGCAGTCCGCAGCGGCTCAAACATGAGCCAATCAATATCCACCAGGTGCTCCATGAGGCCTTGCGGATGGCTGGTCTTTTCCCGCAAGCGCCCGATGGCATCGTGATCGAGCAAAGCTTTGACCCCAGCCTGCCTCCAGTCATTGGGGATTCCGGAGCGCTCGAACGGGTCTTCCTTAACCTAATCCGCAACGCACGGGAATCGCTCGAAGCGGCAAACGAGTCCGCCGCGCCCATGCGCCAAGGGATGACGATCCGGCTGTACACGGGGATGGAGACTAATTTTCGTTTGAATTCACGCGGACACCGTCGGCAATTCCTGCGAGTCGAGATCAGTGATAATGGACGCGGGATGGCGCCGGCCCAAATGAAACAGCTTTTCACACCGTTTTTTACCACAAAAGCCTCAGGCACGGGCCTCGGCCTGGTGCTGAGCCAGCGGATCATAGTGTTGCACGGCGGCAAGATATGGGCTGAGCCGGGCAGCACGCGGCCAAACGGGCGGGATGCAGGAGCCGCAGAGGCCGCCGCAGGAATGCCGTTGCAGTCTATGGTGATGGGCCATAGCTCAAATAGCGCTGAAGAGCCTAACGCCAATCCAACGGTGCCCGGGATGACCTTCTGCGTCGTCCTACCCGTAGGTTACGATTAGATCTAATCGACGCCAAACCGAGCATTTAGGCGGTCCGCCTCTTCTCGCTCCCCCCTCGGGTTTTCGTTAGCATAGGCAACCAAGTTACCGATGATTGCCGACAGTAATAATGGACATGCAACTTCCAACGGATCGGTCAGCCCGTCCGTACTGGTGGCCGATGACGACCCGGGCATCCGGCTCGTCCTGCGCCATCGCCTTGAGGGCGCGGGATATCGCGTCGAAGAAGCGGGCGATAGCCATGCCGCTCGTGACGCCCTGCTGACCAACCGCTACGCCGTCGCCTTGCTGGACATCATGATGCCCGGCGAAGGTGGTCTTGAAGTCCTTTCCGAGGCGCGCGCGGAATCGTGCCGTACCCTGATTATCGTGATTACGGCCGCCAGTACGATGGACAACGCGGTCGAGGCAATGAAGCGCGGAGCTCACGATTACCTCACGAAGCCTTTCGAGAATCTCGATTTGGTGGTTGCCGCGATCGACCGGGCAGTCGAGGTAGCCGGTCAAACTGCAGACTTGAGCCGTCTGAAGGACGAGGTTAATCGCCAACTGGTCGGTGGCGAGATTATCGGCCGGGCGCCCGCGATGCAGGACGTCTATAAATTGATAGGGCGCGTGGTCAATAGCGAAGCGACGGTCCTGCTCCATGGCGAAAGTGGCACGGGCAAGGAGCTCGTCGCGCGTGCGATCCACTTCAAGTCCCCGCGCTGGCGCGGGCCCTTCGTTGCGGTCAATTGCTCCGCGATTCCGCAAGGCTTGCTCGAGAGTGAGCTTTTCGGCCATGAGCGTGGGGCCTTCACTGGCGCGACTGAGCGCCGGGCAGGCAAATTCGAGCAGGCGTCGGGAGGTACCCTGTTTCTCGATGAGGTTGGCGATCTGCCGCTCGAATTACAGCCAAAATTGCTTCGCGTGCTGCAGGAACGCGAATTTTCCCGCGTTGGCGGCTTCGAAACACTCAAGACGCAAGCGCGCATAATTGCTGCTACCAACCAGGATTTGGAATCGGCGGTGGCAGCCCGGCAATTCCGCGAGGACCTCTATTTCCGCCTGCGTGTGATCCCAATCTGCCTGCCGCCTTTACGCGAGCGGCGCGAAGATATTGATGAGCTGATCAACTATTTCCTTGGCAAGGCGGTCAAGGAAATGGGCGCCAGCGCACGCTCAATCACCCCCGAGGCGCGAGCCAAGCTCTTGAAATACGATTGGCCTGGCAATGTCCGGGAGCTCGAGAACCTGATTTTCCGCACCGCCTTGCTCGCGCCGGGTTCTGCAATCCGCGCCGAAGATATTGAGTTGGGCCGCGGACGCACCCGTCCCGCAGCGGACCTTAACCCCTCGGCGCCCTTGAACGAGCTGATCACGCGGCGGATCACTGAGATTTTCGAAACAGGGGACGGCGAGCCGCGCGACCTCTATCAGCGGCTGATTTCAGAACTCGAAAAACCACTAATTGAGCTCGCCCTGGACCGGGCAGGCGGCAACCAGGTGCATGCGGCGCGGATTCTCGGCCTGAATCGGAATACTCTGCGCAAAAAACTGACCGAATACCGCATAGTACCTCATCGGATAGTCGCAGAATGAGTTCCGGGCACCGTTGCTGTCCAGCGTCAATCATGCGTTTGCCGTCTCACCTATATGCGATGATCGATACCTCCGGCGGGCACGAGCCGGTGGCGCTCGCGCGGCAATTACTCGACAGCGGTGCGCGCGTTCTCCAACTGCGCCTTAAGGATCATTCGAGCCGTCACCTGCTCGCGATCGCGACGGTTATCGCAGATCTATGCCGCCAGCGTGGCGCGCTTTTTATCGTCAATGACCGCGCGGATATCGCAAAGCTGGCCGGCGCCGATGGCGTCCATGCCGGCCAAGATGATCTGCCGCTGGCGGCGGCGCGTGCCATCGTCGGGGAGCGGATGATCGTTGGCGTTTCAACGCATAATGTCGAACAGGCTAGAGCCGCCGAGGCCGGCGGCGCCGATTACATTGGCTTCGGCGCAATTTATAGCGGCGGCCTCAAAAATGTCATCAATGCCCGGGGCCTCGACCGCCTGCGGATGGTTCGAGCAGCGGTCAAGCTGCCAATTGTTGCGATCGGCGGAATCACCGAAGCCACCGTGCCCGGAGTACTCGCCGCGGGTGCCGACGCCGTGGCGATCATTACAGATATAGTTCGCGCGCCTGACCTCCCGGCTAAAGTCCGCAGCTTGCTCGCCCTTGCGCCGCCCGATCGTTCCTAACGGATCGTCGTTTTCCACTGATACTGCTTTCCGTTAGTGACGGCGCTTTTGCCCGCGGGCTTTTTCCGCTATCTACAGGGACAGTAGCGAGGGTAGATAGTATGGCGGCTGAGACGCTCGAAACGCTCAAGTTCTATTACGACTTCAAAAGCCCCTTCAGTTACCTTGCGCTCGCGCCGACGCTGGCGCTTGAGCGGAGCCATCGGGTTCAAATTCGCTTCATGCCTTACGCGGTCGATTTGAAGTCGGCCTATGGCGGCGAACTGGATCAGCGCACGGAGCTTCATTGGGCCAAAGTCCGCTACCTCTATGCCGATGCACGCCGATTCGCTAACGATCGCGGCCTGATCGTCCGCGGTCCGCAGAAGCTTTTCGACTCACGGCTTGCGCTCATGAGCGGCCAATATGCTGCGGATCATGGCAAAATCGTGGAGTATGCAGAACTCGTTTTCGAGCGCTTCTTCAAACGCGAACTCGATATTGAAAACCTCGACGCTCTGTGCGAAGTGCTGACGGAATCCGGCCTCGATCCCGAGAACTTCCGCCGCTACATCTTAGGTAATGGTCCAGCCGCCTTGACCCTAATCGAAGGCGAAGCCGAGCGTGATAATATTTTCGGCGTGCCAACGTTGCTGGTGGCGGGCGAGCCGTTCTGGGGCAATGACCGCGTTTCATGGGCGGCCAAAAAACTCGACGCGATGGGACTGCAGCGTGCCGGCGCCGCTTCGCCTCGCGCTTAACTTCAATCGGAGAGCTGCACATGCGCCCTGTACCGGTCGGAACCAAAGGAACTTACGAATTCGTGGTCGCGCGCAAGGACCTGGCGGCGACGATGCAACCATCACTACCGCCTGTTCTCGCCACCTGTATGATGAGCCTCGCGATGGAACTCGCGGCGATGGACGCGATCTCCCCTTATCTCGAGCCGGGGGAGATGTCGGTCGGTGCGGTCGTTAATGTTAATCATCTGGCCGCGACCCCTGAAGGATGGAAAGTCCGCGCCGAAGCCGAGGTCACGAAATCAGATGGCCGCCGCTTGGAATTCAATGTCAGCGCCTTCGATGAAAAGGAAATGATTGGTAACGGTACCCATGCTCGCGCGGTTATTGATCGTGGCAAGTTCGATCAACGCTTCGAGGCCAAGGTCAAATCCAAATGAGACCTCGCTCAAAACACAAAGCGGCCGGCTAAGCATTCAATTAGACTTGGCTGTGCAACAAGCGCAATGAGTTGATTGGCTTTGCTTTATTCCTGACGGAAGGTGGCCTATGGCTTCAGCACTTTTCGGCGCCAATGAAATCTACGCCGGCCGCGACTTTGGCGGCTGCGAATTCGACATTACGCCCGACGCTATCGAAAACTATATCGCCGCTACCGGTGATGACCATCCCTGGTATCGCGGTGCATCACCACTCGGTGGTTGGCTTGCACCGGCCCTAATCCTACATTCAGTCGTGTTTCGTAACCGGGATTGGTATCTGCCCAACATCTTCGGCAATCTCCATGCGCGCCAGCAATGGGAAGGCTTCGCTCCGATAATGCGCGGTGATCATCTGCATACCCGCTCGCTTGTTACTGATCGCTATCAGAAACGTGACCGTGAATATGTAGTCAACGAAGTATTGATATTCGACAGCGAGGGCCGCATCGTCCAGCGCAGCCGCACTCATCAGAGCTTCCTCCTTGATAAGGCAGGTAGCGGTGGCTTTGCGGTTGATCGTTCACGCGAAAAATCCTCAGCCCGCACTTTCAATGTCGGTGAGCGCGGCGGCGAAGCTATCAGCGCTCCGCTCCGCACCGTCTCGCAGGCGATGTGCATGGCGTTCTCGGGTCCCAGCCGCAATTACCACACCAATGCCGAGGAGGCACGCAAACTCGGCTTTCCGGAGATCGTCGTCCAGGGGATGCTTTCTGTATGCCTGATCGCGGAGATGATGACCAAGCGCTTCGGCCTCGGCTTTATGGTTGGCGGTAAATTCGATCTACGCCTAGTTAACGTTCTGTGGGCGGAAGAGGACACCGCTCCACATGGCCGCATTCTCGAGCGGCGCCGCGAGGGCGATCGCACGCGTGCGGAAGTCGAAGTCTGGACTGAAAAGGCCGACGGCACCAAAACTATTGTCGGAACTGCCAGCGCCCTCGAACTTTGATTTAGTCCGTTCATGAAACGGCACGGATATCATCTGTGATCATCGCTGGTGGCATGGATTCACTGAACTGTTCAGCCGCTTCGGAATCGCCAGTCGCATAAGGATCGGCCGTCAGCTTCCAGGTGATTGCGCCATGCGATCCACCAAGCTTGTTGCGTGCCACCCGCAAATCCGCCAAGAAGCCCTCGAACAGCAATGGTGCGCCAGAGCACGTCCGGCTGAAACTCGCACGGCAATTACCGAAAACCAAGCTTAAAGCGGCAAAAGTCCCGCACATCCGGCGTGCGCTCAGGATGATCACGGCGGCTCCGCTTTGCTCCGCACCACGCGCCAGCCGCATCGCCGCACTGGCCCTGAGCGGCCATCGCAACGCACCAAAATCAATTACGACGAGGCCAAAGCCGCCCGCCGCCATCAGCCATTCGGCCGCCTTGAGCATCGCCCGTTCGGGCCTGTCACGAGCCTCATGCGATCGCTGGCATGGAGCGTCACCGTTCGCATCCATGCGAGCCGTAGCCGCCTTAAATCGGATCGGACGCGCCCCTCGGCGTCCTTTTTCTATAAGTGCTGGCGAGGCCCACAGTATTCGCGCCAAATCGACACCAGCCGCCGTCATGCTGGCCGGATCGAAACTGCCTTCCAAGTCGAGCCATGCCACCACTTCGCCACGGCGCACGGCATTGGCCGCAAAGGCAGCGGCTAATGAAGTCTTGCCGGCGTTTCCAGTCAACTCGCTGATACGGCCGCGGGCGATCCCGCCACCGATAAGCTGATCAACCTGCGGAACATTGGAGCCGAGGCGGCTGGTTTTACGAGTCAACTCGCGGCCACGAAGAACTCCGTTCCACGCACGTTGGTAAAAATCTAAAGCATTACTTAAATTATTGCCGCTTTGATGAACAGAGATAGCGGTGAATGAAGAAGATTGCGCTGTGACTGCCACTGCCATCAGGCGACAGTTTTCGCTTTTCTTTCGTTCATGTCAACGGGTGGATTGTGCCCTCCTCCGCCGTTTGCAAGCAGGCTAGCGGACGGTTGCGGATGAGTGGCGGGCCGATAAATAAAATGGGGCGGTCCGATGGCGGAACGCCCCATTGGGCTAACTGGCGTACGCTTTGGTTAATCAGGCATAAGCCCGACTAATCGTACCCGCTCAGGCGCCGAGGCCGTGGCGCAGCACCCGGCCCGGAGTCGCGCCGGTGCAGCGCTCGCCCTCGAAGGTGACCTCGCCGTTGACAATCGTGTACTTGTAGCCGTCGGCCTTCTGCACCCGCCGCCATTCGTTGCCCGGCAGGTCGTGCAGGATTTCGATCGGCCGCACCGCCAGCTTGTCGAAATCGTAGACCACGATATCGGCCGCCGCGCCCTCGCGCAAAAAGCCGCGGTCCTTGAAGCCGCCGCAGAAGGCCGGCAGCGCACTCAGCCGCCAGTGAATCTGCTCCAGCGTCAGCCAGCCCTTCTCGCGCACATACTTGGTGATGCCCTCGGTCGGGAAGCGCCCGGCGGTCAGGAACTTGGTGTGGGCGCCGCCGTCGGACACGCCAAAGGCGATATGCGGCGTGTCGATCAGCTCCTTCATCAGGTTCATGTCCTGGTTCACCGCCGGCGCAAAGAACTCGGTCTTCAACTCTTCGGAGGCCGCCAGGTCGAGCATCACGTCCACCGGATGCTTGCCGGTTTGCGCCGCCGCCTTGCGCAGGGTCAGGCCTTCCAGATGCTTGTTCTCTGCCTTCATCACGTCGGTGATGATGATCTCGTCGAAGTAGCTGGTGATCAGGCTCTCGCGCGGCATCTGCGCCTTGAGCGCCTCGCGCCGGCGCGGGTCGCCCAGCTTCTCGCGCCGCTCCGCCACCGTGCCGGTGGTCGCCTCGCGCCAGGCGTCGGAGTCGTCGAACAGGTTCCAGTCCTCGAAGGTGAAGCTCAAGCCAGCGTCAGTCGTGACCCCCTGGCCGTAGACTCTAAGCCCCTTCTGGCGGCAGCGCTCGAGCCACTTCAGGGTATTGCGATGACGGTGCGGGAAGCGGTCCTGGGTCGCTACCGCCTCGAACATGATCGGGCGCCCGCTGATTTCCGCCAGCAATTCGAAATGCTGCGCGTCCTTCTTCGGATCCCAGCTCGACAGCGTCAGCTCCTGGAAGCCCTCGCCGCGCTCGCCCAAAACCCGCGCCATCTCGATGCAGGTCTCGTCATGCATCACGTCGGTGTTCATCGGCGAGCCGTCATAGTCGCGCTGCACCGACGACGGCCCGTCCGGCACCAGCCGCTGCGCCGACCAGCCGCAGGCGCCCGCGTCCATCGCCTCGTTCAGCAGGCGGCGCATCTCGGCATGCTCGTGCTCGGTCGGCATGCGCCCGGTCTTCGATTCGTCGATGCCCATCACGTAGCCGAGCAGCGGATTCATCGGCATGTAGGGCAGCAGGTTGATGCCCTTGGGCTGGCGGTCGAGCGCGTCCATGAACTGCGGATAGCTCTCCCAGTCAAACTTCATCGCCGCCTGCATCGAGGCCAAAGGAATCGCCTCGGTCCGCACCATCGTGCGCATCGCACGGTCGTGCTCGCCCGGCTTGACCGGGGCGAAGCCGAAGCCGCAATTGCCGATCACCACCGAGGTGATGCCGTGCCAGCCCGAAATCGTCAGGTACGGGTCCCAGAAAATCTGTGCGTCATAATGGGTATGCAGGTCGATGAAGCCCGGCGCCACGATCAGCCCGTCGGCCTCCACCACCCGCGCCGCCTCGTGCGGCATGATCCGCCCAATCTTCGCGATCCGCCCGTTCTTCACCCCGATGTCGTCGCGGTAGCGCGGCGCCAAAGTCCCGTCCACGATCATCCCGTTCTTTACCACTAAGTCGAATTCTGGCATT
>DATJUF010000124.1:0-8600 GCA_035502655.1 Binataceae bacterium (SeqCode)
GAATTGTAGTGCGCGCATCGGCTAACTCCGCAGGGCTCGAAAAATGGCACTCAACGATTTGGGACCCGCTGCCACAGAATCTCTCGATTAGTCCCATCGAGGGGTTTAAGTGACAGTAAATCCTCTTCGAAGCGGTATCGCCTCTCGAGGATCTCACCGTGAACGCCCGGAAAGAGTTCGCCTTCTAGGAGATGGCGGACAACTTCCCGCTGGGTGTCGATCTCATAATGGCCGAAGTACGCCAGGTATTCATGCACTAAATTCGACGGATCCGTCACGGGCTTGCGGGCCCGCCGGCTTATCTGCACCGCCATGACTCCGGTCGTGCTGTAATAAATATATCCGATAGCATCGCTGCCAAAGGGATATTCCTTTTCGCCGTTAGTGCTGATGCTAATCGAGTGGACTAGGCGCCAAGTGCCGACGAATCGGTTCGCTATTTCTCCCATAAGAATGTCTCCTTAAGAGGGAATAGGGGCCTTAGGTATCGTCGAGGTGCCACGCCGGAGAGGAAAGTCATAGCTGAGCGTAAAACCGTCACCATGCTTTTGGAATTCGCCGATCATTTTCTCATCAGCGGTGAACACGACATCTTCTTCGATTTGCTTATCGCCCTTGACAAAGATTTGCGTGACCAGCGTGTCGTAACCGGGGGTCGAGACGATGAAGTGAATGTGAGCTGGCCGGTCGGGCGGTCTTTTGGCGGCACGCAAAAGCTCACCAACCGGCCCGTCAGTCGGGACCGGATACGCCGTTGGCATCAGCGCGACCAGATCGAATGTGCCGTTGCGGTCGGATTTGTAGCGGCCTCTGAGATTATAATCAGGTTGATTCTTATCCTGGTTTTCGTACAGCCCATTCGAGGCAGCTTGCCAGGTATCGAGAATTGCGCCCTCGATGGGAGCGTTAGTGTCGAAGTCATATACCTTTCCCGAAATCCGGACACGCGCTCCCGGAGTACTGTCGCTCATGTCGGCCGCTCCTCTTTCGCGAAACGGTGCATTGGCCCGGAGGAAAGGCCCAACAAGCGCGAATCCAACAGGCTGGCCGGGCTTATCGTGATTGAGAGATTCGACCAGCTGACTAACTCCGAGTACGTCGGCCAGCAACAGAAACTCATTTCGTTCAGGACCTGTGCACGCCGCCATCCGTCCCATAAAGTCCCAAGCAAACTCGAATTCCTGGTCGTTAGGCCGAATCTCGTCCACACAGGCATGCAGATGTTTGATTAAAACTGACACAATGGATCTTAATCTCGGCTCGTCGATTCGTCCGTACGCGCTCAAGACTCTCTGGGTAAAATCCATGAGTTGCTCCTTCAATGGTTATTCTCGTTGACTCAGGCGATTCGAGCGGAGGTGGACCCAATTATTGCACAGCATTAGAATGAGCCCCTTTTGGCTGGACAGATATCAGGCAGTAGATTGGGCCAGCTGCCGGGTGTACCGCTCCTCAAATTGCACTGGCGCCAAATAGCCCAAAGCCGAGTGCAATCGGCGTGCGTTATAAACCTGATCGATGAACTCCGGAAGGTGTTCAGCGACCTCCTCGTAACTGCGATATTCGTTCAAGTAGACATGCTCGCATTTGAGCGTCTTGATGAAACTTTCGCTTTGGCATTATAGCAAGGATTGCCCCGCCGGCCCATAGATCTGCGCAAGCCATAATCGGCCAAAGACTGGCGATATAAATCAGTGGCGTACTGGCCCCCGCGATCGGAGTGGTGGATACACCCTGGCGGCGGCTGGCGTGCCGCCACTGCGGCGTGAAGCGCGGCCAAGGGGCGATTTTGTTGAAATTGACAGTCATTACAATCAGCACCAATATCTGATGCATGAAAACACTGGCGCTATTTGAGAGTCAGTTTCCGACCGAAGAAGCCTGCAAGGACTACATCATCAGCAAGCGCTGGCCGGATGGCGTGCGCTGCCCGCGCTGCAAGCGGAAAGAAAAAGTCTATGCGCTCAAGGCGCGGCCCTATCACTGGACTTGCTGCGATCCTGACTGCGGCGGCCGCAGGGGCTATCGCTTTTCGGTAACTAAAGCGACGATCTTCGAGGACACTGAAATCTCGCTGCGGATCTGGTTCAAGATCGGCTACCTGATGCTGACCGCGAAGAAGGGTATTAGCTCGCTGCAAATCCGCCGCCTTGTATTCGGCGAGGATTCAGGCACGGACAGGCGCACAGCTTGGTATATCTGCCATCGCTGGCGCGCCGCCATGCGCGGTGGCGCTTTCGACATTTCCGGCAACGATCCTGTCGACATGGACGAAACTTACATCGGCGGCAAGGATCGCAATCGCCACTGGAATAAAAGAGCGCGTCTCGCTGGTTATGACTGATGAGAATCCGGCCTACAGCCATACGTTCGGCGATCATGCCGAGCACACACCATCCATCACGGACGCGGCGAATACGCGCGCGGCAACGCCCATACCAACAATATCGAATCGTTCTGGTCGCTGCTCTAGCGTGACGTGGTTAGCACCTATCATAAAGTCTCAACTGACTATCTGCCGCTCTTCCCGAACGAGTTTTCATTCCGTCATAATACCCGCTATCACACCGATGCCTTCGCGATGATGGTGGAAATGTGCGGTGACTAGCCGAATTACCGTTGCGGCGTTAAAATACCGCAGTGACGAAAAAGCCATCGAAGCCGAAAAAGCCGATCACCGAAAAGCAGCGCGAGGCCGACGAAAAGCTCCGCGAGGAATTGCGGAATTTCGATCTGGGGAAATTCGACAAGCTGCTCGAAAAGGCGGTACGGACTCTACCGCCTAAGTGAATCTGGTCGTCTACGCGTTGCGCCTTCCGATACAGGCGCGGACTGTTCTCTGGTTAATGAAGGCTTTTGGCGTATTTCGGCGTGCCTATCAGGGAGTAAATCGCTATTCTCGCTTAGAGCTAGACTACGGAGAGAATTGAATGGAACAGATATACATTTTACCGGGAGATGGTAAGGAAACGTCTAAAGAATTAATTGACTGCGCAGAGTATCTAAAACCTCATAAGATAGGGTGTTTCGCTTCAATAGGCGACTTGGGGTACGGCTCCTTTTGGGTTGAGGACGCCAATGAGAGACGAGCAATAGAATTAGCCTCAAGAGGCGGGTTCAACGTTGTCTCATCTGGACGATGAAGAACGCGCTGAACGTGCTCGCCTTTGGGCTATGTTGGTGGATATAAGCGAGGAAACGAATGAATTGAAAGCAGCGTTAACAATCTTGCTAAAACTGTTTGCCGGTTCCGTCATGGGCGGTTCTTTGCTTTTGCTCTCGTGCTGCATATGGCGGAGAAAGCATCGGACGATTCAGCGATTCGATCAGCGGCCCTTATCTTCTCCGATGGGCTTCTGTACGTACCTCCATCTCGCTCAATCCTTTCCATTTGTGAGGGATGTTACTGATGAGCCTGAAAGAAGTTCTAAATCGCTCAAACAATTTAGTTTCTTCCATATCAAGAATACCATTGACTTTACCAACTTCGTAAGCGGCGAAATCAGCTATTTGTAAGGGTATAGTTGGTACGACTGGGCCTGCCGCAACCTTTAGAGGTTTACCTGATTTGCCCGGAATTTTGGTCGAAAGATTGGCTCTTTTCCGTAGTCTTCCTTAATTACATCTTGGCGCCGATCTTCATTGTCCTTCCATCCATTAGCGAATGGACCGACACTATGAGCGAACTTCTTCATATGGAAATATTTCAAGTCGGCATTTGCCAGAACCTCGCTCCATTTAGCGTCAAGCTCCTTCCAGTCAGCCACCGAAGCAATAGCGCCACCAACAGTTGTCACTCTGTCGCGTAAGGTTTTCTCGCGTCACAATAGAGAGTGTGAGGATCGGAACTAGAGATAATCGTCATAAGACTCTCGGGGCGCAGGCACAGCGCTGACGCTAAGTGATCGAACGCTGAATATCCCCGCGAGGCTCATAGCGCACCCGCCGCTAAGCACACCGCCAATCCAACCGTCAAGATTCGATTTCTCGCATTAAAATTTTGCGATGAAATTCGCGCGACTGTCAACTCCAACAAAATCACCAGCCAAGGTTACACGCGTATCGAGACGGCGCGAAATTGCATAACCGGCCACCCGCCGCGACCAGGCATCAAGAATCGCCGCGACGAAGACGAAGCGCACCGCGATCGCGACGTAAGTGAGATCGGCCACCCATAACTGATTAGGTCCAGCCGTGCTGAAGGCCGCGGCCAGATTAGGAAATATCGGACTATCATGATCGCTATCCGTAGTCCGCACGAAGCGGCGCAAAGGCCGCACCTGCAAGCTATTTTCCCGCATGATGCGTGCAACCTTTTTTTGATTAATCAGTATTCCATCAGCCCATAGCTGCTGCGTCACGCGCCGATAGCCATAGCGGGGGAATTCCTCGCATAGGTCGATGATGTGTGCGTGACAGCTCCCGCAGTCCCAGCCGCTTCTCAAGAAAGTCCAGGACTACCTGCTGCTTGAACGCCAGGCTGAACCTTCGATGCCGTGCCATGCTCAACTCTCCTACAAGCCGAGCCGGCTGGTCCAATCTATCCGCCGCTAACTGTCTAACTGATGGGGTTCACTCCATGTTGGAGCATCGAAATGGGCCGTTTTACGTATCGAAATCACTTATCCGCGAACTTCTTGTAGAACTTGCCCGAAGGCGAATTGCTCGCTCAGCAAACTTGGTGGTCGCTGATGGATTGCTACGACTAGGTCAAACAAATTCTCGTCAGCCGGATCAATTCCATCGACTCCGGAATTCCAATTAAGCTAATTCGCAGTAAATTCACACGACTGGCCGCAGACTTGAAACAGCGCCGCACACAAGCTATGACACAGCGAGCCTACTTCAAGGTACCGCGCTAGCCCGGGCCCTAGCCACCCTCCACGCAGATGCATAATGGAATTGCCGGGCGAGATCCTCTTGAATAATTTTCGTGGTGATTTGAGGAAATAGGTTTCGCTATCCACGACAACCGAAGGGCCATAATTTCGTAGAGCGTGCTGCAATACGAAAATCTTTCTCCGATACACGAAGTTCGCCGGTCCGGCCAATTCGCTAAGGCGTTGCCCATCGAGTACTTTAATAACGGCGGCGAAGCTTGCAAAACGACTCGGATTGTCGACTGTAAATTACGAACCTCCAGTCTTGTTTTTCACCCCGTTCACAGTGGATCGCCGATACGATGGAGAATCGCCTCCCGGATAAACCGATCCGCCCCGTATGCGGGATATACTAAGCCGTTCATACGACTCAGAGCCCCCAGGGTCTGCCACGCCATGCGCTTCCTTGCCGATTGGAGGAACCCGGGCGAGGGGTAGTTGGCCGTATAGGAGCGAGTGCGTTCCTATTACTGGTATGCCGGCCTACACAGACCTTACCCCATATCAGGTAGCAAATATTGTTGCGTACGTACGTCTCTTTCCAAGTAACCTCGCCGGCTTTCGAAGCCGGAGATACTAGAGTGTTGGGCAGCCTTGCCGCGAATTGGGTTCGCGGCGAGACTGACATCGGAGGATACCAGCACGATCAGGCTAGTATTTGACGGCAGGTCCTTTAGCTGTCGGCGCTTTAATCTCGGCTAGACCGCGGGATGGACGCTGCACTAAAGTTAAGCCTCTTGCGGATAGCTTTGCCCAGAACAGGCCTCACTTGGGGGAGGAGGTTGCGAATCTCTGCGAGGAGATGCCGGAGCCCAGGTTCGGGAGGGAATAGCGTATTTACATGTATCCATTCGAGTCCTTTGTCGTCATTCGAGATGCCCCACAGCGCTGGATTGGTCGAAATCGCGGCCTCGTTTCCAAACATTGCGATGTTCTGTCGATACCACCAGTCAATTCGGCGGTCTTCGCGAATAAGAGGCCGAATCGGGTCAAGCATCTTGAAACCTCGCTCCTTGAAAATCCTTCGCCAATAACCCGGCCACTGCTCATTGACGTGATGAGTTCCGCCCTGCCCCGGCACTGCAGCGGAAAACAAAATCAGCGGAGCCAGGTTTGTCAGAGCACCGATCAGTTCGCTGCCCGATCGAGGATCCAAATGCTCAGCGACTTCGAGACATACCGCTAGGTCGTACCGATCACTAAGATCAAGAGGTTTTGATAAATCGACCGGCGTGAAACAGTCAGACGGGACAAGCAGTTTCAACGGATCTATCCAATCGCCATCAACTCCTCGTACCAGCGGAATCCCATTCTCGCTGAACGCTCGCAGCCATTCTCCGTGCCCGCAGCCAACATCGATAACACTCCTGATTGCAGCCAGCCGCAGAACAACCGGCACGATAATTCTGGCGGACTCCAGGGAGCGATCTCCGACGACTGAATAAAAGTCATCATCGTAGGGAATACTAGCCATGAGTCTCCTCGCCAAGCCGAAAGGGAAGTATGGTGAATTATGCGAATCGGCTCGTTCTACGCAGCGGATGTTCCCGGTCCAGCTTTCTCCGCTTCCAGTTCGCTCGCCGAACGTGCCGCGGCGGCGTATTGTTCCGCCCCAATCAGCCGTACTCGGTCCTCGTGCCCTCCGTCCGACTCGTTGACGGTATAGAAAACCGAATAGTGCCCAGTAAAACTCCCCTTGAATTCGTGGCTCAAGTTTTTGAACACGTTAGTGTCGGAGTTGGTCATCGTCTGCGATACGCGCACTGGGATTGCCCACCACCGCAGAACGGCTTCGCAGACCTGCTTGTTGATCGCGATGCAGTTCGCATCGACCAAGCCGCCATATTGGCGAAATATTCCTCGGCCGGGCCCGATGGATTCCCATTCGTCCTTGCAAATCGGGCGGCCCGAATGCGGATGCACCCACCAGCGCCCCGAATAGGCCCACTCCGCACTGTTCAGCGCCTGACTCATCGACGCGAGGTGATCGCTCGACCACCAGTTGTCGTCGTCGAGATACGCCACGTACCGGCTGTTGGCCAGATAGCTGAGAACAGTTCGCAATGATCCTCCACACGCGTCCGAATGCTGTCCGCCATGGCGGCGTGCAGTCGAATATCCGGGATAAAAGCAAAACACGCACTGCCGTTCCGGTACCTCGCGACAGATCTCCTCAAGCGCAACCCGCGAGCCTAGCGGCACATCTACTCCAACCAACACCTGTACACTGCCGTCGAATTGCTGGCGAAAAATAGATCTTAGCGCCCGATGGATGGTGGACCGCAGCATGGTCGGCATGACCACTGCAAAGTCGAAGCTCTCACGCAAATCCACACCACCGCCTTGGAATACCTTCAGAAATGGTGTTTCGCTGCCCAAAGTCGAAACGCCCGGAGGGGGCTGACGAGCGAGGAGGGGAGCGGTCGGTCGCCAAATACTACTGTGGCGAACGACCTGGATGTCGACTGAGCGAAGCAATCGATTGGCAATATGGGCGAACTGTCCCGTCCATCTCATTAGACAACTCCAAGCTCCCGAAGACCTTGAGCCTTAACCATTGCCTTCAATCTACTTTAAGAGCCGCTCGGCGCTGCTCTTGCTTCTTCCAATCCCGGTTCGGCGGATGGACGTGCCGCGGCGGCGTACCGTTCCGCCCCGATCTGGCGCATCCGTGCCTTATGCTGTCCGTCTGTCTCACTGATTCTGTAAAAAACCGAATAACGCCCGGTAGGGTGTCCGTTGAACTCGCGGCTCAGGATGCGGAATATGTTACGGTCGGAGTCCATCGCCTGAAGCGAGTTGTGTACCGGGACAGACCACCACGGCAAGACCGCTTCGCAGACCTGCTTGTTGATCGCGAGGCAGTTGGGATCGACCCAGCCTCCGAAGTGCTTGAACTCTCCGCGGCCAGGACCTACAGACTCCCATTCGTCCTTGCAGATCGGACGACTCGAATCCGGATGCACGAACCAGCGCAAGGAATAGGCCCACTCCGCGCTGTTCAACGCCTGCCGCATCGATGCGAGGTGATCAGCGGACCACCAGTTGTCGTCGTCGAGATAGGCTACGAAGCGGCTGTTGGCCAGATAGCTGAGCACCGTTCGTAGAGCACCTCCATCACGGGCCCCATGCTGCCCGCCGTGGCGGGTTGCACTAGAGTAACCGGGATAAAAGCAGAACACACACTGCCGTTCCGGTACCGCACGACAGGTCTCCTCCAGCGCCTCACCCGAACCGAGCGGCACATCGACGCCGATTAACACCTGCACCCGGCCGTCGAACTCCTGGCTAAAAATTGACCTAAGCGCCCTATGGATCGTGGGGCGCAGCGTGGTCGACATGACCACCGCAAAATCGAAGCTGTCGCGCAAATCGACGCCGCTGCCAGAAAAGACTCTCAGAAAAGGCGATTCGGTGCTTAAAGTCGGTGCATCTTGAGGCGGCTCGGGGCCGAGATGGGCGGTGGGGCGCCAAACCTCGCTATGGCGAACGATCTGCAGGTCTAGTCTGCGCAGCAGTCGATTGACGCTCCACAGGAACTGTCCTTTCCAGCTCATTACACAAGACCGTTTCTGCGCTAGCCTTCAAGCAAGGCTATTCGAGCCAGCTATGGCACCGCGCAACTGGCGTCCAGTCTGCTTTTCAGCAGACCGGAAAGCCGCGCTAATTCTTAAATCAGAGCGCCATTGTCAACGGACTTTGATAATGAACCTAACTCTA
>DATJUF010000125.1:0-12434 GCA_035502655.1 Binataceae bacterium (SeqCode)
CGATGGGAGCTTACGGGCGCTCCTCACGCGGCTGATGCCGATAGAAGAGCCGAGCGCGTTGGGCTTGACGAAGACCGGATAGCCTAATTCATTGGCGTAGCGGCGTGCGAGCGCTGGCTTGCGCTGATAATCGCTGCTCGCCAAAGCGAAATAACGAACGACTGGAATGCCTGCGCTGGCGAGAAGCCGTTTCTGTGCATCTTTGTCCATTCCGATGGCCGAACCGAGCACGCCTGCCCCGACATACGGAATACCGGCCAGATCAAGCAGTCCCTGAACGGTGCCATCCTCGCCGAACGTGCCGTGCAGCACGGGAAAGACGGCGTCAAGCGGGCCGGGCAACGGCGGTGGCTTGTGACCATTCATTGGATGACGATTACGTGAAGGCGTGCTAACGAGAGCGCGGCTGTCTGGGTAGGGCAGCAGGCTGACCGGTGCACCGCCGTGCCGGAGAGCGCCGAGGCCGGGCGTTGCTTTGGCCAGCATCTGGAGCGCGTCGCCTTGCAGGAACCATCGCCCGTCACGGTGGATACCGATAGGCACGATTTCGTAGCGGCGAGGATCCATCGCGGACATGACAGTAAGAGCAGAGCGCAGCGAGATTTCATGTTCGCCGGAACGTCCGCCGAAAAGCACACCTATACGAAGCTTTCTTGTACGCGCCATCGCCATCACCAGACTCCCCGCCCATCAGCCATTACCGCATTCGGCTCGCCTTACCCGCTGCACAAGAGTAATCGGCCGAGTGGGATTCCAGATTCTGACACGAGGCCGCCTGCCGTTCGAGGGGCTGACGCTGTGGATGAAGGCTATGGGCGATAGTTGGGCGGTTCCTTGGTGATGAAGACATCGTGAACGTGGCTCTCGCGCTGGCCAGCGTCACTGACGCGGATAAATTTCGCAAGCCTGCGCAATTCAGTGAGATTCGCAGCGCCGACATAGCCCATCCCGGCCTGCAGGCCACCGATTAGCTGTTCGAGGTTGGAGGCAAGCGCGCCGCGATGGGGCACGCGTCCTTCGATACCCTCAGGGACCAGCTTGCCCTCGGGCACGTCGCTAAGACCGTAGCGGTCGCGCACCCGATCACTCATCGCGCCCAGCGAGCCCATCCCGCGATAAAGCTTATAAGTCCGTCCCTGATAAAGAATGGTCTCGCCGGGACTTTCTTCGGTACCGGCGAAGAGCGAGCCGATCATCACGCTGGAGGCTCCGGCGGCGAGCGCCTTGGTGATATCGCCGGAAAAGCGGATACCGCCGTCCGCGATCACTGGGATGTTGCGCGGCTGAGCGGCCGCGGCACAATCCATCACGGCAGTGATTTGCGGCACTCCAACGCCCGAGACGATACGGGTCGTGCAGATTGAGCCGGGCCCCATTCCGACACGCAGCGCATCGGCTCCTGCGTCAAGAAGGGCCTTTGCGCCTTCGCTGGTCGCGACGCTGCCAGCCATTATATCGATTTCGGGCCATTCGCTGCGCGTCGCCTTGAGCGCATCAATGACGTTGCAGGAATGGCCGTGGGCCGTATCGATACAGAGGATATCAACGCCAGCCTTCGCCAGCGCGGCGGCGCGTTCTTCACGTTCGGGACCAACCCCGATTGCGGCGCCGACTCGCAGGCGGCCCATGCGATCCTTGCTGGAAAAGGGATGGCGTGTCGCCTTATCCATGTCCTTGACGGTAATCAATCCGCGCAGCCGGTTATGCTCGTCGATCAGCGGGAGCTTTTCTATGCGATGGGCCTGAAGGATCTCTTTCGCCTCATCAAGACTGATACCGGGACGCGCAGTGATCACGCGAGTGGTCATGACTTCGCGCACGGGGCGATCAAGACGGCGCTCGAAGCGCAGATCGCGATTAGTCAGAATTCCGACCAAACGCTCATTGGCGACTACCGGCAGGCCGGAGATCCCATGACGCCTCATGATCGCGAGCGCGTCGTCGATAGGCTGTTCAGGATGGACGATGACCGGATCGGCAATCATCCCGCTTTCGTATTTTTTGACGGCTGCGACTTCCGCGGCCTGTGCCTCGATGGAAAGATTGCGGTGGATGAACCCAAGGCCGCCGAGCTGAGCGATCGCGATGGCGGTGCGCGACTCGGTCACAGTATCCATTGGACTCGAAACGATCGGGATACGCAGGCGGATGCGCGGGCTGAGCGCGGTGCTGACATCACATTGCGAGGGCAGCCGATCGGAAAGCTGCGGCAGCAACAACACGTCGTCAAATGTGAGACCTTCGCGAAGCTCCTGAAACGGCATCGATTGCTCCTGATATGACAAAGCCCGCAGTTTTCCTGCGGGCTTTCAGCTCAAAGATTGATCCGGAGTATGATCCGGCAGTGCCATGTCTGTAAGTAGCAGATGGGTCACGGGCGTGCAATTCGCCTAACTGCGCAAAGGGCAGAATACCGCGGGTTAGAGGGCGTGAATGGGGCCACCCACAATCACCTTGACGGGAGCGCCTTCGAGGTTATCTGGTATTGCGGCGCGCAAGGCCGGCGAGTCTTCTGTGACATAAACGTCGATGCTCGGCACACCCGGCTCCTCGGAGGCGCCGATGCCGACCGCGGCGACACCAGGCACGGCAAACAGATCTTTCTCATGGCGGGCTTTGATGGCCGTAGCGTAGTTGACGGCGTCGAGGCTGATGCCTGAAATCCGCATGAAGCCGGCGGCCTCACTATCGGCGCTGTCACCAGAGACGGAATCGCCAGTGGCGGCGGTATCAGCGTTGGCAGCGGTGCTTGCGGCGGTACAGCCGGCCACAAATGACACCCCGAAATGATTCAGAACCTTGCGAATGGGATTCACGTAGGCGTTGCCGCTCGCGTCACTAGCGAAAAGTAGGCCGACCGGACGCGGACAGGCACCAGTGGTAACCACCAGCGATCCGGAATCACCAGGCGCGGTAAAGACACCGCTGCTTGGCTTCACAACGATCTGATCGACGAAATTCGCCGTGCCTGAAGCACTGTTACATTCGTCCGTGTACTCTACTCCGTTAGACCCGATGGCATCGACGTTGATGCTTTGAACGATACCCTGGGTGAGGCAGGTCGTGGCGCCCATCTTTTGCACCGCCATATTTATCACGGCGGGCGCAACTTTATTGCTTATCGGGCCGATGTTGAGGATGTCGGGACTGACGTCGCCCGACACGATATGAGCAATGGCGGCGTCGATTTGATTCTTCCCGTTGGCGGCGAAATTGATATGCGCGGCAGCGCTGAGATGGGCTACGATGTCTTCCGTTGGTGGCGAGTCTGGGCAGCCGAACTGGATTAGGCCGGGTTGGATAATACCCTCGCCGGGCTTGCCGAGATTAACGCGGGCGAGGACGTGATTGTTGCTGAGGATATACTTACCGCCAGGTCCTTGGACCAATGCGCCGAGCGTACCCGAACAGCATCCAGTCACGATCCCTTGGCTATTGGTTTGGGACAGGTTGATGTTGCCACCAGCGGAGCCAAGCTCGATGGGGCGCGCGAGGTCAGTGCCCTGATCACACACCTGGGCCTCGAGGGTACGATCAGGCAGAGCGGCGGCGACGATTGCGAGGACGGCGAAGAAGATAAGCTTACGCATCGAGACACAATCCTGCGCTGGATTTCCCCATGATGATAAGACTTGCTTTACAGGGTTCTATTATGCAGTTTTGTGCACAAAATCCAAATCCGTGAGACGCGGCTAAAGCCATCTTTGGCCTGCTCTTGGCGTCGGCGGGCCAGTCAGAGTGTCGCGATAGAAGCCGCCGGGAATGATTTAGATCGTTCGGCGACAAGATCGAGCGCAAATAGCGGCGAGCGCCGGGCAATTTGGGCTGAGATGGGGAAACGTGGGCAAAGGGTGAGGCCACCAACGTGAATCATTGGCGGTTGCCTGTCACGGCAAAGAAAAAGCCCCCTGAAACAGGGGGCTCTCTCTGTCGAACGAGGCTTCAAGCCTCGGCTCGGCCCAGCATCCAGCCCGGCTTAGGTTCAGAAGGCCACGAGGGGTTTAGGCCAAGTGGCCAGATTGACGTGAAAGACTACTTCTTTTTGACGGGCTTTTTCGTCGCCTTTTTCTTCGCCATGGTGCTCTTCAGCTTCGGTTTTGACTTGGCTGTTTTGGTACCGGGCTTCTTCGTTACTGGCATAAGGTATCCTCCTTTGCGGTCGCTGCTGCTGGGCGAGCGCCGAAATTTCGGATGGGTCACTGGCCCATCAGTTTCCGGCATTATAGAAATGCGTTATGGCGGATTCAAGGGCTTTTGTCTATTTTTATAAAGAAATTCTAAAATTGAGGAAGCCTAAGCTTT
Source organism: Binataceae bacterium (SeqCode) (assembly GCA_035502655.1). Classification (GTDB taxonomy): domain Bacteria; phylum Desulfobacterota; class Binatia; order Binatales; family Binataceae; genus DATJUF01. The sequence continues at coordinate 4,303 of DATJUF010000125.1, forward strand.
CAGTAGCTTTCCCGGAAGTAGAATTACGTTCACACATAAGCCGCGCTTGTATCTGATGATCAGCCGGGCTTGCATTCAAACATATGGCGAAATTAAGTTTAGCAGCGGGTTCGACGGCCTTGAATCTAATCCTGCTTATAGTCCTGATCCTTATTGGGCTGGACTGCCTGACCGGTCCTCTGGGACTGCCGGACTTGACAGCACTAAAGCGCGACCGCATTGAGCTAGAGCAGGCCCGTGATCGTTTGCAAAATGAGAATGCTCAACGAAGAGAGAACATTGGACGGCTCCGCTCTGACGACGCCTATCTGCAGCGCCTGATTCATCAGGAACTGGGGTATGTACGGCCAGACGAACTCATTTATCGCTTTGCGGGTACCCCGGCTGATGGCGGGACGGATGGAGATGTCAGCGCATCGCACGCGTCAGCCAAGTGAGGCGGGCTGCTACTGACTATAATTCATAGTCAATAAATTAACAGATATCGCGTAATTTTCAGTTCAAAATGACTTGCGCGGCAGCAGATTGTATTCGCGCGCGGTGCGTTCGAGTTCATCGCGAAAGTCGGGATGAGCAATACTAATCAGGGCGGCGGCACGTTCCGGTACGGATTTGCCCTTGAGGTTAACCAGGCCGAACTCAGTAACGACGTACATCACGTCGGTACGGGGAGTTGTAACGACATTACCCTCCATGATGCGCGCGACGATGCGGCTGGCGCGGTGGCCCTTGCGCTCGTAAGTGGACGACATGCAGATAAAGGCTTTGCCACCGCGTGAGGCGTAGGCGCCGCGGATGAACTGGAGCTGGCCTCCGGTGCCGCTGATCTGGCGGACGCCGGCGGTTTCCGCACAGACCTGGCCCGTAAGATCGATCTGGGCAGCATTGCAGATAGCCACTGCCTTGTCATTCTGCATAATCCGGTGAGGCAAGTTAGTATAGTCAACCGGGCCGCCGAAGCACGCCTGATTGTGATCAAGAAAGCGGTAAAGTTCGGCAGAACCCGCCGCGAAGCAATACGCCATTTGAAAACGATTCAAGGTTTTGTGTGCGCCGGTTACCTTGCCGGACTGATAAAGATTCATTAGTGAATCGACAAACATCTCAGTATGCACACCAAGATCTTTGATTGGCGAATCGACTAGCAAATCACATACTGCATTGGGCATTGCGCCGATACCAATTTGAATACACGCGCCATTATCAATTTCGGCGGCGATCAATTCGGCGACGCGGCGCTCGACCGGGCCGGCCGGCGGATTTTTCAATTCCGGCATGCTGCCCATGCCGCCATCGACTACATAGTCAACGTCGCTGATGTGAACGCCATTTTCGACGCCGAAAACGTAGGGCGTACTGGCATCGGTTTCGATGATGACGCAGCGGGCTTTTTCAGTCAGCGCTTTTTCGTAGCTAATCGCGCCGCCGAAGTTGAAAAAACCGTGTTCGTCCATCGGGGCGGCTTTGAACATCGCAACGTCGGCCTCGATGAAACGCCGATAGTAATCGGGGGCTTCGCCAAAGTTCATCGGTATGTGACTGCAGAGGCCACGGTCGTGCATGCGGCGCTCGAGGCCGGAAAAATACCAGGAGAAATAGGTGATATGGCGGGCTTCGGGGTCGGCCTCGACGACGGCGCGGGGGCGCAGCGCAAGGGTGCCGCGCAATTTTACATCCTTGAGGCGGTTGACGCGGGCGGCGAGTGCCTTATCGATCAGGTCGGGCTGGGCGATGCCGAAGCCGTAGTCGATCCAGCTGCTGGAGTTAACGTTTTCGGCTGCCTGTTCCGCCGATATGGTCTTGCGTTTGAGCTCAGATGTAAAAGAGGATGCCATCGCCAATGTTGCTCCTTGAAGTCACCCGAATTCGCGGCACGGAATTCGCACCTGCCCGATCACCGCCACAAAGGCGGCATCGAATGCTCAAATTATACCGCAGGCAAGGATTGGCCAACCATGAGGATCGAAATAGCTTGCCCGGCGAGTATCGCCGCCTTTAAGCTAAGGCGGCGCAAGCGGAGCGATGCGATGAGAACGTTAGGGCAGCGCAACGAGCAGGCGAATTCGCAAAAGCTCGGCCTGTGGGCAACTTTGTGCGGCTGCGAGTGGAGCCAGCCATCCGCCTCGCGAATCTGTGTGCCTTCAAGCAAGAAAAACCGAGCTGCGTGGAGATATGGAGAACGCGCCTAACACTAATCTTAATCCAGGAATAAATCTGGACCGGGTCAAGGACCGGCTGGCGGCGCTGCTGGAGCAGGCCGGCGATCTGGTGAATACGAGATACCAGTCGGAGTCACGCCAGGAATTTGTCGAGGCCGGCTTCTTTCGCGAATGGCGGATTGGCTGCGTGGTGTTTCTGCAGGAGGCGCTAGGCGCCGAGAATGCTTATACCCGCGAATACGAGTTCTGTTGTGACAGCCCTTATTTAAGCGCAGTCGTGCGCGGGCGGGCGGTACTGCGGGCGGTGCGCGAATATATCGCATTCGGACGAGTGGCACGCGTCGAGGAATTGGCCGCAGCGGAGATTTTCAACGATCTGATCGCAATCGCGCGGCGGATGACCGAGCGCGGCAATCTCACGGCTGCGATGGCGGTGGCGGGTTCAGTGCTTGAGGACGTGTTACGGCGCAATGCACGCAGCCGCCAAATCCCGTTTCGTGAAGATTTGGACGATGCGGCCGTAATCAATCAGAAGCTGTGGCAGGGCGGCGTCTATCCCTCGATGGTCTCGAAGCGGGTGGCGGACTGGATCAAACTGGCGCAAGGGGCGGAAGTCCCCGGCTCGGCCGAGGGGACGCGTGACGAAATCCTGGCGATGCTCAAGGGCGTGAGCGTTTTCGTCAGCGATTACTTGGTCTGAATAGTGCCTGTTTTCTAAGATTCGCCAAGGCCAGCGCCTTGCGCCGCTGCTTCACAGTATACCTCTTGAGATTTTTAAGGCGGCGGCTTCGCAGCCTCACAGCTTCGGAGTCATTAATGAAATGTCTGCGCAAACTCGCGCCTGCATGGCCTTGCAGGCCTGAACAGGTTTGCAGGCAATCGCTATCTATTGGTAGGGCGATGGGTGCGGCGTGCCGGGCGGAGGCGCTGAAACCGCTTGCTGCGGATTAAGCGATGGCTCATTGAAGAGGGGGGTTTTACCACTCGGCATACTGCGCATCGCGTTGGGCGAGTTGAGCACGGTCACTGGCGGCGGGGCCATGATATTCGTATTGATTGATTTGGCCTGCGCTTCGAGCCTAAGCCATGCGCTTTCGGAGCTCGGCACCGGAACCTTTACTGCACTCGGAGGAAGCAAACCGGCAGCTAAATCGCGAGTGTAGACATAGGCGGTAGACGGCGCCGGACTGGTAAGCAGGGTCGGAAAGATCGATTGCCGCTCGAAGATCTGAGCGAAAAAGTCGTGGGATGGCTCGCGGACCGGGCCCAGGTTGACGTCATATTTGGTGACGTAAATCTGATGAAGGATGATAGCGCCGGTCTCGTCGCGCAACTGGTAGCATCCGGGGGGCAACTGCTGGGCGAAAGAACCGTTCTCATGAGTCGGAGACAAGTAGATATCCTCGGTGACGCAATTCTGGAAATGGAGGTCGCGGCTGCTGAGCGGCTCACCATTAGCGGAAACCAGCGTCCCTCCGACGCGCATGGCAAAGGCCGACGGAACGGCGGTAGCGAGCATAAAGAGCGTGGCGAGGAGCAGGAGCATAACCGCGCACAGCCCGCGGCGATCGAGCAGCCGGTGGTTATGCGCTCGATCCGCGATTGGAGCGATCAGGCGGCGGGCTTGCAGCGTATCCAGATAATGAAAGACACTTCTCACGTTTCTTGGCTTGCTCCCGGTCCGGCGTTTTTGGCTGCCGATGGATTCACTTTCTAATTTCCACCTGGCGCAGGGGTTGTACAACCTTGAGCGGAGCGGTGCAACCAGCCGCGGCAGGCGCGAGGCAGAGGAGATCTGGCGCCAGAGTGGCTAAGGCGCTACGAATAGCGCTGGAGCAGAGAACGTTGATATGCAAGGAGGAAGCGGTGGCGGACGTAACAATTTATCACAACCCGCAATGCAGCCATTCACGCGGTGCGCTCGAATTGCTGAACGCCCGAGGCGCGGACTTTGAGGTGGTCGAATACCTTAAGACGCCGCCGAGCCGGCCTACGCTGGAAGCGATAAGCTCAATACTAGCGGGGCCAGTTGCTGACTTGGTGCGCAAGGACAAACGTTTCGCGGAGCTGAAGCTCAATGCAGATGATTATACTACTAAGGATACAGTGATCGAGATTTTGCTGAAGTATCCCGAATTGATGCAGCGGCCAATCGTGATTCGCCGCGGGCAGGCAATAATTGCCCGCCCTTCAGACAAGCTCAACGCGTTGTTCTAGACGCTTGCGTTAAGGCATTCAGGCGCTCTTACGTATCTTTCCGCTGCGGATACAGCGAGTGCATACGAGGGCTCGCTGGACTGCGCCCGTCTTAGTTAGTGCGCGGACTTCCTGCAAATTGGGATTCCAGCGGCGCTTGGTCTTATTGTTCGCGTGGCTCACGTTGTTACCCACAGACGGGCCTTTGCCGCATACCGAGCAGTGTCTCATTCCATATCCTCAAGCATTAAAATCTCATTCTCTGTGGAAAAGCGCTGCCATACGCAGGTTCCGCTGCGCAAGTGAGCGAGCTACTCTAGCCTGATTGCGTGACAAGTTAAAGGGCGGGTTCAGGCCGGTCGGCGAAGGCGCCCCAGACGAAGATTACTGGCAGCGGACCTGTGGGCAAACCGGCGGCGCCGGTGGCCGGTACTGGCTTGAGTCGAGACGCTGAACTGTCCATTGTTTGAGGATTGAGGAGGGAAGGGTGAGCAGGCGATGGCTGATCGCGCAATCCATATATTGCCCGAACAGGTCGCCAGCCAGATTGCGGCTGGCGAGGTGGTTGAGCGGCCCGCGTCGGCGGTGAAAGAACTGGCCGAGAATGCGCTCGACGCGGGTGCACGATCGATCAATGTCGGGATTGAGCGCGGTGGTTCAAACTTGATCGCCGTGAGCGATGATGGCTGCGGGATGAGCCGCGAAGATGCGATCCTCTCCTTGCGCCGTCATGCCACGTCGAAAATCCGCGCGGCAGACGACCTCGGCGCGATTCGGACTTTTGGCTTTCGCGGCGAGGCCCTGGCAGCAATCGCTAGCGTCGGGCGGATGACTTTGCGCACCCGCCGTCATGGTGACGAAGCAGGTGTGGAGCTGAGTGTTAATGGCGGTGAAATCGAGTCAGCGGCGGCCTGCGCGATCGCGCCGGGAACCGCGATCGAAGTCCGCGAACTCTTCTTCAACACCCCGGCGCGGCTCAAATTCCTCAAGACTGTGGCAACCGAGCAGGCTGCGGTTGCCGAGACAATCCAGCGCCTGGCGCTAGCGAATCTATCGATCGCGTTCGCTTTGAACGCCGATGGGCGCAAGCTGCTCGAAGTAACACGGGCGTCGTCGGCGCTGGAGCGGGCGCGGCAATTGTTTGGCAGCAAGCTGGCAGCCCAGATGCTGCCGTTCGACGTGAATGAGCACGGGATGCGGGCCTGGGGGTTGTGCGCGACCAGCCAGGAATCGTTCGCCAGCGCACGGATGATCTTCACTTTTGTGAATCGGCGCGTGGTGCGCGATCGGATGCTCACACGGGCAATCGCGATAGCCTACCAGACGCTGATTCCAAAGGGACGTTTTCCGGCAGTGGCGCTTTTTCTCGAACTTCGGCCGGAAGAAGTTGACGTTAATGTTCATCCGATGAAGACCGAGGTGCGCTTCCGGCGTGGCGGGGCGGTGTTCGAGATGGTCTATCACGCGTTGCGCCAGCGGCTGGCGGACCAGACCACTGGCGGTGCCGCAACCGTCAGAAGCATGACGATCCCGTCGGGATTGATGCTCGACGACGTCGGCGGCGGAATCGAAGCTGCTGCGGCAGCGCTGGCGGCACCTGTATTGCCGGCGATCCCTGACGCCTCGCCAGCGCCGCCCGCTGAGCGGCGGCTGCGGCTGGTAGCGGACGGCGTAGTGTCCGCACGCGCTGAGCCGCGGCCGCTTGGCCTTGGCTTCGGCGGTTATCCGTATCGGCGGGAGGACTACCAAAGCGCGGGCGGCGAGGCTCGTGTCTCAGGCTGGGACAGGGCGTCCTCGGCTGCGGCGCCAGATCTGCGGAAAAGCGAAGCGCCAATCCCTCTTTATGCAAGCCTTAAGATAATTGGCCAACTCTTCACTGGATATATCGTGCTCGAGAGTGACAACGATCTGCTGCTGATCGATCAGCATGCGGCACATGAGCGGGTGACATTCGAGCGCTTGCGCAAGGAGATGCGGGAGGGCGGAATCAAGACCCAGGCGCTGCTGACTCCAGCGACGCTGGAACTCAGCCCGGCACGGGCCGCCCAGGTGATCAATGCGCTCAGCGAATTGCAGGCGATTGGCTTTGTGATCGAACCGTTCGGACCGGCGACGCTTATGGTCAAGGCCGCACCGGCAGTATTTGGAGCAGAAAGCGGGCTCAAGCTGCTGTCTGATATGATCGAGAGCATGGGCGATGGGGGATTGGCGGGGCGCGGTGATAGCGCGTTCGAGGACGTGCTCAAGCAACTCGCCTGCCATGGTTCGGTAAGGGCCGGGCGAAGCCTGCGTCATGACGAAATCGTGGCACTGCTGGCCGAGCTTGATCGGACCGAATTCAAAACCAACTGTCCGCATGGCCGGCCGGTCCATATCCGCTTCCCTCGCGGCCAAATCGAGCGGATGTTTCGACGCTAACGTTTTAGTTGGGGCGCCGATGATGGACGGCCACCGGCGCGGCGGGCTGCCATCATGGAGCGGGATGCTCCATACTGAGCTGCAATTACGGTGTATTAGAAATCATGGATGACTATCTGGATTTGGGGGATCTGGCTAATCAGGTGCAGGCGCAGGAACCATCGGAGCGGCCGCCGCGGGTGGGTTTCGTGGTGGGGCCGACGGGAGTGGGCAAGACCGCGTTTGCGCTGGGTTTGGCGGAGCGGCTGGACGCTGAAATCGTCAATGCCGACTCGCGCCAGCTTTATCGCGGGATGGATATCGGCACGGCCAAGCCGGCATTGGCAGAGCGGATCCGCGTAACGCATCATCTGATGGATATTGCCGATCCTGATCGTCCACTTGATGTGGTGCAGTTCCAGATGTTGGCCGAGGCGGCGATTAGTTCCATCGTGGGGCGTGGAAAGCGCGCGCTGGTGGTGGGAGGCAGCGGGTTGTATCTTCGGGTGCTGAGGGGCGGGATTTTCGAGGGGCCGGCCGCCTCGAAGAAGCTGCGGGCTCGGCTTGAAGCGATAGCGGCCGAGAAGGGCGTGGCGCATCTGCATCGGCGGTTGCAGGAAGTCGATGCCGAGAGCGCGGACCGGATCGCATCGTCGGACTTAAGGCGGATCGTGCGGGCGATCGAGGTTTACGAACTGACTGGCACACCGATCAGCGCACATCATCGGCGCCATCACTTTCAGGGCGGCGCCTATGAAACCCTGACGGTTGGGCTGACGCTGCCGCGCGAGCGGCTCTATGCCGCTATCAATCGGCGGGTTGATATGATGGTGGACGCGGGGCTCGTCGAAGAAGTGAAGGGTTTGCTGGCAAAGGGTTATCAGGTCGATGCACCGCCGCTCCAGGCGATCGGCTATAAGGAAATCGCATCCTACCTGCGTGGTGAAGTCGATCTTGCAGACGCAATCGAGATGGCCAAGCGGCAGACCCGGCGCCTCGCCAAGCGGCAACTGACCTGGTTTCGCGGCGAGCGCGGCGTAGTCTGGGTCGACGCGGAAAACGGGATGCGTGAGGCGATGCTGCTGTTCGAGGATTTCTTTGCGGATAGTCATGGCGGAACCGACGCATAAACATGAGCCGAAAGTGGCCAAGGGTGGCATGCTCGGCTCAAAACCTGCAGCAGAGGCTACGGCGCTCGGCGAGCTATCGGATAGCGAGCTCGAACTACGGCTCGAACGTCTGACGCGGGAGCTTGCGGCGCCGGCCGAGCCGCGTGAACGCAAGCATCTAGCGGCTGAATTGAACCGCTGCGACGAGGCGTTCAAAGCGCGGCTGGGCGGGATCGGACGGGTGCGGCTAGCGCGGAATCCACTGCGGCCG
>DATJUF010000126.1:0-4788 GCA_035502655.1 Binataceae bacterium (SeqCode)
GACGTGGCGCAGTTCCGGGTCCGGCTCGACGCGGTTCTTGACGAAATAATTGAGGTCGCGGCGCAGACGGGTCAGGCGGGCATTGCTATGGTCAGGGAGCAGGAGGCGCACGCAAGCGCTGGTCATCGCGGGCGAATGGGCGAAATAGGTGCGCGGCTCGTCCGGGGCCGAGGCGCCAAAGAAGAAGCTCCAGAGTTCGGCGGCCATTAGATTTGATGTAGGGATTGAGAGATATTTCGGATAGCCGTAGTGCAGCAATTCGTTCATGGGCATTTCGGCGATCGTGCCGAAGTCGAGGACGGCGGCTGCGTCGCCGCGCCTGCGCAAATAGCTGGCGAGATCATCCTCCATGCGGAGCGTAGCGATGCCGATATTGGAAGCTGGATCAGGATAGTTGGGCGTCTCGATCACGACCCATCCCGTATTGGTGGGGACGAAGCGGCTGATTTCCGCAGTAGCCAGATTGACCGCCGCGTCGGGCCGGTAGATCGGCGTCCCTGCCACCTGGTAGCCCGTGCGGGTCCTGGTCAATGAGCTAATCCCAACAATGATCAGAACCAAGCCAACCGCAAGCGCAACCGCGCGGCCTGCGCCGGGAGTTGCCGGCAGCCGCTCGATCCATTCAGCAGGCGCTTGATATAGCCGCCGAATTGACGAAGCCGCATGCGCCCATCCCTGGCGCACCCTCGGCTTCGGCAGATAGCTCATCACGATCGGCTGCAACACGAACACCATCGGAAGGCTGGCGGCCAGCCACAGCGCACCGCCGATTCCGATCTGCCGCAGGACGGGGATATCGCCGAATGCGATGAAAATGATTCCTGCGATGTTCGCGATAACGACGGCAATGCCCGGTCCGGCCATCGCATCGGCGGTGGTGGCAATCGCCAGGACCTTGTCCTCGCCGCGATCCAATTCATCGTAGTAACGCCCCTGCCATTGAATACCGTGGCCGAGGTCGCGCGCCGTCAGGATCAGCGGTATCACCAGCATCACGGGATCAAAGTTGAAGCCGAAGAGGCTGATGCAGCCGAGGCCCCATATGGCGGAGCCGAGTCCAGTAAGGATTGGCGCCCACCATCCGGTGCGCCGTCCCAGGCTGAGGAAGCACAGGACGATCATCAGCAGGATCGAACTAACGAAAATCAGCGAGAGCCGACCCAGGTAATGGTAGCCCCAGGCCGCGAACATCACCGCGCCGCTGGCATAGATCGTAGTATTGCTATCCGAATACTTATCGATCATGTGCTGGACGCCGTCGAAGATGGTCTTGTAGTCGAGCGCCTGATCGCTGAAGCTGGCGAGAATCATCGCGCCGCGATCGTCCGGCGTGACAAAGCCGGCCAGTTGCTCGCGATGCGAACTGACAACGTTGCGGAGGTCGTTGATGCCCGCCTGGGTGCTCGGCACCTTCGGGTACATGAAGGGGGACGAAACCAGCCCACCGGGTACTGCCCGCGCATAGAGCAGCCTATACGAGGCCAGCGAGAAGACCTCGTTATGGTTGACGCCGGGCAGCGCGTCGATTTGGCGGGTCATGTCCTGAATCGCCTGCAAGCTCTTGTGATTGAAAATGTCGCCATGCTTGAGGCGCATCATTACAACCAGCGTCTGCGCACCGCCGTATTGCTGGCGATACTCGCGATAGAGAACGGTGTTGGGATGATGTGCGGGAAACAGATCTTCAAATTGCGACGAGGCTTTGACACGGCTCGCCCAATAACCCATCGCGAGCGTGATAATGAGCAGAGCCGCGCCGATTAAGGCGCGATACTGCAGAATCCACCGGCCAAACCCCCGAGCTTTGGAGCTATTCGCGATATCCATCGTCAAACCCCTTGAGCTGTTTGTCCCCAGCAGATGTATGGGCCGCCTCGACCGCCCCCGCGAATCCAGGCTCCTCATGGGCATTGTCTCCATACCACGATCCGGGACAGATCGCATGCTCCTTTTTGCGCCTGTCGATTAGGGCTTAAAAGGGCGTTGAGGCGTTTCGGCACGATTAAAAATCATCAATCACCAATTTGATACGGCGCACGGAGACTGCTATAGGTAATTTCGAGAAACGAACATTCATTCGGCGTTTCTTCCTGGGGCGCTGACGTGGCCCGCGGAATGTTTTTCTCGAAGGTGGGGGATAGCCGCCGGGTTTCTCCGGTGGGAACCGTTTTTGGGGAGTATCAATGTCATCACGGCGTGTCAGCGATCATGGGTTGCTCGAGGGTATTGGCTTGAGTTTTGCTGAGGCCGCTTTCCTTTGCGAATCGCTCCGAGCCTTATGGCTTAGCCCGCAGTTCACGGAACGCATGTGGTCAGAGATGATCGAGGTCAGCCGGGCCAAAGGCCTGGATCAGAAATGGGATACCAGCGGTGATTCGCTTTTTGAACGGCTGGGCAAGATGAACCGGCAGGAGGCTTTTGCCGTGCTGAGCGCCGCGATTCAGTTCTGGCAACGCCGCAATGAGCCGACAGCGTGCCTGCTGCGTGACCTGGGCCTGCTGCCTGCACCCGACGAATCGGCCACTATTGGCCTGATCGCTGGACCTCCGCCGCTTTGAGATTTTAGCGACTGGCTTCGGATTTTAGGCTCAGCGTCTTAGACGTAGTGCCTCGCAGCCGCGAACGCGCGCGGGCTCACAGGTTCGGCTTCAGAGTGTTAATGCAGCCGGCTCGCAGGCCTCGCGTCTGCACGGCCTCGGCCTATCTTACGGGTTGCGAGCAATCTCTATCTAAAGAACCAGCCCACGATCAGACCGGCACTCAGGAGCAGCCCAAACTCAAATTGGAGTTGTCCCGACAGCGCCATCGCGCGATTGTGGCGTTCAGCGTCAGGGCCTTGACTAACCAGGCGGACCTCTTCCAGCGCGCGCGGGGCAGTCACCAAAGCGGCCAGTGCCGGCCAAGGCAGAAAGCCAGCGATCACACCGATTATCACGGCGAGATAGGCAACGGTGTCGCTTATTATCAGCTCCCTCACTGCGGCCTGGCGTCCAAGCAGCGCCGCCATCGTCCATTTGCCGTGCTGGCTATCGTTCTCGATGTCACGGAGATTGTTGGCCTGGAGCACGCCCGAGCACAGGCAGCCCATCGGGATGGAGGCGAGGACGGCGGTCCAAGAGAAGTGCAGTGCCTGCACATAATGGGCGCCGAGGACGTATCCCGGTCCCATCAGGGTAAAGACCATGAGGTCACCGAGGCCGTGATAAGCAAGGCTCAGTGGCGCAGCCGTATAGAAGTAAGCGCCGGCCACGCCGAGCAATCCGAGCACCAGCACCGGCCATCCGCACAGATACACCAGCGTGAGTCCGAGGATTGAGCCGGCGATGAGGGCGGCAATTCCGCCGGTCCAGACCTGTTCGGGCCGCAGGAAACCGCGCTGAATCACAAGGCCGGGTCCGAAGTTTTCCGGTGAGTTCCAGTCGGGTGAATCGGTGCCGCTGGCGAAGTCATAATAGTCGTTGACCATGTTGGCGCCAGCCTGCAAGGCCATCGCGGCCGCTGCCGCGATCAGATATTTCAAGGGCGAGAAGACGCCATAGGCATACAACGCGGCGAAGGTCCCGACCGAAACGCTGACGAACGGCATCCCGAGGGTCCAGGCGCGGCTCGCCTGGAGCCATACGGAAAGTGCGCCCGGCCGTACCGGTTGTTGTAGGCTCGTGGGGCCGGCCTCAGTCATCTTGCCCTCCTTAAGATGTGCTGGGTGGTCGTTCAGCAGGGTTGGCCATGATTTGCGGAGAATTTTAATCGAGACGCGAACGCGCTGCGAGCGGCAATCTTCGCGCGATGGTCATTTACTGGAAATGATCATGCCCGCCGCCGAGTCTCACGGCGGCGGGCATGATTAAGTGCAAGTCTCACGAAGCCGGTTCAGCGCAGTTCAAATCCCTCGTAACCCTTCGCCGCCACTTCATCACACTTGGCACGATAGGCGGGAGCAGTGTTGGCATAAAGGAGAAAGGCGCGGGCCTTACCGGGGATATTTCCTCCGACGAACCAGCCATTGGATGCGCCAAGGAGCGTATGACTGCCCATCTCATTGGCGTGCGCCACCCAGGCTTCCTCCGCCTCGGCGGTCGGAGCGATGCGCGAATAGCCATTCTCACGAACATGGCGGATCGCGCCGGTTATCCATTCGACGATATGTTCCGCACATACCGTGTAGTTACAAAATGCGGTATTGGAACCGATAAAGAAATTTGGGAAGCCAGCGGTTTGCAGCCCCAGCACGGTGCGCGGCCCGTTCGCCCATTTGTCCTTAATCGCCTCGCCATTGACGCCGCGAATATCGATGCGGGTGATCGAGCCGGTAATGGCGTCGAAGCCGGTAGCATAGATGATTACATCGAATTCGTATTCTTTATCACTGCATTTAACCCCCTTGGGCGTAATGCGCTCGATTGGCGTTTCGTTGATATCGACCAGCAAGACGTTGTCCTGATTGTAGGCCTCGTAATAGTTGGTCTCGAGCGGAATGCGCTTGGCGCCGAACGGATGATTCTTTGGCACCAGCTTTTCGGCAACGACCGGATCCTTTACGCGTGCGCGAATCTTGTTGCGCACAAACTCGGCGAAGTCTTCATTGGCGACGGGATCGGACATGATATCGCGGAAATTGCCCAGCCATTTTTTGAAGCCGGGCAGCGCCCATAGCTCCTCATAGAGGGCGAGCCGTTCCTCCTTGGGAACGTCGAAAACCTTGCGGCGATCGAAGTCATACAGGAAGCCGGCGGGCGTCGAGCGGATCTTTTTGTGTATTTCCGAATAGTTTTCCTTAAAGCGGCGCTG
>DATJUF010000127.1:0-6915 GCA_035502655.1 Binataceae bacterium (SeqCode)
CATGGCCTTCCTGGATAGTAAATTCGAGCGGCTTCCAGTAAGAATTGATCATTACATAGATTTCGGCGTCGCCGACAGTTGCGCCCTTCAATGAGTAAGCCAGGGAATGGGAGCTGTCAGATTGATCGGTGTTGGCACCCACTCCGTACCATTCTAAGTCTGGATTCTGCTGATCCCAGAAAGTGCTGCGGCCGATTGAGGGATGGGCCTTGCGGAAGGCGATCATATACTTGAAGAAGCGGAAGACATCCCGATTCTTAGTAAGAAGATCCCAGTTCAGCCATACTGACGGATCGTCAAGATCGTACGGATTGTCATTGCCGTTTTGCGTATGCATGAACTCGTCACCGGCATAGAACATCGGGGTGCCATTGGCGAGCATCAATAGTGCACAGAAATTCTTGACTTGCTGCTTGCGGAGCGTAGCGACTGATGGCGAATTTTCGTTATCTCCAGGACTGATGCAATTCCAGCTATACTGGGCTTCGTTGTTGTAGGCGACTAGATCGTAAAGGCAGAGGCCGTCGTGGCAGTCGATAAAGTTGACACTTTGGCTGGGCCGGTACTGAGTAAGGGTGTCGTCAAAGAACAAATCGCTGCTGCCGTAGAGCCGTGTCATCAGAGCGGGCACCATCGCCGGATCGCCTTTGACGAATTTGCGCACGTCGTCGCGGTACTTGCCATTCCATTGACGCCAGGCAAGTCCGGGAAAGCCACGTCCCAGCTCGTAAGCGGCAGGATCCCAAGCCTCGGCGATGAGGCGGAGACTAGAAAGGCGGGGATCGCCGCTGATCTCAGAGATGACTGGCGGATCAAGTGAGAGAGCGCCGTTCTCGTCACGGGTAAGGATGCTGGCGAGATCGAAGCGGAAGCCATCGACATTCAAAGTGGTGGCCCAGTAACGCAGGCTATCAGTGACTAGCTGGCGAACGGCGGGGTGGGCAGTACGCAGATCGTTGCCGCAGCCGCTGTCGTTAATGAATTCAGAATAATTATCGGGATTGAGCAGATAGTAAGTGGAATTGTCGATACCGCGAAAACTATAGTTAGGGCCAAGCTGATTGCCTTCGGTGGTGTGGTTATAGACTACGTCGAGAATTACTTCGATGCCGGCGGCGTGGAGCGCATCAATTAATTGGCGTAGTTCGGCGAAAGCATTATGGGGATCGGCGCCGCGCGCGTAGCCGTTATGGGCAGCAAAGAAGCCGAGAGTCATGTAACCCCATTTGCTGCCCTCTTGCGGATCCCACTGATGAATCGGCATCAATTCGACCGCTGTAATACCGAGTTCTTTCAAATAAGGAATTTTAGCGATGGCGCCCGCGTAAGTGCCGCGGGTGGAAGCGTCGAGGCCGGAACTCGGATCATTAGTGAAGTTGCGGACGTGAAGTTCGTAGATAATCAGGTCATGAGTGTGGGGCGTGGGACGATTGTCCGGATAGTCAACTGGCGGAGCCTGAGCAGGGAGAATGCCGAGCGGCGCCTTGCCGTCGTTAGCTCCAGGAGATGCTGCCGCATCGCGCGAAAAATCCGGAGGAAGAAAGATGCCGCGGGCGTAGGGATCAAGTAATACTTTGCCGGAATCGAAGTATTGGCCGTTGGGCGGATCGTAGGGACCGCTGACTTTGAAAGCGTAGTAGACGGCGCCGGCGACAGACGAGGCGGGGACGATGATATGCCAGACGCGGATAGTTTTGTTGAGGCACGAGTCCAGATCCAAGCTCAGGAGCGGATTGACGAAGTCGTCATTGCTATAGATGAGCAAGCGGACGGCGGTCGCTTCAGTAGAATAAAGAGCGAAGTTCCAGGACTTGAGTGAATCAACCCAAGTTGCGCCAAGGCGCATTGGGGAACCCTGAACCTTGCTCCAGGAATCCAGTCGCAGGGGGCTGCCGGACATGTCATCACCTCGCATCTAGTAGCGGTAGTCGAGTGTACGCGGTGAAGGCAGGCCGGTCAGCTAAGTTGACACTGGCCGATACACTTTTTCAGCTTGATAACATGCGTGATTCAGCCTCCATCGCATAACAGGCGCTGCCAAAAGCAAGTGAGAGGCCGGTCCATCGTCAACCGGCGGGCCGGCCTCGCTTAGCCAATGATGCTTGCTGCAATCTAGCAAGCACGCGGAAGCTGATTGATCAGGCGGCTGCGTGAGCGGGCATGGTCAGCGGCGCAGGCTCATGTAGCGGTTCGGCACTCCATTTCTTGACTTCGGGCAGTACGTGCTTCGCGAAGCATTTCAAGTTGCGCTCTGCTTCGCCGTAAGGCATGCCGGCGTAGCTGAAATTCAGCATGAAGCCGTTGGCGCCGATTGTGTCGCGTATCATCGCGAGCTTCTCGAGCACCTGATCGGGCGTGCCCCAAGGCATCAACTGGGCAAAGTCGGCGGCGGCGCCATCAATGCCGTGTTTGGCGATGAACTTGCCGACCTGGCTATAGAATTCGTAACTCTTCGCTTTACCGAATTGGTTCGAGGTCATCTCATAATGCTTGATGACGGTCTTATAGTTTTCGGATAGCCACTTCATCGCCATCTCTTCGGCGCGATCCTTGTTTTCGTCGACAAACACGAAACCACCGCTGAGAGGCTTGGGAGCGGGCGTACCGCCGTTAACTTCGCGCCATACCTGGTGATAGACCTCGAAGTCTTTTTTGACAGCATCCCAGGGCTTTTGCGGAATGACGAGGAGGCCGATTCCTAGTTTCGCCATTATCGGCATCGACTCGGGCGAGACGGCGGCTGCGTATGTACGGCCTTTGAAGGACTTGAAGGGAAACGGACGGATTTCGCGGCGCGGCTGGCGGGTAAAGCTGCCGCCTTCCATGTAGCCCTTTTCGAGCGCGTCGATAATCAGTTGCGCATACTCGACGAAGAGGTTGCGGCCTTCATTCTGGTCGAGGCGGAATCCGTCATACTCAATGCGGGCAAGGCCGCGGCCGATACCGAAGATGAAGCGGCCGCCGGAGACATGATCAAGCATCGAGACCTGTTCGGCGACGCGAATTGGATCGTGCCAAGGCAGGACGACCACCATCGAACCGAGCTTGGCGGTTTTGGTGCGGCCAGCCATATAGGTAAGGAACTGCACCGGATCAGGGCACATCGTATAGTCATCGAAATGGTGTTCGATGGACCAGATGGAGTCGAAGCCGAGCGGCTCAGCCATCTCGCAGAGGCGGATTTCGTTGCTCCAGACTTCGCGGTCAGTAAGTTTATTATTGGGATTCTGGAAGACTGCGCCATAGCCAACGTGCATAACGATTCTCCTGTGAGTTGCAGCAGGTTAGCCTTGCCGCAACCGCTTAGCTATTTAATTCGATTGGTGCCCAAGGGCGGTTACACGATACTCAATTCATTAGTCAATTTGGGTGCTTCATTGCGTAGATGTAGTTAGTCAGCTGACCTGCGCAGCGCGTTCGACGGCCGGGGCGAAGCGCTTGATGAAATCGAGCGCCTTGCCCGCTGCGGTCTGGGCAGCGATGGCCTGCGAAAAGAGGATGATGCGAGTGGCGCCGGCGTCGCGGTAGCGTTTGAAATCGTCAAGCGACAGGCCGTTCTCACCCGGATCAACGAACGGGGAGAGCGAAAGACTGGCGGGGTCGCGGCCATGCTCCTGCGCGAGTTTGCGTAGCTCCGCGGCCTCGGTCCCGAATTGGCCCGCGTCGTCCACCAGAGGCATCCAGCCGTCGTAAGTGCGGACGACGCGCTCAAGAGCCTTTGGGCCGTGAGCACCGAGCAGAATCGGCGGATGGGGCTTCTGGACGGGCTTGGGCTCGCTGCGGACGGCGGCGAACTTGACCAGATCGCCATTATATGAGGCCTCGCGCTGCGTCCATAGCAGGCGCAGGGCTTCAACGGTCTCGCGGGTGAGCTTCCAGCGCGAGCCGAAGTTGGCGCCCATCACTTCGGTCTCCTCGCGAAGCCATCCCGCGCCCACACCGAGAATCAGGCGGCCATGCGAGTAGAAATCGAGGCTGGCAGCGGCCTTTGCGGTGATCAGCGGCTCGCGCTCAGGCAGAAGGCAGATGCCGGTAGCGAGCTTGAGGCGGGTGGTGGCGCAGGCAGCG
Source organism: Binataceae bacterium (SeqCode) (assembly GCA_035502655.1). Classification (GTDB taxonomy): domain Bacteria; phylum Desulfobacterota; class Binatia; order Binatales; family Binataceae; genus DATJUF01. Next base: position 4,069 of record DATJUF010000127.1, read on the forward strand.
ACTGTCAGGGCGACAAAGGGATCGGGCCAGCGGGCATAGTGTTCGGGCAGCTTGTTATCGGGAGTGAACGGGAAAAGCGTCTTCATCGTGGCAGGAATCACCGGATGTTCAGGAATCCAGAGCGATTCGTAACCCGACGATTCGAGGGTACGGGCAATTTGGGAGAGGTCACCGCTCTGATCGGTGACGGCAAGAAGGAAGCCGATATCCATCGCGCATATCTCCGTAATGGAACGCCGTGGTGACTGCGTTTTTTTTAGCACGCTTGCGGGCTGGATTGGTAGCGCGGTTAGGATAAGCTCTTGACATTCCCAATGATGCAATAGTAAGCCGTGACGGGTTGATGCAAGTTGAAAGCAAGCCGATAGAATTCAATGAGAATAATCCAGTCTAATTTCACTTTCGTGGTGTTCGGAGCGGTGCTGATGGCAACCGGAATGGTTGCGGGCAAATTGTATGCGGACGATACGCCGGTCAAGACTAAACAGGCCAAGCCGGCTCTGCAGGCGTTGTGGGTGGTGGATGGAAGCGGGAAGTCAAACATATCCATTTTTCAGGGGTCGCGGCTCGGCCAAAAGACTGGAATCGTTGCTTCTGGCGGAGTTAGTGCGACCGCCAATGACGAGCCGCTGTACGGGCTTACCTTTGATAGCAGCAATGATCTGTGGCTCAGCTTCTGCGGCGGGCAGAATGCCTCTGGCTATGTCGCCGAACTGACCGCACGTTCATTGCGCGCCCTGGCGAACCTGGGAAGTGCCGAATTCAAAATTATTATAGAGGATCCCTCCGCAGAGGATTCGTCCTCGGGACCACCGGAGTATCTCGCCTGTCCGCGTGGCATGGCCGTTGACCAGTCGGGCAACCTCTGGGTTGAGACCTCGGGTGCAGAAGAGACGAGTCAATCTCCGGCGCTCCTTGAATACGCGAGCATTCAGTTGACGCTGAACAAGGATCAGAAGAAGCTGCAGGCCTTGGTGCCTTCGGGGGTAATCGAGACGCCGGCGATTCAGACGAGCTTCGGACCGGTTCTGGCGTTCGACAAAGCTGGGAATCTGTGGCAATCGGGCGGCGTGATCAGCGAACAGAGTCCGGGGGACGAAGAGGAGACAGTGGTCGAATACACTGCGGCACAGCTTGGCACGCCAGCCTCAAATACGGAGCCGAATCAGACGCTAATCGTGGCGGATACGTCGGTAAGCGGCGCGCTGAATGCACCATCGTCGATTACTTTTGATGCGAACGGCAATCTGTGGGTGGCGTTCGCTTTGGGCGGAACGGGTAACACCGGTGGAGTCGAAATGATCGCCGCAGCAGACCTGAGTGGCGAAGGAACCTCGACGCCATCGCCGACGGTAACGCTCGGCCCGGCAACCTTGATCAGCACGAAGGCATTCGGCACTCTGCAAAGTTTCGCGAATCCTGACGGGCTGGCCTTCGACAATGGAGGCGACCTGTGGGTGGCGAATCAGTCCAAGCAGGCGGAGCAAGCGTCAAAGGTGGGGAGCGGCAGTATTGTCGAGTTCACGCCGTCTCAATTGACTGCGAGCGGAAGTCCGGTGCCAGTAAGGGGCATTCTGGCGAACAAGAAGGATACGAATCTGGGCGCGCCGATCTACGCGACATTTGGCCCCGCCCTGCCCTAGCGCCTATGGTTCAAGCAAATCCTGAAGCAGAGTCCGTACGGTCTCGATGTAGGACCAACGATTGCCTCGGCGTAGGAAATTGGGATGATACGTGCGAAACGAGGCGACCGGCAGGACGGAAGCAGTTGCGGTTACTCTTGCTAATTCGCGTTCCGGCAACGCGCCGCATGAAGAAAACTCACACCCAGGAAAAGCAGCATTTATGAAGTCGTCGTAATAGGGACCAGAGAAGAACAAGCATACGTCTGGCTTAAGAATTTCGATCTCAGCTGCGAGCAGTCCGGACTGCTGAGAAATCAAGGAGTCGCGCAGGCTCTCAGAGGCATTCAAGATACTAACGCCTTCGTAGTCCATCCGCACGAGGTTATCCCACATGACTCCTGCATCAGGCCATGCGTACACCTCTCTAAACGCCTTCCAAAACGGACTTTGCCTATTCTCCGCCTGATAAGCTCCGAATTGAAACTCGCGGTATGCCCAGCAAAGCGCTTCAACTGAGTCTGAGTTTTCCAAAAAATCACTGCACGAGCGGATTTCCCGAAACCTCCAAGGATTCGGGTACTCTGGGTATCTAGTCTGAAGATCAATACCCCAGTCCCACCCGAAGGGTCTCCTGCCCAAAGAACAAGACCCGCTGCTTTGCTTTGCAGTAGTCTTCGGTGACACAAAGCAAAAGCGGCGGCGAGAGGCTTTTCGACTCGTCAGAACTGAACCGCAATCCCACCTTCCAGTCTGAGTAATGAGCCTCCAACTTTGCCTGAATCTCTGCTCGATCCATTAATGGCACCATCTTTAGCTACGGAGGAAGAAAAGGATCTTTAAGTTATCGCGATGGTATCTAAATTATCACCTTCATAGTGCTAAGCAAACTTATGAAGTGGTGATGCAAACTTGGCGGCGGATGAGTGATTGATAAGCGTTGGACATGGGACATGAACAAATGTTTTGCGAAAACGTCTCGACGGTTATGATTGAGGGAGAGTGGACGGTTCCAGGCGGTGATTGAGGAGAAACCGCCGGTGGCAATAATCGATGGCGGTTGCCGGGGCCGTGGAGTTGGAGGCGTCAGTCCAAAATCGCGAGGGTATTCGCTGATGAATCAGTCGGTTGATCGGCGTGAATTATGGTTCAAGGCAATGGCCGGCCTGGCTGGCGGAGTGATCGGCTGGATACCGATCGAAATCGTCAGCCACGGTCACCGGCT
>DATJUF010000128.1:0-5327 GCA_035502655.1 Binataceae bacterium (SeqCode)
GCGCTGAGCGGCCGCTCGCGCATCATGATTGGTCCGCGCTCGGCAGTGTTCGCACCGCTCAACGACCTGGGCCTGATCGTCGTCGATGAGGAACACGACACCGCCTACAAGCAGGAAGAAGGAATCCGCTATAACGCGCGCGACCTCGCGGTAGTGCTGGGACGCTTCAGCAATGCCCCGGTCGTTCTCGGCTCCGCCACTCCCTCTGCGGAGTCATACGCCAACGCTCGGCGCGGCCGCTACCGGATGATCCGGCTGGCCAATCGGGCCGGGACGCGCGAGTTCGCCGCGGTCGAAGTCATTGACCTGCGCGAACATATGAAGGACGACCAACCTTTGAAAGATGCCCAGATCTCGGCAGCTTCAACCGCACCGCCGCCCTCCAGCGCCAATCCCGCTTCTGCGGATGGCGCCGTCCCGCTGACAGTGCCACTGATAGCCGCCTTGCGCGAGAATCTTGCAGCCGGCGGCCAGAGCGTCGTGTTCCTGAATCGCCGCGGCTATCACAACTTTCTCCAATGCCATCTATGCGGCAACGTCATCGCCTGCCCTAATTGCAGTGTCAGCCTGACGTTTCATCTGCGCGATCGCACCATCCGATGCCATTACTGCGGCGCCAATTCCACCGCACCCGAGCTGTGTCCCGCGTGCCGCGGCTATGGCCTTCAAGGCCAGGGTTACGGCACCGAACGGCTGGCGGATGCCCTCGCGGAATTACTTCCCGCTGCCCGTATCGAGCGGATGGATAGCGATACCAGCGGACGCCGTGGTGCAAGGGCCGCTATCATCGAGGCTTTGAAGCGCGGCGAGATCGACATCCTGGCCGGCACCCAGATGATCACCAAGGGCTTTGACTTTCCGGGCGTGACGCTCGTGGTTGTCGTGATGGCCGACCTCGCCCTCAACCTGCCGGACTTCCGCTCCGCAGAGCGCACCTTCCAGTTGCTCACCCAGGTCGCAGGACGTGCCGGACGCGGCGATAGGCCGGGCCGCGTGTTGATTCAAACCTATGCGCCGCATCATTACAGTATCCGCGCTGCGCGCGACCAGGATTACGCTCGCTTCATGCGCCGCGAACTCGAACTGCGGCGCGAAATGATGTACCCGCCTTACGCCCGGCTTGCGATGGTGCGAGTTGAAGGCGAGGACGCCGCCCGAGTCGCCGAAATCGCCTCCAAAGCCGCTTCAACACTCGCGCATGACGCCAAGCCGGACGGCCTGCGCCTACTCGGTCCCGCACCAGCGCCGATCGAGCGAATCAAGCGCCGTTACCGGTGGCAGGTGATGGTCAAATCAACGGAACTCAAAGAATTGCGCAACGCGCTGGCCGTCATGCGTACTGCCATCGCTCCTATCGCCGAACGCACGGCCGTGCGCCTCACGATCGATATCGATCCAATCAATATGCTGTAAGCGTTGGGGCGTCATCGGTTTCAAAGTCTCAGGCTCAACGCATGGTTTTCAGCTTGCCCGCAGCCTCATAACCGGCCGCTTCGCGAGGAACCATATTGTTCGCAGCCTCGTGATTGCCAGTCCTCGCCAGGTTCATGAAATTTTGCGCGAGCACCTTGGTTACTATAGCATCCCGTTCTCATACCGCTTTTAATCTGTGAGTAATGTGTGCAAGGAGCTGGTATTGGATTTTCCCGATCCGCTGAAAACCATCGACGCTGTGATGCATGACGGTGCGGTTGTCCGTATCCGCCAGCACGGCGACCCGGGTGGCCCGCGTCTCGCGTTGAGCCACGGCAACGGCCTTGCCATCGATGGTTATCTGCCGTTCTGGGAACCCCTGTGCGGCCACTACGAGGTGATTGTTTTCGATTTCCGCAATCACGGGCAAAATCCAACCCATCTGCTCGAGCATCACGTGTGGCCAAATTTCATCCGCGACTCGCAGGTGATTTTCGAGACGATCCAGCGGGAATTCGGGGTCAAACGAACCGCTGGAGTCTTCCATTCGCTCTCGGCCGTTACTGCCGCCGCCTTCAGCCAACAGGCCGGTCCGCGATGGGATCCGCTGGTCCTGTTCGATCCGCCGGTCTACCCGCCTGAGGACCATCCGCTGGTGCGCAACCAGCTAGGCGACAAGGACGACCTCGCGAATCGCGCCGCGCGCCGCACCCAGCGCTTCAAGACTCCAACGGACCTGGCTCGTCAGTTCGCCGTGCGGCTAGCCGGATGGGTACCTGAGGCTTACGAGTTGATGGCGCGCGCGACGCTGCGCCGCGACCCCGACGTCGGCGATTGGGTATTGGCCTGTCCGCGCGAATATGAGGCTCAGGTGTTTCGCGGGAATCGCAATCCGGCGACCTGGAACGCGATGGGCCGGATTCCAGTCGCGGTCAAGCTGATTTGTGCCGACCCTAATGTCGAAGGGCAGGTGCCGGCACAGCTATGCGCCGCGTTGGCTGCGGCAACGCCTTCGCTGGAATACGCCATGCTCCCGGGTTCCACTCATTTCCTGCAAATCGAGCGTCCGGCCGAATGTGCACGCCTGATGCAAGATTTTCTCGCCGCGCAGGGCTTCTTCACCATATAAATGGATTCTCCCGGTGCGTAGGAAATCCCGGCGGAAGACCGCGCAGCCGCGGCCACGTGCTGCCAGAGCTCCGCGTCCGGTGGCAGCTATCGTTGGCGTTTCAAACCTGCGGATCGAACGCGACGCACCGATTCTGCGTTCCATCGACTGGACGGTCGCGCCCGGCGAGCATTGGGTCATTCTCGGCGCTAACGGCTCCGGCAAGACCTCGCTGCTCAGCGCGCTGACCGGCTATCTGCCGCCGACCTCTGGCGGAATTACGGTGCTCGGCGAAACCTACGGCCGGACCGACTGGCGCGAGCTGCGCAAACGTATTGGCCTATGCAGTTCGAGCATCCGCCAGTTGATGGAGCCCCATCAAACCACCCTCGAAACAGTGATTAGCGGCCGCCATGCGATGATCGGGATGTGGGGCGAGATTCGTCCAGAGGAACGGGCACAGGCGCTGCGGATTCTAGGCCAGATTGAGGCTGCTTCAATCTCGGATCGTCCGTGGCGCTTCCTGTCTCAAGGCGAACGCCAGCGCGCGTTGATCGGGCGGGCGCTGATGGCCCGTCCCGAACTGCTCATCCTCGACGAGCCTTGCGCCGGACTCGACCCGGTTGCGCGCGAGCATTTCCTGCAATTTCTCGAACGGCTGGCGCGCAGGCGCGGCGCCCCCACGCTGGTTTTCGTAACCCATCACGTTGAAGAGATAATGCCGGTTTTCTCGCACGTGCTGGTGCTTAAAGAAGGAGCGGTGCTGGCGGCAGGAGCTAAGGGCAAAGTGCTGACCTCAACCACCTTATCGCGGGCGTTTCATGCCCCGGTCAGGCTGCGCCATTTGCGTGGACGCTATTCGCTGGTGGTCAGCGCCACCCTCAACGCGGTGCTTTAGCCCCACCGTTGTGCGTTTGCTGCCGCCCAGGGTGCTTTAAGGCGGGCGAGGCGTTTGCTAGAGATAAATGATACCTTGATGACCCGATGGCGCTGCTCCGAATACGCAAATTCCCCGATCCGTCGCTAAAACAAGCGGCGGCGCCGGTCGAAAATATCGACGGCGGCCTCAATGGTTTCATCGATAGCATGGTGCAAACCATGTATGCCGCTCCGGGCGTAGGCCTGGCCGCGACCCAAGTTGGTGATTCGCGCCGTATTGTCGTGCTCGATACCGACCATGAGCATCTCGGCAAACACCTGCTCAAGCTGATCAATCCTCAGATTGTCGAAGCCGAAGGCGCAATCACCTGGGAAGAGGGCTGCCTGTCGGTTATCGATTTCAACGCCGATGTCGAGCGCGCGAGCCACGTGCTGGTGCGGGCCTGGACCCTCGAGCAGCAGGAGATCGAAATCGAAGCCGACGATTTGCTGGCGGTGGCTCTGCAGCACGAAATCGACCATCTCGACGGCAAGCTCTTTATCGACCGGATCAGCCGAATCAAACGCGAACTCTATCGCCGCAAGCTCGCCAAACGAATCAAAGAGGGCAAGGCCGATGGAAAGCCCTCAGCCGTTCGCATCTGACGCCGCAATCAACCGCCTGCGCATCGTTTTCATGGGCACGCCGGCTCTGGCTGCTCATATTCTCGAACGTCTGATTATTGAACCGGACGCGCCTTTTACCGTCACCGGTGTCGTTACCCGGCCCGATCAGCCACGCAAGCGTGGGCTCAAGCTGGAGCCATCCGAGGTTGGCACAGTCGCACAACGCTACAGCATTCCGGCGTTGAAGCCGGTTAAAATTCGTACGCCGGAATTCCTCGCCGAGCTGAAGGCATTCGCGCCCGACATCCTGGCCGTAGCGGCCTACGGACGGATTCTGCCTAATCCGGTGCTGGAGGCGGCGAAAATCATGCCGCTCAACGTCCACGCCTCGCTGCTACCGCGCCATCGCGGAGCCGCACCTATCGAAGGTGCAATTCTTGCCGGTGACGCGGAGAGCGGCGTGACAATCATGCGGGTAATCGAACAAATGGACGCTGGCCCGATGCTCCTACAGCGCTCGATTCCGCTCGCCGCCGATGAGACACAAGGCAGCCTCAAGGACAAACTCGCCGATCTGGGCGCAGCCGCTTTGATCGAAGCGCTGCGGTTCATCGGCCGCGGAAGCTTCCATGCCACACCACAGGATGAAAGCCGGGCTACCTACACCGTCCCGGTAAAAAAAGAGGACGGACTGGTTAATTGGGCCAGCGACGCCACGACAATCGAGCGCATGACTCGCGCTTACAATCCGTGGCCGGTCGCGCGCACCTCGATAGCAGGTGAAGATTTGCTGATATGGCGGGCTAGCGTGATTAGCGGGTCTCCGCAATCAACCGATGCACTGCCGGGAACGCTGCTGACGCTCAGCCCCGCTCCTGTAGTCAAATGCGGCGGCGGCATGCTCGCGCTGCTCGAAGTGCAGGCGCCCGGCCGCCGCCGGATGTCGGCGGCCGACTTCATGCGCGGACGGCGCGCCGCCGCCGGCGCGCGCCTGGGCGCATGAAGCCATCCCAACGATCGGAGCCGAGGCGCAGGGATGGGGCCGGCGCATCCGCGCCGGCCCCATCCCTGCTACCTGATACGCCCGGACGAGGACTTCCAGCGCGGCGCGCCGCGCTGGAAGTCCTCGTCCGCGTCGCCGAAGGCGGCTTCGCCGATGTCCTGCTCGGACATCGGCTAGCCGCCTTCCAATCAGCCGCCGATCGGCGGCTGATCACCCGCCTCGTACTCGGCACGCTCGCATGGCAAGGCCGGCTGGATTACGAATTAGCTCAGCTTTCTTCGCGCGGTCTGAAAACGCTCGATCCTGACGTGCTGGCGA
>DATJUF010000129.1:0-3997 GCA_035502655.1 Binataceae bacterium (SeqCode)
CCACAAGCCCTGCCAGCTTCCCACGTCATGCCAGCGGAAAGTAGCGCGGACGCCGAGCAGCCCGGCGGCCTTCTCGGCAACCACGCGGTCGAATGAATCGAAATCGAGCTCGTGATAGAGCTTTGCAAGTTGGCGCGGGCCAAGGCTGGCGAAGCGCTGCATCGCGGCGTCAAGCGCTGGTGCATGGCGTTGTAATTCACTGGTGAGAGCGGTCAGTGGCATCACGAACATCCCGGCGTTCCATAGGAACTTTCCGGAACGTACCATCTTTTGCGCGGCCGCGGGCGCTGGTTTCTCGATAAAACGATCAACTCTGAAGCCATCGCCGACGGGACGGCCGGTTTTCATGTAGCCGTAACCGGTTTCGGGACGAGTGGGCGGGATGCCGATGACGACGATCGCGTGCTGGCCTGCGGCCAGCGTAATCGCGCTGGCGAGCGTGTTCTTGTAGGCACTTAGCGGTGTCAGGTGATGGTCAGCCGGCATCGCGGCAACGACGGTATCGGCGCCCAATCGTTTAGCAATCACGGCGCAGCCATAGACGATCGCGACTGCAGTACCGCGTCCTGCCGGCTCGACGATAAGATTTGCTGGCGGCAGATGGCCCTCGATGGCTCGCATGAAAGGCCGTTTCTGATCGGCGGAAACCAAGACAAAAATTCGATCACGGGGGATAAATGCGACCGTCCGGGCGATGGTCGCGGCCAGCAATGAGGTCTTGCCATCAATCGCGAACAAGGGCTTGGGGCGATCGCCACGGCTCTCCGGCCAGAAGCGCGTGCCGCGTCCGCCAGCGATGATCAATGCCGCCGCAGCCGGTTTTTTTCGCGCTGGCACAGGTTCGTCAGGGTGAGCAGTTGAAGGCGCCGTCAGACACCGGCGCCGAACTCGCGCAGCTTGGCCTCGAACATCGTGCGAATTTCGCCAAGGCGCTGCTGATTGCCGGCCTCGAAGCGCAGAACCAGCGCCGGCTGCGTGTTCGAGGCGCGCACAAGGCCCCATCCGCCCGGAAAGTTGACGCGGGCACCGTCGATATCGATGGTGTCGTAATGGGCGCGAAAATATTCGGCGGCCTTACGCACAACCTCGAACTTGCGATCGTCAGGGCAATCGATTCGCAGTTCGGGGGTGAAGCATGATTTCGGCAGATCGGCGAGAATCGAGGCGAGGCTGCCACCGGACTGGCCAACGATTTCGAGCAGCCGGAAGGAGGCGTAGATGGCGTCGTCGAAGCCGTAGTAGCGGTCATTGAAGAACATGTGCCCGCTCATCTCACCGGCGAGCGCGGCGTGCTCCTGTTTGAGCTTGCTTTTGATCAGCGAATGGCCTGTCTTCCACATAATCGGCCGGCCGCCATGCCTGGCGATATCGTCGTACATCCGGCTAGAGCACTTGACATCGCCGATAATCGTAGCGCCCGGCTGCTGCGCCAGGATCGCGCGCGAATAGACCACCATCTGCTCGTCACCCCAGACGATGCGTCCGTGCTCGTCGACGGCGCCGATGCGGTCGGCGTCGCCGTCATAGGCGATACCTAGCTGCGCGCCATTGCCGCGCACGGCGGCTTGCAAATCGCGCATATTCTCCTCGACAGTCGGGTCGGGGTGATGATTGGGAAAGCGGCCGTCCATATCGATATAGAGACCGACGGTATTGATGCCCATCTCACGCATCAAGGGCTCGGCGACGGCGCCGCCGCAGCCGTTACCGCCGTCTATGACCACTTTCATTCCCGGAGTTAGCTTGATGTGCTCTTTGATGTAATCGCGGTAGTCGGGCAGGACGGGGCGTGCGGTGAGTTGGCCTGTGACCCCACTGGAGATGAAACGGCGTTCCTCGACAATGCCGCGCAAGCGCTGGATTTCTGCGCCAAAGATCGTCGAAGGCCCGACGCCGAGCTTGAAACCGTTATATTCGGCGGCGTTATGACTGCCGGTGATCATCACGCCGCCGTCCATTTGCCAGTGGATCACGGAGAAATAGAGCAGCGGTGTAGGCACGACGCCGATGTCTACGACGTTGATTCCACTGGGCAGCAATCCTTCGATGAGCAGGTCTCGCAGCGCGTCGGAGGAAAGGCGGCAATCGCGGCCCAGCGTGATCGTCTTTTTTCCCGCCTCATGGAGCAGAGTCGCATAAGCGCGACCGAGGTTGACGACAAAATCGTCGTCGAAATCGTCTTCGACGACGCCTCGGATATCGTATTCGCGAAAGACCTGCGGATTCATCGGTTAGATTGTCACCGCCGATCGGGACTGATTCAATAAGGGTCGCCAGAACCATCTGTCTAGCGATATAAAGAGAGCGCCAGCAGATAGAGGAGCTAAACTAATGGCCGTACCCAGCAAATTCGCCCATGTAGTTTATAAAACGCACAAATTCGAAGAGATGATCGATTGGTACATGCAGGTCTTCAACGCGAAGGTGCAGCATCGCGATGAGCGCCTCGCGTTTTTGACCTATGACGACGAGCATCATCGATTTGCTTTCATCAACCTCGGCGAGGCACATGGCGGCGAAGCGCCGCGCCGCGACAGCGATTCGGGCGTTCATCACGTGGCGTATACGTGGAGCAATCTGGGCGACCTGATCGATACTTACAAACGGCTGAAGGCTATCGGCGTGATGCCGGCGCAGCCGATTCGCCACGGGCTGACCTTGTCACTGTATTACGCTGATCCTGATCGCAACATGATGGAATTCCAAATCGATCTGATGGACGCGCGGTCGGCGAACGATTTCATGGGTGGTCCGGCGTTCGAGAAAAATCCGATCGGCGAGCGGTTCGATCCTGACGAACTGGCCGCGCGCTACGATGCGGGCGCCACGGTTGACGATCTGATCTTCCGATCCGATCAGCCGGAAAGCCACGGGCACACGTACGCGCGCGGTAATGACCCGGTCACGAACGGAGCGCCGGCGCAAGTCCGCGGATAGGTACAAACTAATTTTTGGTCAGCCGGCTTTCGTCAGAAGAGGGCGGACGGAGCGCAGAATCGCACTCATAACGGGCGCCGGACGCGGCCTCGGCCGTGCAATCGCGCTTAAGCTGGCGGGGAAGGGATTTGCGCTTGCCCTGACAGCCCGCGGGTTCGAGGAATTGGCGGAGACGCGGCGCCTGAGCGGTCTCGCGGCCTATGACGCATTGATTATACTGGCCGACTTGAGCCTCGACGATGCGCCCGATCAAATTTTTGGTGCGATGATTGAGCATTACGGCAGGCTCGATGTGCTGGTCAACGCTGCTTATGCCAACGCGGGCAATTCCTCGCTGTTGGAATTAGAAGCAGCAGAGCAGGATCGGTTGCTGGCAGTGAATTTGCGCGCGCCGATCGCACTCGCGCGGATGGCATGCCAGCGGTTGCGCAAGCAGGCAGGTGGAACAATCGTTAACTTCGTACGGAGCAATGACAGTCCGAGAATCAATCCGGTAACGGCTGCAATCGAGGCTGGAATCGTGGCCTTTTCGCAGGCGGCAGCAGGAAACTTGCTGGTCGAGCAAATCAGGATTGCAGCGATACCAATCATGCCATTTATTACGGCCAGCGCGCAGAGTTGCGTCAGCGCGGCCTTTCAGGTTCGGCCTACCTGCGGTCACACTTCAACGGTAGACGACGTAATGGCCTTCATCGAGGCGGGACGTGACGGCCGTGCGGCTGCTGCCGTCGAGGACTGACGCAACGTCAACTTCGGCTCCGCATCATTTCGTCTTGCGCTTCGGGCTGGCGCTATTGGCTGGCCTGATTGCCGCGGCTATCTTGTCGCCGTTTGCGGCGTGGGGACTCGCGGCCATCGGCCTGCATTTTCCCTTCCCGCGTATATTCGACCGCACAGTAATGGCGACGCTGCTGATTGCCTTGCTGGTCTACGCGCGCCGCCTCAGCCTGCTGGAATTTCTACGCGAGGGTTTCGCACGACCACTTGCCGATCGGCGTGAATTCGCCATAGGCCTCGCGGTTTCGCTCGGCGTGATCCTGATCCTTTTCGCACTGACGGC
>DATJUF010000130.1:0-5889 GCA_035502655.1 Binataceae bacterium (SeqCode)
CTGAGCGACCGATCGCGATTGCCATTTGCGACGACCAAGGTGAACTGGTTGCCTTTGTTCGGATGGATAAATGCGCACCGCTGCCACTGACGATCGCACGGAAGAAGGCCTATACGGCGGCGCGGACTCGAAGCGACACGAAGGCGTTTGGCGAACGTCTCAAAGAGATGGGCCGCTCGGCGGTTGAATTCGGCGACCCGAATCTCCTTGCATTGCAAGGCGGGGTCACTATCAAAGCTGCGGATGGGAGCCCGCTTGGCGGGATCGGAGTCAGCGGCCTGGCCGCGGAAGAAGATGAGGTGATCGCTAAAATCGGGCTCAGCATAATCATCGGGTGATGCTACTTTGCCTGATCGCAACGGGCGAGGCTGATTCCGGGTCGCATGCGCTGAAACGAGTGGTCGTCTCAACCTCTTTAGTTTCGTCTCAACCTTTTGGCATCAAAGGATATTGCAATGGCTAATACGGTAGGGACCGGAAAGTATACATACGAATTAATGGAGCGCTGGGGGACGTTGCCGTCCGGATGGACCTTCGGGCCGGTCAGCGCTATCGCCACGGACTCGCAGGATCGCGTCTACGCGTTTCAGCGGAAGGACCCTCCCGTCATAATCTTCGATCGGAGAGGCAATTATCTAGGGTCATGGGGCCAGAGCGCGATCACCGATCCGCACGGCTTCTATATCAAAAATGATGTCGTGTATTTGACCGACCGCGACGACCAAGTGGTGCTAAAGTACACCCTGGACGGCAAGCCTCTGCGGTTGATCGGGGAGCGCGGTAAAGCGGCAGATACGGGGTGCGATACGGACGGCGGCCGCGTGTTGCGGGCGGCAGGTCCGTTCAACAAACCCACCGAAATGGTTCCCGGACCCAATGGCGACCTTTATGTGACCGACGGCTATCGCAACGCGCGTGTTCATCGCTTTTCCGCCGACGGCCGTTTGATCAGTTCCTGGGGCGAGCCAGGCAAGCAGCAGCCGGGCGAGTTCCATTTGCCACATTCACTCTGGATCGACGAGCAGGGCGTCATCTACGTATGCGACCGCGAGAACAGCCGAATCCAGCTCTTCTCACTCGAAGGCAAATTCATCGGGCAATGGGGCGACCTGGACCGGCCGGCGGATATTTATATCGATGCGAACGAGACCGTCTACGTCAGCGATCTCAAACCATCAGTGATAATTATGGACAAGATGGGTAATAAGATTGCGCGCTGGGAGTCCCCGAATGGGCACGGTTTGTGGGCCGACTCGCGAGGCAATATCTATCTAGCCGACGTTCCCGGTCATGCCATTCACAAGTATCGCCGACGCTCTATGTAGGAGGTCAACTTTGGATCATTTTTGACGCATCAAGTCGAAGGAGCGCGCAGAATAGATGTTGCGTTTAGTCTCTCCAGCGCGCGCCTAAGCACGGGCCGACTTCGTGTTCGCCAACCCCGATTAAGCTCTGGCACAGCTCTAGGAAATCCTGCTTGGCCGTGATCGCGCAACTGGCGAAGTCGTCGCTGGGATCGCCCTCGCGCCGGCGCATGAGTTCACTGCCCTTCGCGCGCCCACGGCCCTCGATCACCCTTGCCGCCGTAGCGGCGCGACAATTCGGCCAGCAGTTCCTCGTCGATATTAGCCGGGTCATAGTTCGCCAGCGCTCCGCGGTTACGCTTTTCCCAGTGGCCGATCAGATCGCCGAGCAGGTTGCGCGCCCAGCCCACCCCGCCTTCCGGGAACGTAAACTTCATTTGGGGAAAGCGCCGCGTCACGCCGCCCAGGAACAGCGACTTGCAGACTGCATCGGCGGAAGCGGCGAAATGCCCGATATGGTTGTAAACATAGTTCGAAATCGACTGCCCCAACCTTCGCCATGGCTGAGGTGTGCGGCACACCGCGATCCGTAGTCTAGACGGTCAGGAATGATTATCGCGCCGTGTATGTCGGGTTGCAAAGTTCCATCGAGTTGTTATGAATTCGTTTGAGCCACACTGTTCTCGGGAGATCCTATGCCACGCATAAACGGCGGCGAGATGCTGGTTCGAGCGCTCGAGCATGAGGGCGTACACGAAATCTTCACTCTGCACGGTGGTCATCTCGACGCGGTCTTCAAGGCCTGCCTCGAGCATAATCTGCGTGTGTTCGACACACGCCATGAGCAAGCCGCGGCACATATGGCCGACGGATGGGCGCGCACAACCGGGCGTCCGGGTGTAGCGATGGTGACCGCCGGGCCCGGCGTCACCGACGCGGTTACCGGCGTTGCGAATGCTTATCTCGACGCGATCCCGATGGTCTTGATCGGCGGACGCAGCCCACTGCTCGATGATGAAACACTGCCGCTGCAAGGCGGCATCGATCAGGTCGCTCTGATGAGGCCGATCACGAAATGGGCGCGCTCAGTCACTCACACCGAACGCATTCCGGAATATGTCGCGATGGCCTTTCGGCAGGCGGTGTCGGGAAGGCCTGGACCCGTATTCCTGGAGCTTCCAATTGATGTCCTGTTCGCGCGCGTAGAAGAGGAGAAAGTTGCCTTCCCCGAAAACTATCGCCCGAAGTCGCCAGCCGGTCCCAGCCGCGACGCATTGGCTCAGGCGCTCCAATGGCTAAGCGAAGCGGAGCGGCCGGCGATTCTCGCCGGTGGCGGCGTATGGTTCGCGCAGGCGCTCACTGAACTTCGTGAATTTGCCGAGCTGACTCATACGCCCGTGATGGCAAACGCGAAGGCCCGTGGCGCGATCTCCGAAGACCATCCTCTATGCTTCGGCGCGTTTGGCGCGATTCATCCGGCTGCGCATGCCCGCCGCGGCAACCAGAGCGCCGATCTCGTTTTCCTGCTCGGCACGCGTATCGGACTCGCTACCGGTGGGCGTAACAGCCTGATTCCCGCCGACGCTCGCGTAGTCCAGGTGGATATCGAGCCAGAGGAGATCGGGCGCGGCCGCAGCATCGAACTCGGTGTAGTTTCCGATTGCGGCGAATTTCTGCGCCAGGCGATCGCGGTCTCGCAGAATATGAAATTCGGCGGCCACGAGACGTGGATCGAGCAACTCACAACCATGCGCGCAGCCCAACGAAGTAAATGGGACGAGGCGATAAAGACCGAAAGCCCAATCCATCCGGCATGTATGGCCCGCGAAGTAGTGCAAGCGCTCGAGCCCGATGCAATCATCGCGGCCGACGGCGGTGAAACTGCGGCGTGGATCGCCAACGCCTTCAAGGCCCGTCAGCCCGGTAGCTTTCTCAGCCACGGTTACCTGGGATGTCTCGGTATCGGTTTGCCATTCGCGCTCGCGGCCAAGGTCGCGCATCCGCAAAAGCAGGTCGTCTGTGTTACCGGCGATGGATCGGTCGGGCTCAACTTTTCCGAGTTCGATACCGCCGTAAGGCACAATCTGCCGATTACCGTAGTAGTCAATAACGATATGCAGTGGGGTATGTCGAAGCATGGCCAGGTCCTTGCGTGGGGTGCCGGCAACACGATTGGCACCGAGCTGGGAATCGTGCATTACGAGCGCGCGGCACAAGGACTAGGCGCGCATGGCGAGTTCGTCAATCAAGCCGGCGGGATCGCTCCAGCATTGAAGCGTGCACTCAACAGCGGACGTCCCGCGTGCGTCAACATCATGACCGATCCCGACGTTATCGAACCTGGAACACTTGCGATGTACAGCGCCTTCAGCGGCGGGAAGGCTCCGAAGAACGCGGGCCAAACCGAGGCGAAGTCGGACGAAACGATGCTGCCCTATTACGGCAAGCGTAAAATCGATCGATAAGAGTCTGACGGACCCAAGGCTGGCTCAACATGGACTTGAACCGGACTCCTAGTGGGCAAGGCAGTATCTTAAGAGCCGGGCATCTCGTAGCGAAGAGGCCATAGCCGATGTTGGATTTAGTGATTCGCAATGGCGAGGTCATTACGCCTCATGGAGTTGGGCGCTGGACAGTAGGTGTCAGTGGTGAGCACATCGCTTACGTCGGCATCGACGATCCATCCATGCAAGCTGGCCGCACGATCGATGCCAAGGGGAAGATCATCGTGCCCGGCGGCATCGAGCCGCATACTCATCTCGACATTTTCGATCTGACAAATCCGGACAGCGGCAGGTCCACGCTCGGACCAGAGGAAGACACGCGCGGGATGGCCTTTGGAGGCACCACCACACATCTGGATTTTTGTTTCGTGGAGCCTTCGATGGACATCACCACGGCGATCGAGGAACGCTGTGCCCGGTGGAGGGGCAATTCATTTGTTGATTACTCATTCCATGTCGGACTCATGGGTGCGTTGCCAATCAAGACGTTTGACCAGCTTGCTGACGTGATCAAGCAGGGCTTCCCGAGTTTCAAGGTCTTCACCACCGACGTTTTGCCGCCTCATCCCAAGCGGATTTCGGTCCGCCTCGATATGGGGCGCATTCAGCTTGCGATGGAGAAAGTAGCAAAGAATGACGGGATTATGGTCGCGCACGCTGAAGACGATGAAATTGTCCAGTTCAATTACCAAAGGTTCGCGGAAGAAGGCCGCACCGAAGGGCACAACCTGCATCTGGTTCACACCAAGCTGTCAGAGGAACTCGCCTTTGAACGCATTATTTGGCTCGCGAGAGCGAGCGGAGCAGCGGTCTATTTGTCCACACCTCCGCGCGTGAAGGCGTCGAGGCGGTCGTTGAAGCACGCGGGCACGGGCACCCGGTATACGCCGAAACCCTTCATCAATACGCGTTGTTTACCGCCGACGATTATAAGAAGCCCCGCGATTTCTGCCACCACACCTACCCTTCGCTGAAGTATCCCGACGATCACCTGGCACTGTGGCAGGGATTGGTCAACGACGGCGTATCAACCATGGCAACCGATGAGTTTCCCACGACGCTCGAACACAAGCTGCTGGGTAAGCGAATCGACAATGTCACCGGCGGGAATCTCGGCGCCGAGGCTCGGATGGGCATAACTTATACCGAAGGTGTGGTGAGGCGCGGCATGTCACTCCAACGCTTCGCCGAAGTCACCTCGACGAATGCGGCCCGGATTCTCGGACTCTATCCGCGAAAGGGTATCATCGCTCCCGGCAGCGATGCGGACATTGTGTTAATCGATCCTGCGGTAAAGAAGACGCTCACGCGCGAGGACTTTCACGTGAGCGATTACAGCCCGTGGGAAGGCTGGAAAGTGGAAGGATGGCCAACCACAACCATCCTGCGTGGCAAGCCGATCGTGGAAGATGGCCAATTGTTGGGAACACTCGGTGACGGACGGCTGGTGCCACGCAAGATTGACCCGGTTGTACTTCGTCGTCCCGCTAGTTGACGTTCTTTTGCTAAATCCCTGACGACAGTCCCTTGATGCTTAGCGAAGCTCTTCAATCTGCGGATTGTCCCGTATGAGCGGCGGATATTACCTCGAATACCTATTGTGTTCCCCGTCAGCACCAGTGAGACAGAAAGGCGCGGTTGAGGAAGAAAGGGTTTGAGCTCATCGTAACCCCGCAAAGAAGGCGCGATGAGATCAGCAGTGGAGCGGCATTCCGAGGAAGCGGAGCAGGTCGTCCGGGATATCCAGCGCGCGGTGCGGCGGCAGTTTTCGGCCCAAGAAAAAGTCAGGATTATGATTGCGGGGCTGCGCGGCGAAGACAGCACCGCCGAGCTATGCCGCAAAGAGGGCATTAGCCAGAATCTGTATTATCGCTGGTCGAAGGAGTTTTTCGAGGCAGGCGAGAAGCGGCTAGGCGGCGGCACTGCGCGCGAGGCCGCCTGCGGCGAGGTCAAAGGGTTGCGGACGGAGGCCCAGCAGCTCAAGGAGTTGCTGGCCGAGGTCCTGCTCGACAACCGCTTGCTCAAAAAAAGCGTGATCGGTGGCAGGCAGTCCGATGCATGAGGTAGGCCGCTGCCGAGAA
>DATJUF010000131.1:0-7741 GCA_035502655.1 Binataceae bacterium (SeqCode)
ACAACCGTGCCCAGGTCCTGACGCATTTCGGCGCCTGCACCAGTGGCCAGGATCAGCGGGATTACGCCAAAAATAAATGCCAGGCTGGTCATGAGAATCGGCCGCAGGCGCAGGCGGGCGGCCTCGATCGCCGCCTCTGGCGCTCGCATGCCAGGGTGATGCTCCTGCTGCTGCTTGGCAAATTCGACGATCAGCACCGCGTTTTTTACACTCATACCGGCCAGCACAACAAAACCGATCTGGGTGAAAATGTTATTATCCATATGCCGTGCCCAGACCGCGGCGATTCCGCACAGCAGGCACATTGGAACAATCAGGATGATTGCGGTCGATAGTGCAAAGCTTTCGTACTCTGCGGAATGTGTCAGCCACACAAACAGCACGCAAAGGGGAAAAACTAGGAAGGCCAGGCCGCTGGCAGCCTTTTCCTGAAAGGCCAGATCAGTCCATTCATAACTATATTGCTTCGGGAGCTCGGAATTTGCCACCTCTTCCATGGCAGCGAGCGCCTGGCCACTGCTGTAACCGGGGGCGGCCGCGCCGATGATGTCGGCCGAGGAATACAGATCATAACGTTGGATGCGGTCGGGCCCGACGACATCCTTCATAGTGGCAAGCGCGCCGAGGGGAACCATCTGGCCCGAGGCATTGCGAGTCTCAAGATTGGCTACTTGCGCCACAGTGGCACGGTACGGGGCATCAGCCTGGGCCATTACATGCCAGGTACGCCCGAGATAATTGAAATCATTAATGTAATAGCCGCCAAGATAAACTTGCAGGGTCTGGAAAATGTCAGCGACTGTCACGTTTTCTTGCTTGGCTTTGACCCGATCGACATCGACGAAAACCTGTGGGACGTTGGCGCGAAAGGTGGAGAATAGAATCTTGCTTAATTCCGGACGCTTGCGCGCGGCCGCGATCACGCGTTGTGTTACCGCCTGGAGTTGCTGAGGTGTGGCGCTCCCCGAACGGTCTTCGATCTGCATCGTGAATCCACCGGCGTTACCGATTCCCCTGACCGCGGGAGGAAGCAGGACCATAGCCATCCCGCCTTGGACAGTGCTGTATTTTTGCATTATGCGGCCCGCGATTGCGGCAGCGGTCAAATCTGGCTTGCCTGCCCGGTCAGCAAAAGGCGTCAAGTGTACGAATAATAAGCCGGCCGCCGAGGAGTTGGCGCGGCTCAAAATGGAAAATCCGGCAACCGCGAAGGCATCCTGCACACCTTTCGTCTCCCGTGCCAGCCTCGAAAGTTGTGTAACCACTGCGTCGGTGCGTTCGATCGATGAAGCATCGGGCATCTGCACATTTACCATCAGATAGCCCTGGTCCTGCGTCGGAATGAAACCGGTGGGTACAACTTTGAATAGATTGTAGGCCAGATAGACCAGCCCCACGTAAACAATCAGGGCAATGACCGCATAACGAACTACATATTTCAGGACAGTTATGTAGCCTTGGTTGGTAAGCTCGAAACCACGATTGAACAGCCGGAAAAACCATCCGGCGGCGTAGTTTAGAGAGCGCCCAAGCCAATCCTGGCGGGCGTTATTTGGCGTGAGCAACAACGCTGATAACGCTGGACTGAGGGTCAGCGAGTTGAATGCCGAAAGCAAGGTCGAAAAGGCGATCGTGAGCGCGAATTGCTGGTAAAAACGGCCGGTTATACCTGGAATAAAAGCGACCGGAATGAATACTGCCGAGAGGCCGAAAGCGATTGCGATTACAGCCGGGGTGACCTCATCCATTGCTCGAAATGCGGCATCGCGCGGACTGAGGCCTTCATCGAGCCAGCGCTGCACGTTTTCGACGACGACGATCGCATCATCGACAACGATTCCGATGGCCAGCACCAATCCGAACAGAGACAGCATGTTCAGCGAGAACCCAACCAGCCACATCACGGAGAAGGTGCCGATCAGTGATACTGGGATCGCCAGAATCGGCACCAGTGACGCGCGCCAACTCTGCAGAAATACGAGTACGACGAGCGCTACCAAGCCCACCGCTATGAGCAGGGTTCTGACGAGGTCCTTGATGCTTTCACGAACGAACGGGGTGGTATCGTGAGCGATCGCGTAATCCAGGCCGGGCGGAAAGCGCTTCTTGAGCTCCTTCATTTTGGCATAGATCACGTCAGCGGTAGCGAGCGCATTAGTCCCGGGCAGTTGAAAAACCGCCAAGCCCACAGCCGGATGTCCGTTGTAATTCACCGCAGTGCTGTAATCGGCGGCGCCTAGCTCGACACGGCCGATATCTTTCACCCGCGTAATGCGGCCGTTGCTGCCGACCTTCACGATGATATTGCCGAACTGGGACGGATCTGTGAGCCGGCCCTGCGCATTCAAGGTGTATTGGAAAGCCGAGCTTTGCTTGGAAAGTGGCGGCCCGCCGATGATTCCTGCAGCCACCTGAACGTTTTGCTCCTGGACTGCGCTGATCACATCGCCCGCCGTGATGCTGCGCACTGCCATCTTGTTGGGATCCAGCCACAGCCGCATTGAATAATCGCGCACGCCAAAGATGGTGATGTCGCCGACACCCGGCAGCCGGGCAATCTCATCTTTGAGTTCCAGCGTTACGTAATTGCTGATAAACAGCGCGTCGTGTGAGCCGTCGGGTGAGTAAAACGCGATCGCCAGCGTGATGTTCGGCGATGCTTTCTTCACAACCACGCCTTCCTGCTGCACCTCCGCTGGAAGTTGTGGCAAAGCGACTGCGACGCGGTTCTGCACTTGCACCTGGGCCACATCGAGGTTCGTGCCAACCTTGAAGGTTATAGTCAGCGTCATGTTGCCGTCGTTGGTTGACTGACTCGACATGTAGAGCATGTTTTCGACGCCGTTGACCTGTTCTTCGATCGGGGTCGCGACAGTCTTGGCCATGGTTTCGGCATCGGCGCCGGGATAAGTTGCAGTAACGGTAACGGTCGGCGGTGCGATTTCAGGGTATTGGGCGATCGGGAGCGTAAACATCGCAATCGCCCCAGCGATAACCGTCACAATCGAAATGACGATTGCGAAGACCGGCCGATCAATAAAAAAGTGCGCGATTTTCACTGGGCCGCCTCGGTTGATAATTGCCCATTGGCAGATGCGGCCGTTTGCATCACGGGCACCTCCGCACCCGGCGGACGCAAAGTGATGTTCTCCAGGTCATCCAGCGCCTTGGCGGGGATTGGGGCCGCATGCGGATTAACCTTCGCGCCGGGCATCGCAAACTGAAGGCCGTTGACAATCACCCACTCACCTGGATTCAAGCCTTCAGTGATCGATCTCAGAGTTCCGAATACTCCCCCCAGCGTGACCGGACGCTGCCGGACAACATCATCGTTGCCGACGATCAGAAGATAGCGTTCATTCTGATCTGCATTCACCGCCGCGTCGGGAATCAGCAGCGTCCTGTAACGGCTGGTCGCCGGAATACTAGTGAGGGCAAACAGCCCAGGCGTCAACACCGATGTCGGATTCGGAACCACGCAGCGGATTTGTACAGTTCCAGTGTTTACATCGACCCGGTTATCAACGAAATCAATCATCCCTCGCCGCGGGAAATTCGTTTCGTTTTCTAGTTGAAGAAAACATGGCACCTTGGCGCCCGCAACGTTGCCTTGCTTTTCCTGCACAGCCAGCTCTTGATAGTGGAGAGCGGTGCTTTCGGGAACGTTGATGTAACAATAAAGCGGATCGATGGAGACGATCGTAGTCAAGGCCGTGGCTTGTCCGGAGCCGCCATTAACCAGATTTCCCACCGTCACGTTAATACGGCTGACGCGGCCAGTGATCGGCGCCCTGACGTCGGTCCACGCCAGATTGAGGCGTGATGTCTCCAACGCTGCCTGAGCAGCGCTCAACGATGCCTCCGCTTCTTCATAAGCCGCCTTGTCGGTATCAAAGTCAGCCTGGGCTATTACCTTAGCCCTCAGCAACCGAACCGAGCGGTTGAAATCAGCCAGTGCTTTGTCGGCTGCTGCCTTGGCCTGTGCAACCGCGGCTCGCTTGTTGTCGAAATCGGCTTGAAAGGGCCGCGGATCGATCTTGAACAGCAGATCACCCTTATGGACTATCGCTCCTTCCTGGAATGGCGCTTCTTCAATAAGCCCGCTGATGCGTGCATTAACGGTAACGGTTTGCGGCGATGACAGATATCCACTGTAGTTGTCCCAGCGAATCACCTCCCGCTCGATCGGCTGGCTGACTGTGACTGATGGCGGTGGGGGTAGCCGCTTTGTGGTTGTCCGATTGCAGCCTGGAAGCGCAGCCGCTAATACGATGGTAGCGGCCACCAATAAAACATTTCGCAATTGGTCGCGATTCATCCAACTACCTGCGATTGCACGGAACTAGATTATTGTAAGCTTACGAACGCCGGGCGCATTGACTGGCGGCTGGACGGTGCGAAGGAGAGCGCTTTTTATTGCTCACCGCTCCTTCGAGAAACATTCGAGCCACCGTACTTACGATCGTATCATCTGATAAAGGATGGAGTTCTTTTCCACCCGTTAACTCTTGCGATGTGAGAAAGAACCACAGCATGCCGAACAGGCACTGCGCTGCAGCGAATGCGTCCTGATGCCTCAACTCGCCACGTTTCATCCAGTGTTCGAGATAACTCGCCAGGGCATGATAGGCGCGCAGGCCAACCTGCTCCGAAAATAGCTTTGCGCGCGCAGGATTGCTCTGAATCTCACGCACTATTACCTGAGCCAGCGCTTTGCGTTCGCACAAACGGGACCATATCTCGCCGATCAAAGACGGAATGCCTACCGACGGCGGGCTCTCGCGGATCGAGTCCATCAGCTCAGGCAGTTCCGGCAATAGGGCGTAGCGCTTGATGAGGCTCTGCAGCAGGGCTTCTTTGGTCGGAAAATATAAGTAGAGCGCGCCCTTTGAGAGGCCCGCGGCGGCGGCAACGTCATCCATTTTAGCGTCTGCGAAAGTGGCGTTCGCAAAAACTTGCAACGCCGCATCCAGGATTAGCTCCCGGCGTTCTTCAGCATATTGCTGATGCTTCGCCGCGGCGACTCTAGACATAGTTGAATGATAACTGACCTGCGAGTCATAATACAAGGATTACCGACCGACCAGTCAGTTAAAGGCTAGCGCATTGCCCTCTTCATCAGAACCAGCCGATCTCGCGCCCGCCGCACGGCCGCCACATCAGGCGCCCGGCCAAACGATCTCCTCGGCTCACGGGCCTGGCAGATCTCCGGATTCACATAAGTGGTTCATCGCGATCGCGGTTATGCTCGGCGCCACCCTCGAAGTTCTCGATACTTCTATCGTCAACGTCTGTTTGCCGCATATGCAGGGCAGCTTTTCCGCCAGCGTTGACGAAGTCACCTGGATACTTACGAGCTATATCGTTGCCAACGGCATTATGATTCCGCTCACAGGATGGATCTCCGCTCGTTTCGGCCGCAAACGCTATTTTCTATTCTCGGTTCTAGTGTTCGTTGTGGCGTCGGGCATGTGCGGAATGGCCGGATCGCTTTCCGAAATGGTGGTTTTCCGTTTGATCCAAGGTGCTGCCGGCGCGGCGATGATCCCTTCTTCCCAAGCCATTCTAATGGAGACCTTTCCGCCCGCAGAGCAGGGATTGGCGATGGCCATGTGGGGTGTCGGTTTGATGGCGGCGCCCGTGCTTGGTCCTACGCTTGGCGGATGGATTACAGATAACTGGAACTGGCGCTGGAATTTCTACATCAACTTGCCCACCGGAATACTCGCTGCGATCATGGTCTATACCTTCGTTCATGATCCTGACTATATGCGTGAAACGCGCGAAAATGCCCGCCAGATCGACTATACCGGCATCGCCTGCCTGGTGTTCGGGCTGGGGCTTTTACAAATCGTACTGGATCGGGGCCAGCGCGCTGACTGGTTTAACGCCACATGGGTATGCCTCTTTACCGCTGGCGCAGTGCTGGCGCTCGTTATTCTGGTAATTCATGAGCTGCGCTTTCCCGAGCCGATTCTCGATCTAAGCATTCTCAAGATTGGCCAGTTTGACATCTCGGTCATGATCATCATGGTCATGGTCCTGGTCGTGTACGGAGCCAATCTGTTGAATCCCCTGTTCCTTCAAAACTTGATGGGCTACACGGCATGGGATGCTGGCTTGGCCGTGGCGCCGCGCGGTCTCGGCACCCTGGTAGCCATGCTTTTTATTGGCCAGCTCTCGCGCCGCGGATTCGATACCCGGCCATTAGTAGGTCTGGGATTCCTGACACTGGCTTTTGCCATGTGGGAAATGGGTCATTGGGATCTGCAAGTGGGCATGCACAGCATTTTTTGGCCAATCGTCCTATCCGGAGTAGGCAGCGGACTGGTGTTTCCTACGATGTCGGCCAGCACACTCGCCTGCGTCGAACGCGAGCGTATGGGTTATGCTGCAAGCCTCTATAACATGATGCGCAATACTGGGTCGGCGATTGGCATTTCCATCGTGACCAACATGCTTAACAGCGGTGAGCAGGTGCATCAGTCATATCTGGTGCAGCACCTCTCCATATTTGATGCCTGGCGGCTCGATCAGGGTGGAAGCGTCATGCCTGGGTCGCCGCATCTAAATCTTATCCCTGGGCTGGCTGCCGGCCGGGTTCAAGGGTTTGCGTCGATCTATCAGAGTTTGCAGCAGCAAGCTTCGCTGATGACTTACAACGACACCTATCGCTGGCTCGCATTTATGTCCGTGATCTGCGTTCCGGCCTTTTTGCTGCTGCGAAAATCAAAAGGCGGGGCGGGAGCAGGTCATTGAATAAACTCCCCCCGGCCTGAGAGAGTAAAATCTGCCGCCCTGGGGTTGAAGTGTTCCTGAAACCTCCAATTCGGAGAGGATCCGAATACTAAGCCCGATGCCCAGCCCACTGGTCGTTGAGCAGGACTGATAAAACCGGCTCCGTTTGGCCAGGCCGCTCGTGCCTGCGGCACCTGCCCCTTCAACTATTCGGCGGGTTCTCCGCGTGCGGATAGCCGTTGGCGTCCGGTATCCGCGCACTCACCTCACCATGGAACTCCGCCCGCTCGCGCGGCAGCGTCTGCGGGTAATTGCGCTGGACAAAGTCGATCAGTTTTTCGCGAATCTCACATTTGAGATCCCAGGCCAGCGAAGAATCGGGGGCGCTCGCAAGCGCGCGCAACTGAATCGTGTGCTCGGTAGCGTCGGTCACTTGCAGCACACAGACCTTCTTGTCCCATCGCGGACTCGCCTCGAGAACTCTCTTGAATTCCTGCCGCAGCGGCTCGATCGGGGTCCGATAGTCCAAGCTCAAATAGATGTACGCGAGCAGGTCGGCGCTGTGCCGAGTCCAGTTCTGGAACGGAGTCTTGATGAAATAAGAAATAGGCAGGATCAGCCGGCGCAGATCCCAGATACGCACCACCACATACGTTGTATTGATCTCTTCGATCCAACCCCATTCATTTTCGGCGATCACCACGTCTTCGATGCGGATCGGCTCAGTTAGAGCGATCTGAAGGCCTGCAACCAGATTCTCGATCGTCGGCCGCGCCGCCAGCGAGGCCGCCAAACCGGCGATGCCAGCCAAAGCCAGAAGGCTGGTTCCAATCGTCCGCGCCCAGTCAAAGGTCGTAAGTGCCACACCAAAGGCAATGACCGTTACGATAAAGGCAAGTAATCGCTTAAACACCGCGAATTGTGTCCGTACCTGGCGCGCCTTCAGATTGTCTTTGACATCCACGCGAAACTTGCCGATCAACACGTCCTCGATCACCACGCT
>DATJUF010000132.1:0-5604 GCA_035502655.1 Binataceae bacterium (SeqCode)
TGCCAGCTATCGGGAAAGCCTTGCAGCCGGGCAACCATCGCCAGCGTAAGCCGCGGGTGGCCGTCCGCTGGAAAGCCGGGACCGGGTGGCTCGTCAGCGATACCAAGGCCGTCGACGCCGAGGGTGGCCCATTGGCGCCGAGCGCGCGTCGGTCCGAGGTCGGGACCGCCGTGCTTGCGCGAGCCGCCGACAATCGTCGGTGCAATGCCGCTGGCGGCACGCGTCCAAGCGAATGCCCCAGGCCATGATCGCGAGGCCATCAGGTCAGAGATCGCATCACCGACTGAGGGCGGCTGCTGGCCGAGCCCCTCCGGCCATGCGAATCGCGAGGCTGCACGCTGATGCAAAGCAGTCAGCAGAAAGCGTGGGCGTAACTGCGGGACGCCAAAGTCGCAGGCGTTGAGGATCGTCCATCGTGGCACGTAACCCATCCGCATGAGCGAAGCAGCGAGCCGGTGGCGGTAAGTTCTGAATTTAGCGGAAGCGAAGCCCGGGACATTCTCCAGCATCACGGCTGCCGGATGGGACTCTTCGATGATGCGCAGGGCTTGGGGGAAGAGATCGCGATCATCGTCGCGGCCGAGCTGCTGGCCGGCAATTGAAAAAGGTGGGCAAGGGACGCCGCCGGCGAGAAGATCGATGCCGCGAAAATCAAGGCCATTGAGGTTGCGGATGTCTGCCTGAATCACCTGCCAGTGGGGACGGTTCTGCCGCAAGGTCGCGCAGGAGGCGGTGTCGAGTTCGATGGCAGCGGCACAGGCGAAGCCGGCCGCCTCGAGACCCAAGGCTTGCCCACCGCCACCGGCACATAGTTCGAGTACCGCCAAACCCACGGCCACATCGTCCTCCACAATCCGCTAGGTAAGCCAATAGCAAACGGTTATCAGGCTGTCATCATGCGCGCGAACTTATTAAGGCCTGCATAATCATGGTGACGGTTCTGCAACTTGCCTGATTCCCCTGCCTGTCATTCTCGCGCGTGGCTGCCGCGCGAAGAATCTCGGTCTTTTCCCCGCCGTGGCAAGCGGAATCCGGGATTCCTCGCGCGCGCCAGGCACGCGCGCGGGAATGACAGAGGGGACCGCGCTGTCACCATCCTTACACAGGACACAGTAGGGCAAATCAGAGTAGCAGCGGTAGCATCTATACTGGTCAGGATAGGGATTGGAGGGCGGAAAGGACGGCGTTGGCGTGGCCGTTGACCTTGACCTTGGGAAAGACGTGGCGAATCACCCCCTTGCGGTCGATGATGAAGGTCGTGCGCTCGATGCCCATGAACTGGCGGCCGTAGAGTGATTTCATTTTGTAGACACCGTAGGCTTTGGCGACTTTATTATCGGGATCGCTGAGCAGCGGGAAGTTGAGCCCGTGCTTGGCGATGAAGCGGTCGTGCAAGGCGCTGGAATCGCCGCTGACGCCAACGACTTCGGCGCCAGCCTCGCGCAACTCCGAGATATTATCACGGAAATCGCAGGCCTCGGTCGTGCATCCGGGGGTGAGGTCCTTGGGGTAGAAATAGAGGACGAGATTGCCGCGCGCGGTCAGGTCCTTGAGGCTCAGGGTGGCGCCGTTCTGGGCAGCCAGGGTGAAAGCCGGAGCGGGTTTGCCTTCCAGGGGATGAGGACTGCCTGCGGAAGCTTTGGCCGCGGTTTTTTTGGCATCGGCGGCAGCGGCGGTCTTAGTTGACGAGGCCTTAGCCGCAGATTTCGGTTTCGCGGGACCTTTGACGGTAGTTGCGGGCGGCGTGGATTTAGTAGTTTTGCTCGGCATAATGGCCCTTTCGTAGGGTTAGGGTGGATCGCTCACCCAGCAAGGATTCAAGAAAGCTATTATTGCGCGAGAGACGCGATCACTTTAAGCGTTTTTAACTGCTCGGCCTATTTTATTTATTCGCACGCGTGTTGATGCAGACAAGCCGATCAGGAAGCCAAAGCGTTATGCACAGTTGACGAAATGGTAATTCGGTTTTATGCTTGCGCCGATCATTGGACTTCCTATACCCGCCATGGCTGTTTATACGGAGCTAAGTAAGCCGTTTGTAGAAGAGCTTGGGGAAGATTACAACCTTGGACGGCTGAATTCATTGACAGGGATTCCTGAAGGCTCAGTAAATTCCAACTACCTGCTGGAAACCGCCAAAGGCAAATTCCTGGTCCGGGTCGATGAGATCAAGAGCGAGAGCGAAGTGCGGCGGGAGATCGACTTGCTGTCCTTCCTGCGCAAGCATTCGTTCCCGTGCCCTCATCCATTACAGGATCGGACGGGCCGCTTTTACCGCGAATATGAGAGCAAATGCGTCTCGCTTTATAAATACCATGAAGGGCGCGTGGTGATGGCGGGGCGGCTGCGGGCGACGCAACTGGAGACGATCGGCCGTAGCCTCGGCGAGCTGCATATCGTTGGCAAGGGCTATAAGAAGGGAATCGATAACCGCTTCAGCTTCGAGCGGATAGCAGATCTATACATGGGGGTGCGGGGCCGGCTGCCGAATTATTTCCGCAAGATCACGCGGACGCTCGAAGATGAAATAGATTATCTCACCCGTTATCTGGAAGGAAAACTGCCGAAGGGCGTGATCCATGGCGATTTGTTCGCTGACAATGTGCTGTTTCGCGGCGAGCGGATGACCGCAATGCTCGATTTTGAGGCGGCCTGCCGGGGGAAGTTTATCTTCGATATAGCGACCGCGGTGAATGCGCTCTGCTTCGTTGACGGCGGGTATTCATTGGAGCGGTTCCGCTACTTGCTGCAAGGTTACGAGTCGGTGCGGACGCTGTCGCTGGCGGAGTGGGATGCGTTCCCCAACGAGCTGCGCTATTCGTCATTGCGTTTTACTGTGACGCGGCTGCATGATTTTTTCCTCAATCCAGTTGATGGGAGGGCACGGGCCGACAAGGACTTCCGGGAATTCTACGATCGCCTGCGGGTGCTCCGCCGGGAGAAAGAAGGCGGGATGGAGGCCTTGCTGATGGCGATGGCGACCGGCTACGACTATCGGAAGTACCAGAAGGTCAAGGCGAACGAACGGCTGAAAGCCTGAAGGCGCCTGTGGCCATCCCGTGATTACCTGCGATCGCTCGAAGTCAGATTTTGAGGCCGGATGCTCGCAGCCTCGCACCGGTACGGCCTCGCCAGCAAGGCCTACGGTACCTGCTTTCTGGTCTCTGAATGTGGAGCCGTGGGTTGGTTGATCTAATCGATAGTTTAGTTAGCGGCAGGCCGGCTGTGTGGCTCGAAGTGGCGCCGCCGCGCGGGATAGCCGTGGACTCTTTGATCGGCAAGATTAGGATTGCGCGGGAGGAAATCGGTGCGGTCAACCTGGTGGATAATTCGCTTGGGCGGGTGAAGATGTCGCCGCTGATATTTGGCTCGCTGATCAAGGCGCGGGCGGCGGTGCCGGTGGTGGTCAATTTTTCATGCCGTGACCGCAACCATTTCGCGCTCAAATCGGACCTGCTGGGGGCGGCGGCGATTGGAATCGACGCGGTGGTGGTGCTGCAAGGCGACAAGCTGCCGGCTGATGGTAGTATGGGGGCGCGGCCGGTCAATGACGCGACGCCCTTTAGCCTGTTGCAGATGATCGCGGGGCTGAACCGAGGTGATACTGGGGAAGGCAGGCGGTTGCTCAAGACGATGCCGAGGCTGTTGGCGGGAGTGGTGGGAAATCCGAATCGAAAGGATATGGCGAAGGAGTTTGAGCTGCTCGAGCGAAAGGCGGCGGCGGGCGCGCGTTTCGTGATCACGCAGCCGGTGTTTGAGCCAGTAGCAGCGCGGCCTTTTATCGAACGGGCGCGGCAATGCGGGCTCAAGGTGATACTCGGAATATTGCCGGTCAAGCGTGAGTCGATGGCGGCATACTTAAAAGATAACATTAAAGACTTGAGCGGCGCGCATCAGTCGCTCGACCGCTATGCGGGGCTGACGGAGGAGGCTGCGCGCCGGCGGTCAATCGAAGACAATATCCGGCTGATGAACGAGCTGGCGGGCGAAGTTGCGGGCTTTAACATTATGAGCGGAGGTGGCCCGTCGCTCGCGCTTGAGCTGGTGTCCGAGTGGAATCGGCGCACATCAGCCGCCAAGCCGGATAATTGAGGACGCTATTATGGCTCGAGACGAGACCCCCGCCGAAGAGGCGGTGCGTACACTTTTGCAACATATGGGCGAGGATCCGGAGCGCGAGGGCTTGGTGCGCACGCCCCGCCGGGTAGTGCAGGCGCTAGAATATTTGACCAACGGTTATCATCAGGATCCGAAGGTGGCGATCAACGGCGCGCTATTTACGGAAGAGGATTACCAGGAGATTATCCTGTGCCGCGACCTCGACTTTTATTCGCTGTGCGAGCATCACCTGCTGCCGTTCAATGGAAAGGCGCACGTCGGCTACCTGCCCCATCGGAAGATCGTTGGGCTGTCCAAAATCGCGCGGATGGTGGAGATTTTCGCGCGGCGATTACAGGTGCAGGAGCGGCTGACAACACAGATTGCGCGGACGATCATGGATGAGATCGAGCCGCTGGGCGTGGCAGTGGTGCTCGAAGCACAGCATCTGTGCATGCGGATGCGGGGGGTCGAGAAGCAGAATTCGTTTGTCACGACCTCGGCGATGCTTGGGGTTTTCCGGACCCATCAGGAGACCCGGCACGAATTCATGACTCTGCTGCGTAACGGTAAAGGCTAGAACCAGGCGCATCAGATAATAGGGCGTTTTTGCGGCTGTGGGTGAGCGAGCGTAGCGCAGATTCTCCAGGCGCGTAGTTCGCGCTCCGAGCCGCAGTCCGGATGATCGCAGCCTCGCCTTGGCAAGCGCACGGCGTCGGAGGGCGAGACGTATCTGGGAGGACATTTGGAAGATTCGCAATCACTGACTTATCTCGAACCCCTGGCGCAGCGTGCGCTGAAGCTGGTCAAACCGGGTCAGACGATCGGGCTGGGCACCGGGCGGACAGCCACGGCCTTTATTCGCGCGCTGGGCGTGAGCGGGATCAAGATCCGCGGGGTGCCGACGTCAGAGGCGAGCCATCAGCTAGCTCAATCACTTGGAATTGAGCTGACCACGCTGCATGAGGTGGCGAAGCTGGACGCGGTGTTTGACGGGGCGGACGAAGTCGATCCGCATCTCAACATGATTAAAGGGCTGGGCGGGGCACTGGTGCGTGAGAAGGTGGTAGCGGTCGCCTCGCGTAAGCATTACTACCTGGCGGGAGAGGAAAAGCTGGTTGAGCGGCTGGGTGAACATGGGAATTTGCCGGTGGAGGTGATTCCGTTTGCGTCGGCGTTCGTGATCCGGGAGATCAAGCAGCTGCAGCTCGAAGCGAAAGTCAGAAAGACCAAAGACGGCGCCGAATATACCAGCGATAACGGTAATTTGATTCTGGATTGCAGAATCGGGACGATTCGCAATCCGGCGAGGCTCGAACGTGACTTGCACGCGATTCCGGGGGTGCTCGGCACGGGGCTATTCGTCGGAATCGCGGACGTGGTGCTGGTCGCGTCGCCGGACGGCAAGGTCAAGACGATGAAGCGCCAGGCTTGAGGCGGGCGGCGGATGGTCTGAATCTCATCTATTGCATTAAATTTCCATTGGATTGGTTTTCGTCCAGGTAA
>DATJUF010000133.1:0-6468 GCA_035502655.1 Binataceae bacterium (SeqCode)
CCCTTATGCGATTCCGGCCGGCGCCTCGGTGCACAAATATGGCGGGCTCGGCTATGTCGGCTTCGCCGAGGAGGTGCGCGCGCAGGAGCGCGAGCTTGGCTTCAAGTTCGACTATATCGTCGTCTGCACGGTGACCGGCTCGACCCACGCCGGCATGGTGGTCGGCTTCGCCAAGGACGGGCGGCAGCGCAAGGTCATCGGGATCGACGCCTCGGCGACCCCGAAACAGACCAAGGCGCAGGTGCTCGATATCGCCCGCCACACCGCGAAACTGGTCGAACTCGGCCAGGACATCGGCGACGACGACGTCGTGCTGATCGAGGACTACGCCTATCCGCATTATGGCGTGCCGTCGGAGGAGACCAAGCAGGCGATCAGGCTTGCGGCGCGGCTCGAAGGCATGATCACCGACCCTGTCTACGAGGGCAAATCGATGCAGGGCATGATCGATCTTGTGAACAGAGGGTTCTTCCCCGCCGGCTCGAAGGTGCTGTTCGCCCATCTCGGCGGCGCGCCGGCGCTCAACGGCTACGCCTACGCCTTCCGCAACGGCTGAGCCGGCGTTGATGGGCTGGATTTAGCACCATTCATTCTGGGGGCGGCGTGCGTTTCTTAGATGCACGCCTGCAACTTGGGCAACCTATTGGCGATCAATCGACCAGGACATGACTCAGTTTTAAAATTAAATCGTCAAGTACTTGATACTAAACGATGATTCCGTTCCGCTGCCAAGCCATCCCAACGCGCACGCGCTATATTTGACACAACCAGAGGATTGTAAATAAAAAAAACCACACGTAGGTGTTGACATCCTGTAAGTTGCTTAGTTAGGCTAATGGCACGTAGAGATTGCCAGGATGACCTAGCGGTTGGCTGCGATCCGATACGGACGAAAGGCACTTTTTCGGCTTGGGGGGCGAGCGCTGAATCGCCATGGGCAGGCGTCGACGCGAGATCATTTCCGACAGCAATTTACCGGAGTTGCTTCCACACCCCGGTGAGGGGGCACTCTTTCAGCTGCTCTGCAAGCCGCGCGTGTATCTTTGGATAACGGGCATCATAGTAGGGATGTGTGTTACGTTGCCATCCGCTTTAGCAGAGATTGAAGCAGCCCCCAATCAAGACGAAACCGCAGGAGAATATATTCAATCTATCGTTCGGCATCGCTCAGTAATACGGTTAGTAATCAGTGGCTTCAATGAATTTGCGGATGATATTACTGGCGAATATTATTACCCTGCTTTAAATAACACGAATCAAGATGGCGAATCCACTCAATCTAACGCAAATACGGCCACGAGCAGCGATTATCGGTTTGGCCCGACCGACCGTTTTGGCGACGCGCTTGCTCCGGAGAGCGTATGGAGTTTAGACGTCAGCACCGGCATTCACGTAGATCAGCTCTCCAAAGAGTCCGCCCCCCAATTGGAGGCGGTTATCGGCGGCCGTCAAACAGGGATTGGTTTGTGGACCAGAGATATTGCGGGTTATTTTCTAGATAACGATAACAATGTATCTTTAAAGATATTTTTATCTTCGGCATTGCAACTACAAGTCGCCAGTTGCGGGAACTTTGCTGAATATCGCAATTTAGACTATTGTGATTCTAACCACATCCACACGAGCCAGGATAACGACAACCTCTCAGAAAAAATACAAGCCAATAGCAGTGACATGGTCGTCACATCGAATGGCAATGTTGATGTGGCTCTTTCATCGAACACCACATCGACGTCCGCCCAAGGAAGCGGACCCAACGCCATCCAAGATCTCTCTCCACTCCTGCCTGTCGGCGTCAGTAATTTCACGCAGCAAGGCGATCTGACCGCTCTCAGCACTCTGCTGGACGAGTGGTGGCGCTTTGCCGACAACATGAATTGGCCGACGGCGCCGACTGACGCCCCAACAGGACCGATAGAGTACCCGACCGCTCCAATCGACCCCTCGACGCCGCCCGACCCGCCGCCACCGGACCCGATAATTTCTGTCGGTGATCCTGGGTCTGTCTTGGATCCGCTGCCAATTCCTACTCCCCCTCTCGCCGCCACCACAGTTCCCGAAACATCCACTTGGGTTATGATCATGATTGGATTTGGCTTTATAGTTGTCGCCCACAGGGGAGGCTTTTTCCATTCCATCAAGCAAGCTGCGGTAGCAACCCTCTCTAGAATCACCAAGCGATATATTGGTCACTACACTGCCTAGCTACGCCATGTGACGAAATGGACAATGACGATGCTGAAACCAGACGATCGCAATCCGCGAGTCCATAGTCTCTACTATGCGATTGCGTGCCGCCGTGGGATCGCATTGATGGTCCTTGGAGCGCTGATGATCGGGTCGGCGCCCGCGGTTGCTTGGGACGGCTCTAACACGAACGCCCCAAAGAAGATCCCCTCGAAGAACTTCGCGAACGCTCAACAGGCGCTTCGTAAGGGCGTGGACGAGCTGAAGGCGGGAAAGATTGAATCTTCCCTTGCTGCCCTAACCTATGCCGCCGCAAATGGGCTGGTCATCGCCCGGTGGAAGCTTGGTGAGCTGTACGCCGTCGGCGACGGAGTCCCGCGCGACGACTTGAAGGCGTACCATTATTTCAATCAAATTGTAGAAGATTACGATGAGGACCAGCCGGACGGGCAGAACATCAGCGCAATTTCAGACGCCTTTGTGGCAGTTGGCGTTTATTGCTTGAACGGTCTGCCGACCAGCGACGTGCCACCTGACCCGCGGCGGGCGCACGAATTGTTCCAATACGCGGCGACGACTTTCGATGATCCAAACGCGCAGTACAATCTCGCACACATGTACATCATTGGCGCAGGAGGCCTGACGAAAGACCGCATTGCCGCTATTCGCTGGCTTGCGCTGGCGGCCAAGGAAGGCCATCGGCCATCGCAAGCTCTGCTGGGACATATGCTGTTCGCCGGTGAGGGCGTGGCGGATGAACGCGCCCGGGGATTGATGTGGCTTGAACTCGCTCAGGACGGCGCGTCAAATCCAAAATACCAGTGGATCCACGAACTCTATCAGCGCGATTTCCAGGCGGCTACCGACGATGACCGACACACCGCTGCGAGGATGCGCGAGGCGCTCGACAAGCCCGCGCCGCTGTCGCTCCCCGCCAGGAGCAGTGTCACGTCATTCTTGCAACCTTTCGATACGCTGCCGACCGGTCAATGACGAAAGCCCCATGCTCAGATCAACATTCTAGCACTGCTGATTGGCGGTAAACTCGTTTAGCGTTGCAGTTCACGCAAGATGGAGAACGGGATCAATGAGTAGCCTAAAACAGCGCCGCGCAACCTAATGGTAGTAAAAGCCGATAGAATTCCTGTAAGCAATTGTTCCGATCCAGGTTCAGATTGCTTAGCTTCTATGCCTTCTGTAACAAAATAACACTGGACAAGGGTCAAATCGCCTGCTAGAAGTAGTATCGTCACTGTAAATAAGGTGGGAAGAAAATGTCAGCACGCGTCAATAAGATGTTAGAGGCAACGCCAGAAAAGTCACAGTTATCAGAGCGTGATATCCGTCTGTTGCTAATCGTATGCAGTGAGCTCGTCAACTTCTGCGCGAGTGTTACTGGTAAAATTGACCCTGCTGCCGCTGCTATGCTAGCGTACGTGAGAGATGATATTCGCTTAGAAAGCAAGGTTAAGCTGCCATATTCATAATAAACACTATAAGTTGGCAAGCGGCGCACCATATCGGCTAGTTCGTAGGTCGAATCGAAGGTAAGAGTGCTGTTGGCTCAGATTTTACGCTCGTCAGAACGGTAGATGGAGTCTAGCACACGGCAGTTGCTCAAGACCATGTTGGAGAATCGACCCCTTAAAGCCATCATCAATCAACTATCTGTGATTTCAACGGCGAGAAAATCACGAGTCCTGATCCATAGGGTTCTGGCGACCTGGACTTTTTTTGCTCCTCGTTCCCGGGGGAAGTCGTCCGCCCGAATGCCGATGAACCATTATAGTCTATGAGAAAGATTCGACGACTGCTGAATATCACAGATCAGATTCATTCTTGACATAAAGAGACCATATTTTCTATCCAAGGTTGAAGGCAGTTTGAAAGCAACCTTGGAGAGTATTTCCGATGACGCTCCCAATCGCCGATCCACTCGCTCAGGCCTTCCATACCGAAGAGCCCGAAACCACACTGCGGAATTCGTGGAGCCCGAGCAATCTACGCATAGGAAATCGAGTACGGACCAGGCGAATCTCTTGCGGAATATCTAAGAAAGAACTTAGCGAGCAATTGGAAATTGATCAGAGTGATCTCGATCGTTATGAAACCGGCGCGAAACGGGTCAACGCTAAACTTCTCTTTCGTATCGCTAAGCTATTAGATGTAAGACCAGACTACTTCTTTCAAGATTACGCCGAAGGAGCGTATGAGCCCGCCTGATGGGCCGTGTCGAGGCGCGCGAGGATAGCCGGCGATAAGGAGGCGCCGCGGTTGTTATTAATAAGACTCGGAAATCTACCACTTACCGCTATCACTTTCCTCGGAGCGCTCTCTTCTCCTCCCCGGTCGCCAGGGCCTGCTCCAGATAATCGCTGAACGCGCGCGCCCTTTGCGAGGGCCGGCGGCCCGCGGGAAAGACGACATAAGCCTGGACCGGATCGAGCGCGTAGCCGGCGAGGATCTCGACGATCTCGCCGGAGGCGAGCGCCGCGGCGCACATCCACATCGAGGCGCTCGCGACGCCGAGTCCGGCGGCTGCGCAGGCGACGACGCCGGTTGCCGAGCGCGTACGGATGCGGGGGCTCACGTCCTGGCGCTCGATCCGGCCGTCGCGGCGCGCGGCCCAGGTCTCGTCGCCGGCGCCCATCGGACCGCTGATGAGGTCATGGCCGACAAGGTCGGCAAGCTTCATGGGCGCGCCGCGCCGGGCGAGATAGGACGGCGCGGCGACGAAAAGACGGCGCGCGCTCTCGAGCTTCCGGGCGACGAAGCTCGAATCCGGGAGGTCGCCGATCCGGAGCGCGAGGTCGGCGCCTTCGGCGATCAGATTCTCGTAGCGGTCCGACATCATGAGATCGATCATGAGCTCAGGATGCCGGGCGAAGAACGCGGGAAGCAGCGGCACGATGCGCCGCACCGCATATTCCGGCGGCAAGGCGACGCGCAGGACGCCGGAAAGACGGTCGGCGCCGCGCGCCGCGCTTTCCGCGTCGTCGACCGCGAGCAGGGCGTCGCGCGCGCGGCCGAGCAGCGCCTCGCCGGCGTCAGTGGCCGAGACCTGGCGGGTGGTGCGGATGAGAAGCTTGACGCCCAGCCGGCGCTCGAGCGTCGCGATGGCGCGCGACACGGAAGGCTGGGACAGGCCGAATTCGCGGGCGGCCTTGGAGAAGCTTCCGCTCTCGACCGTCCGCACGAACAGGGCGAGCTGCAGCAGCCGATCATTCATGCGGGCCATGCATATATCATATCGCCGCTCGCGCAATACCCGTCGCGCGACGCATTGCTTAGCTCTCGCTCAAGGCTTCGCGCCGATTGCGAGCCGCCGGCGAGACGAGGAGCAGGACAAATGGGCGAACTCAGCGGAAAAACAGCGATCGTGACGGGAGCGTCGAAGGGCATCGGCGCGGCGATCGCGCGGCGATTCGCGGAAGCGGGCGCGGCGGTCGCGGTCAACTACGCGTCGGACAAGGCCGGCGCCGAGCGCGTCGTCGACGAGATCGTCCGCAAGGGCGGCAAGGCGGTTGCGATCCAGGGAAACGTGGCGAAAGGGGCGGACGTCAAGCGTCTGTTCGCCGAGACCAAGACGAAGCTCGGCGCGCCATCGATCCTTGTCAATAACGCCGGCGTGTTTGCGTTCGCCCCGATCGAGGCGGTGACCGAGGAGGATGTGGAGCGGCAGTTCGGGACCAACGTGATGGGCACGCTGCTCGCCAGCAAGGAAGCGGTCGCCGCGTTCAACGGCGCGGGCGGCAGCATCATCAATCTGAGCACCATCGCAAGCGTGAACCCGGTTCCGAACTCGGTCGTCTATTCGTCGTCGAAGGCCGCGGTCGACACCATCACCCGGGCGCTCGCCGTCGAGCTCGCGCCGAAGAAGATCCGGGTCAACGCGATCGCGCCGGGAGCGACCGAGACCGAGGGCACGAAGACAATCGGCCTTAACATGGAGACCGCGAAGGCGATGGGCATGGTGATGCCGATGGGCCGGATGGGCCAACCGGACGACATCGCGCGCGTGGCGCTTTTCCTCGCCTCGGACCAGTCGTCGTGGCTGACCGGCGAGCGCATCTCGGCCTCAGGCGGGCAGCGATAGGACCCTGATCGAGGGCGAAGCTCTGCGCACACCCGGAACGGGCCAACGCGAACAGCCGCCCCCGCGACAGCGGGAGCGGCGCAAGCTCCTTCCAGTCTGGCCGATCCGCTATCCGCAGAGGGAAGTGTATCTGCCGTTGAAGTCGCGGTCGACGCGGCAGCCCGTGGCTGCTTGGCCCCACCCGG
>DATJUF010000134.1:0-30319 GCA_035502655.1 Binataceae bacterium (SeqCode)
GGCGCCACGACATTAGTCGTCATGTGCGGTCCCTCAGCTAGCTCGACGATCGCGAGTACATAGGGACTGTCCGCAAATGAGCGCGTGGACGCGCGCCGCACGACGGTATAACTATACACTTTGCCGTGCCCGCTGACCTTCCGCCATTCCAGCTTGTCCGCCATGCAATGGGGACAACGGTCGCGCGGATAATAGATGTATTGATTGCATGCGGCGCAATGTTGCACCCGCAGCTCGTGCCTTCGCGCCGCATCCCAAAATGGGCGGCTGGCTGGCGACGGCTTTGGCAGCGGCTTTCGGTAGTCACCTCGATTAAGTTCGCTCATGATCGCCGCTCCATTATGAGACTCACCTGCTCGCTCATGATTCCGCCGTTGCCATTGACATAGGCCAGCGAGGCGTCCTTGACCTGGCGCTCACCGCCGCGGCCCATCAACTGCCTAATCGCCTCGACCACATGACTCATGCCGCCGCCGAGGCCCGGCTGTCCGAACGAGAGCTGGCCGCCGTGAGTGTTGCAGGGAAAATCTCCCGCATAGGTCAGATCATGCTCTGTTGCAAAGGGCCCGCCCTGTCCCTTCTTGCAAAAGCCTGCGTCCTCCAACGTCACCAGCACCGTGATCGTATAGCAGTCGTAGGGACACACGAGGCCGATATCTTTTCGCTCGACGCCCGCCATTTTGAATGCGGCATCGGCAGCCGGTTTGATCGGCGAATCAGTCAACGACGGCGCGTAGGTAATCGATGAATGATTCGCGTATTCGCCCGCGCCGATCAGCCAAGCCGGGGGATTCTTCGATCGTTTGGCGGCTTCGGGTGACGCCACAATCACCGCTGATCCGCCACTGCATGGGCTGACAATTTCATAGATGTGGAGCGGGTCAGCAATCATCCGCGAATTCAGGACATCGTCAATTGTCAGCGCCTTGTCGTTGAAGGTCGCCAGCGGATTCTTGAGCGCGTTCTTGCGCTGATCGACTGCGACCTTCGCCATCTGCTCAGGCTTGGTGCCGTATTCATACATATGACGGTTAGCGATCATCGCGTAACCGCAGTTCGCACCGATATTCCCGTATGGCGCCTCAAACTCGCGCTGCACCGAAACCACCGGGACTTTTTGATCGCCGAGCCGATTCAAGTCCGCGACGATACACAGCACGACTTCGGCCATGCCGGCATTGATCGCTGCCGCTGCCCGCCAGATCATTCCCGCCGGACTCGCGCCGCCGATATCTACGATATTCAGCATGCGCGGATTGATCCCGAGGACTTCCGCGGCGCTCGCTGGATAAATTGCACCGGGGTCCGCAAATGGCATTCCGACAAGAAAGCCATCTATATCCTTTTTTTCCAGCCCCGCATCCGCGATTGCTTCGGCCGTAAGCCGCGCCATCAGGCTGAGTGGCGTTATATCGGGAGGCGGTTCCTTCCACGGTTTCAGTTCCGCGATTCCGATCGCGGCAGCCTTGCCCTTGAGACTCATAAGTTAGCTCCTATGCTTAAGCCGTTTGTTGTCACCGGCTTACCATACTTACCGCCACAACCGTTAATCGCAGGCGGCACGCCGAGGCTGACTTAGCCGCGATGATCGGTTACGGTAATAGGTAAGGAGTTCTTGATGGCGTTTATCATCTGCGACGATCACAACCTCTCAGTGGAAGCCGATGGGATGGACCCCGCGGCAGCCCGCCGCTGGATGCTCACCGAACCAACGTCGAAGCCTAACGCCCTAGAGAAGGAAGTCAGCGACTTCGGCAAGGCCCATCGCGAGTGCAACATTCGCGTCCTCGCCGATTAGCCATACGGTCGCAAGGCCATGCGCGCGAGCTGCAAGTGTGTGCGCCTAAAAATCTGAGCGCTACAGCAGCGCGCGCCGGATGTCGTTTAAGATTTCGCCCAGATAGGTCGTAAAGTGGGCGGCTAAAGCCCCGTCAATCACGCGATGGTCATATGAGAGCGAAAGCGGCACGATCAGGCGCGGTACGAAGCTGCCGTTCTGATAAACCGGCTTGTGCGTCAACCTTGATACACCGAGAATCGCCACTTCCGGCGCGTTGATAATCGGGGTGAACGAGGTCCCGCCGATGCCGCCGAGACTCGACACGGTGAAGCATCCGCCCTGCATATCTAAGGGTTTCAGCTTGCGCTCGCGCGCAGCCGCGGCAAGCTCTGCGGTCTCGCGCGCGATCTGCAGAACCCCTTTCTGATCCACCGCGCGAACCACCGGCACCACCAGCCCATCGGGCGTATCGGCAGCAAAACCGAGATTGAAATATTTCTTCAGAATCAGGTTGTCGCCTTCCAACGACGAATTGAATTCCGGAAACTGCTTCAGCGCTGGCACTAGCGCTTTGAGGATAAACGCGAGGATTGTCACCCGGGCCGGCGGTGTATCCTTGCGCGCCGCCGCTTTCTGATTGATTTCCTGCCGTAGCGCTTCGAGTTCCGTCACGTCGGCTTCGTCGAATTGGGTGACATGCGGGATCATCACCCAGTTGCGCGCGAGATTCGTCTTCGAGAGTCTGCGAATGCGCGACAGCGGTACGCTTTCGACTTCGCCGAATTTGCTAAAATCGATCTTAGGCCATGGAATCAGATCGAGTACGCCGGCGCCGCCTTTGGGAGCCGGACTCGTTATCACGGCCCTGACGTATTTCTCAACGTCGCTACGAAAAATCCGTCCGTACGATCCGCTGCCATGAATTTGCGTGAGGTCAGCGCCCAATTCGCGCGCAAATTTCCGCACCGACGGACTCGCATGCGGCTTCGGCTTAGCAGCCTGATCGCTTTGATCAGGCTGTTCCGCTTGAGCCGTCGGCGCCGATTGTTCCCGTTCGGGCACTGGGGTCTCTGCCTTCCCACCGACTATGGTCAGCGCCGGACGCTCCTTCGCGGCCGTTTTATTCACCGTTCCGTTGGCCGGCGCTGCCGCCTTGCCTGACGGCACCTCCCGACGCTTCGCTTCCATCGCCTTGCCGCCGGCAGATGCGCCGTTCTCGCTGATCTCCGCGCCCTCCGCCTCGATCACGACGATCGCCGAGCCTTCGGAAACTTTGTCGCCAAGCTTGACCTTGACCGCCTTGACAATCCCCGCCTGCGGCGACGGCACCTCCATCGTCGCCTTGTCCGACTCAATCGTGACCAGGGAATCGTCCACATTCACGTGATCACCGGGCTTGACCATGACTTCGACCACGTCCACGTCATGGAATTCGCCGATATCGGGAATCTTGATGTCAACTAGGCTCGCCATAATTTGACCTTGATTAGGCCTTCATCATTTTGCGCGTTCGCCATCATATCCGCGTAGGGATCGGCCGTTCCGGATCGATATTGTATTTTTTGATCGCCGCCGCCACCTTCGACGCCGGAACCTGTTCTTCGTCGGCAAGGCTCTTCAATGCCGCCAGCGCCACATAATGCCGATCGACCTCGAAGAAGCTCCGCAGACGTGACCGATAGTCACTGCGCCCGAATCCGTCCGTACCCAGAACCTTATACCGGCGCGGGACGTACGGCCGGATTTGATCGGCGAATGACCGAAGATAATCGCTCGCCGCTACCACCGGGCCGGGCCGTTCGGCCAGACAGGTCTCGACATAGCTCCGTTTCTGCGCCTTCGTCGGATGGAGCATGTTCCACCGCTCAGTCTCGATCCCGTCGCGCCGAAGTTCAGTGAAGCTCGGCACGCTCCAAACGTCCGCCAGCACGCCAAAGTCATTTCTAAGCAGCTCTGCCGCTGCCAGCACCTCGCGCAGGATCGTTCCTGATCCCATCAGTTGTACGCGCGGCTCGCTACCCTTGCCGCCGTCCTGAAACAGGTACATTCCTTTTAGGATCCCAGGTTCGGCTCCCTCCGGCATCGGCGGATGACGGTAATTCTCGTTCATCAGCGTGATGTAATAAAAAATGTCTTCCTGTTCCTTCAGCATCCGCCGCAGCCCGTCGTGGATTATCACGACGACCTCGTATGCGAAGGTCGGATCATACGAAACGCAGTTTGGGATCGTCGACGACACCAGATGGCTATGGCCATCGGCATGCTGCAAGCCCTCGCCATTTAGCGTCGTCCGCCCGGAAGTCCCGCCCAGCAGAAAGCCACGGCTGCGCATATCGCCGGCCGCCCATGCCAAATCGCCGACCCGCTGAAAGCCGAACATCGAGTAGAAAATGTAGAAGGGGATCATCGGCTGATTGTGCGAACTGTAAGAGGTCGCTCCTGCGATCCACGACGACATCGCACCCGCCTCGTTGATCCCTTCCTGCAGAATCTGGCCGTGCTGATGCTCCCGATAGAACATCAGATGGCCGCTGTCCTCAGGCTTATACAACTGGCCGACCTGCGAAAAGATCCCAAGTTGCCGGAACATCCCTTCCATGCCAAACGTGCGCGATTCGTCTGGTACAATCGGCACCACGCGCGGCCCCAGCGTCTTATCGCGGATCAGCGTCGCTAGCATCCGCACGAAGCCCATCGTGGTCGACATCTCGCGCTCGTCACTGCCCTTGAGCAATGCGTCGAAAATTGAAAGTCCTGGCACTTCGAGCGCCGTTGAGGAGCGCCGCCGCTTTGGAATCGATCCGCCCAAGGCCGCACGCCGGCTCCGCAGGTATTCCATCTCAACGCTGTCATCGGTTGGCCGATACAGCGGGACCTTCTCGATCTCATCGTCAGTAACCGGAATCTGGAAGCGATCGCGGAACGCTTTCAGCTCCGCCAAATCCATCTTCTTCTGCTGATGGGTGATATTCATCCCCTCGCCTGCGGCTCCCATCCCATAGCCCTTGATCGTCTTGGCTAGGATCACCGTGGGCTGTCCCTGATGGTGCACCGCGGCATCGTAGGCGGCATACACTTTGATCGGATCATGTCCGCCGCGCCGCAACTGCCAAACTTCCTGATCTGTCATGCCTGA
Organism: Binataceae bacterium (SeqCode); assembly: GCA_035502655.1. Classification (GTDB taxonomy): domain Bacteria; phylum Desulfobacterota; class Binatia; order Binatales; family Binataceae; genus DATJUF01. The sequence goes on from DATJUF010000134.1 coordinate 4,917, forward strand.
TACCATGTCGGCCAGCTGCGGATACTTGCTGAAGAATTCACGCCGCACATAAGCCCCGTCGCGCGCCTTGAACGCTTGGTACTCACCGTCGACGCATTCTTCCATTCGCTTGCGCAGAAAGCCCTCAGTATCGCGAGCCAGCAGCGCGTCCCAGTTGCTGCCCCAGATAACCTTGATTACGTTCCAGCCGGCGCCGCGAAAATCCGCTTCCAATTCCTGGATTATCTTGCCGTTGCCGCGCACCGGCCCGTCGAGGCGTTGCAGGTTGCAATTCACCACAAAGATTAGATTGTCGAGCCGCTCGCGGGTCGCCAGCCCAATCGCTCCCAGCGATTCCGGTTCGTCCATCTCGCCGTCACCCATGAACGCCCACACCTTGCGGTCGCCCATGTCCGCGATCCCTCGCCCTTCCAGGTATTTCATGAAGCGCGCCTGATAGATCGCCATCAGCGGACCGAGTCCCATCGAAACGGTCGGAAATTGCCAGAAGTCTGGCATCAGCCATGGATGCGGATATGAGGACAAACCGCGTCCGTCTACCTCGCGGCGGAAATTCAGCAGTTGCTCTTCGCTCAGCCGCCCTTCCAGAAACGCACGCGCATATAATCCCGGCGAGGAATGACCCTGGATATAGACCAGATCGCCGCCGAATTCCTCGGTTGCTCCGCGCCAGAAATGATTGAACCCAACGTCGTAGAGCGTCGCGGCGGATTGGAAACTTGCGATATGTCCGCCGAGTTCTGACGTTTCCTTGTTCGCCCGCACCACGATTGCCAGCGCATTCCAGCGGATGATCGAGCTGATTCTCCGCTCAATCTCGCGATCCCCGGGATAACGCGGCTGCGCCTCCACCGGAATCGTGTTCACATATGGCGTGTTGGCGTTGTACGGCAGAAAGGCGCCGCGCTCGCGCGCTTTGCCGATGAGATTTTCCAATAAATAATGCGCGCGATCGACCCCTTCGCGATCAATCACGGCTTCGAGTGAGTCGATCCATTCCCCCGTCTCTTCCGCATCCAAGTCAGTATTAGTTTCGAGTCCGTTCTCAAGCATACTTTCGCGCCCCGCCTCGCCGAATACACAATCCTCGTATTCGGGCCACAATCCCTGCGCTAATCCCGGCTGCTTTCAACCGGTGCGCCTGCTTTCAATTTAGCCGAGCACGCCAGCCACGCAACTACGCTCCAACCGAATGCTCATTTCCTGGCGGAACTGTTCCTCTTCCCAATTAGTTGCATGATGCAACCCATTGAACTACCCTCGAGGAATGCGCTACTTTGCGCCTTCGGATGCGGTCCGCGCTATCCCGCTCGCTCCGCTAAACTTCGCGAGGCCTCAACGATGAGTACCAGTCTATCTCATGCCACGCCTGCCAGGCCCCCGGCGCATGGCTTGGGCGGGATCATCCACGCACCCATCAATTGTCTCGCGCCGGTGGATGAAAAGCCCTGCAACTACACCTATACGCTGCATTAATGGCGATGGCGACTGGAGCCCGTCGAACAAGGCCTTAGACCATACTCGGGAGGACTACGATGGCAGATATACGTTTCGACGACCTCGAGCAGTTACGTGCGAAAATCAGCGACGAATTCGGCCCCTGGAGCAATGCGATCGCTGTCCCACAGGACAAAATTCAGAAATTCGCCGATGTTACCGGCGACCATCAATGGATTCATCTCGACGTCGAGCGTTGCAAGCGCGAAAGCCCGTTCGGCGGACCGGTCGCACATGGCTTCCTGACCCTGAGCCTGCTGCCGGCGTTCGAGTTCAATCCCGGTTGGAAAGTCACGGGTTTTAGAAACGTAATCAATTATGGCGCGAACAAGCTGCGTTTCATCTCGCCGGTCCCGGCTGGCGCTTCGGTCCACGCCCGTCAGCGCATCGTCGCGGTCGAGGCCAAGCCGATTGGCACTCAGATCACACAGGAGACGCAGATCGCGGTGGTCGGCCAGGAGCGGCCCGCGGTGCTCTATGAAGGGATCTTCATCTACGTGAAACCGTAATCAAACGCGAGCGTGGGCCATTTAGATCCCCCATAACATGACAGGTACCCATTGATGGCAGAGTTGAAGAATCGGCAATGGCTGCTCGCTTCCCGGCCCGACGGGCTAATCAAGGAAAGCGACTTTCGCTGGAATGAGACCACCACGCCGCCCGTCGCCGACGGCCAGGTCCTGGTCCGCAACCTCGCCTTCTCGTTTGATCCGACTCAGCGTGGATGGATGTCCATGGACACTTACGTCCCCGTAATCCCGCTCGGCCAGCCGATGCGATGTTTCGCCGCCGCCCAAGTGGTGGAATCGAAGAACCCCGCCTTCACTAAGGGTCAGTTGGTCCAAGGCATCCTTGGATGGGAGGATTATACCCTCAAGACCGAAACGCGCGGCTTGATGGGCCTCCAGAAATTCCCCTCGGCCGATCCGATTCTCGGCCTGTCGCTGCTCGGCGCAACCGGCTTGACCGCCTATTTCGGCACGCTCGCGGTAGGTCAAGTCAAATCCGGCGAAACCTTCGTGGTGTCAGGCGCGGCAGGCGCCACTGGTTCCATCGCCGGTATGATCGCGAAGCTCAAAGGCTGCCGCGTGATCGGTATCGCCGGTGGTCCCGCCAAGCGCTCATGGCTGGTCAAGGAAGCCGGCTTCGACGCCGCCATCGATTACAAGAATGAGAATGTCGCTGAGGCGCTGAAGACATATTGCCCGAAGGGCATCGATGTCTTTTTCGATAACGTCGGCGGCGACATCCTCGACCGCGTGCTAGCGCGTATCGCCAACGGCGCCCGCGTCGTGCTGTGCGGCGCGATTTCGCAGTACAACAAACCCGGCATGCTCGGGGACGGCCCGCGCAACTATTTCAACCTGATCCCGCACTCCGCGCGGATGGAAGGCTTTATCGTCTTCCAGTTTGCCAAGCAGTATCCGCAAGCTATCGCCGAGCTGACGCAATGGCACAGCGAGGGCAAAATCAAGAATCAGATCGATCTGGTGGAAGGTCTCGAAGCTGCTCCTAAAGCGATAATCCGGCTGTTCACCGGCGGCAACCTCGGCAAACAGATGCTGCATCTGTCCTATCCAGTTTAGTTCTGATACCAACATCTATTTCGGTTCGCCGCGCGGAACAAATCCTGCGCGGCGGCGCAATTACCTGGAAGATAGTTTCCGCCGCCGCGGCTACTTCGCTATTGTGACGGCTGAGCCGCCAGGCGGCAGCGTCTCTTTCGAGGAGTGAACCGATGGACGGACTGGCCATCCTTGCTCAGAATCGATTACCGTTCGCCGAATTGCTCGGCCTCCGGTTTATCAGCGCCTCACCCGATCGTATCGAGGCTACGATGGAAGTGCGCGAGGACCTCTGCACCACTCCCGCCGTTCTTCACGGCGGCGCGATCATGTCGCTGGCCGATACGCTCGGCGCCTGCGCCACGGTGCTGAACCTCGAAGACGGCGCGGGCACTACAACCCTCGAATCCAAAACCAACTTTCTGGCGCCCGCGCCCGTCAACACCACCGTCAAAGCCGAATGCACCCCGATTCATCGCGGCAAGCGCACGATGGTCTGGCAAACACGCGTCACCGGCGCCGACGGCCGCCTCGTCGCGATCGTCACACAGACTCAAATCGTGCTGGATCCCCGCCCCGCCAAATAAATTTCCATCTGAATTTGGCTCTGCGGTGCGCCGTTGGATTCTGCTGTGCGATTAGGCCATTCACTCCGGAAGTTTTTCCGAACTGCAGGATAGATGTCTCGCCGCACCACAATGAGAGCGGTACGGCGCGACGGGATTCTTGACACTCTTCAGCGGAGCGCCGGTTCTGGATTTTCCCCGCAGAAGGTCACGGTATAGTCGGTCAGTCTCGATGAGTTGGCACATTGGGCAAGGCCGGCCTGATCATCGAACTGATAACTGTACGCACGCGGGCAGGCGTTCCTGAAGACATTCAGGTAATTCCCCGATGGGCTTGGAGTTGGGGTAGCAAGGGGTACTGCGGCCATCGCCGCCTGCCAGTTGGCGTTCGGAGGCCCGCATACGCCCGTAAGCACGGCAGAAGTCTCGCACACACAACTGGCGCTGCTGCATGCACCGTTGACATCCAGACACTTCGTGCCGCCCGTGCACTGGCTATTCGAGGTGCAATTCTGGACGTCGTAGCATTCGCATCCATCCGAGGGACTAGCACTACCGGCGGTACATTGCGCGACCGATTGCGCTAAAGCAGTGCCGCTCGACGGGAACTTGTTGACGGTCGTCGACAAGCAGTACTGGCCCGGTGAAGAGCAGTCGCTGTTAACGGCGCAGCCGCCGGCCGGCTGACTGCCTGCCGGGCTGAAGTTGTCAGCATTCCAAATCAGGCTGCCATACGCGGCGGGCGTTGAAGCAGGGGTCGCGATAGCAGGCGGCAGGCATACTCCTACCTTGGCCTTGTGGTTGTAGGGGTTGAGAACGGTCGCGCAAGTATAATTCGGATAAGGGAAGGTAAAGGACGGACCGCCATTGCAGGGTTTGCCGTCATCGGTCACCGGAGTGCAGCCGCCGTTCTGTGTGACGCCCTGCTTGCTGATGCATATTCCGGCTCCGTTCGATGGCCAGCTCGGCGGGCTGGAGTCGAACTCGGGAGTGAGGTCGCATTTAGTATTGAATGGAACGCCCACGCTTTTGGCCGGACAGTCGCTCGCGTCAAAGCAAATCGGCGTGCCTGCGTTTGGCGATTCCAGGTTGATCGCCTCGCTAAGCTGGTCGGTCTGATTAGCGACCGTACAGTCGTAAAAATTCTTATTCTCCTGACTGTCGCAAAAGGCCGGCGGAGAACCTCCGAGGCAGGCAAGTCCGGGCTGAGTGCAGGCCACTGTCGTTCCCGTTCCAGGGTATTGCAAATCCGGAGGACACTGCCCAAGCAGATCGCTGACGCATCCAGCGCGCACACATGAATTTCCGGGAACGACATCGATCGGCACATTGTATCCGCTGGCAAGGCTGACATCATAGAAATCAGTCGCCGACTTGGAGGAGAGGGTTTGCTCCCATAGCGTCGCGTTATTGGCGCTGTTGCCATAGCAGTCGGCCAGGTTGTCGCCGCAGTTGCCAGTATCGCAAGTCAGAGTAGAACCGGTTCCAGTGCATCCGGTGCGTCCCCAGAAACGTCCGTTAGAAAAGTTCGCTGGCAAATCGATCGTGACCGAGGTAGCGCACCGTCCATCGGAGCGGCAGAATCCATCGCCGCCGGTGCTGCCATTGCCGCACGCCGGGTCGGCGCCGCCTTTGTTGGTGCAAGTACAGGCGTGGTCGACGCATTTGGAACCGGCGGCTGGGCACTGAGATGACTTAGTGCACGTTTGCGCCAGTCCCAGGTCCCATCCCGGCGCAAATGGCGGTGCTACATCGGACGTCCCGTTGGTCTCTGCCAGCCAAAGCGGCTGCTGGCAATCATTGATGAATAGCACTCTATGGGACGGCGAGGGGGTGGCTTCCGGAATCGGGGCAGCGCTGGCCGGAACCGAGGCCAAGAGGCTCACAATCATTAGCAGGGTAAGAGCGGGTATCAATTTTCGCCTCTCGCTCAATCCAAAGGTCGTGAGGTGGTGCAACGACAGGCGCAGCGTAATTATCGGATGCATCCTGCCGGTATATCCTCTATCCACCGCATATTGGAAACATTTTTCGACTGATACTTAGAGAGGCGGAATTAAGGCAACCGCTGCCTTGTTGAGGCAAGCGTCGCAGACAGTCCAGGTCCGAGGCCCTTCTTCAGTCGCCTGCGGTGCCTACTCCGTTGTTCAGCCCCGGACCTGATTTATACGGATACCCTGTCGCGAGCGCCGCTTCCAATTTCTTGTCGTAGCCGTAGATATCATCAAAAAAATGTACTTCGCCGTCCGCTTCAACCACCGCCGTTGTGTAGATGATCAGCACGGGTATCGGATGGTCCAATTCGGCCACCACCGTCTGATTCCCATTCATCGCTGCTTGAATCTTTTGCATGTCCCAACCCGGCTGGTCACGCAGTACCCATTCCGCCAACTCCGCAGGGTGTTGCACGCGGATACAGCCGTGACTGAAGTCACGCCGGGCCTGGCTAAATAGCTGAGGGGCTGGCGTACTATGCAAATAGACGTTGTATGAATTTGGGAAAATGAACTTGACCAGTCCCAGAGCATTCTTCGGTCCGGGCTTCTGGCGTATAAATAGTCCGCCAGCCTGAAGCTGTTCCAGTATCGCCCCGCTCACTGTACCGTCGGTGATCACCTGTCCAGTTCCATCCACGACTTCGTAATTGTTTGCCGCCAGATAATTTGGATCACGGCGGATCTTCGGTAGCAGTTCGTTCATTTGAATCGACAGCGGCACGTTCCAATAGGGCCGGAAGACCACGTATTTCATTCCACCCGTGAAAACCGGCGTCCGATGACGATAAGCCCGGCCAACCACTACTTTCATCGAGAGGAACCAGCCCGCTTGGGAGCGCATGGTACGCAGCCGGAATTCCGGGATATTCACGACAATCGGAGGTTGGGCGAATTCCGGCGGAATCCAGCGGTAGCGCTCCAGTGCCAGTTCAAGCTGCATCACCCGATGGCTCAACGGCACATTGAGCACGGCTATCGTACCCTTGCCGATTATGCCATCGGCTGCGAGACCCATCCTGCGCTGGAAATGCTTGACGGCGGCTATCGCAGGTCCGGTGTATTCCCCGCTGGCGTCAGGCGATGGACTGCCAGCCGGCCAGTCACCGAGCTGTTCCAGCCGCGATGCGAGCCGCGGCAATTCAGGATAGTCGTCGCCGGGCCGAACCGATTGCGCCGGTATCGGGAGTGCCGGACCGTCGCCTTGCTTCGCCAGGGCGAGATAATCGGCCAACGCTGCTTCTGCCCGCTCATAGCCCATGAACGGCGGCTCGACCCTAGCGAGCACATCATTAAGGTCGTCTGCATCGATTACCCGCTGCCGGATGAATTGCGCCAGATCGAGCGTTTGCCCTCCGTATTTCATGCTGAATTGGACATGGCGGGGATTCACCCGTCCGTCGCGTAGATTCGACAGATAACGCATCGCCGCAACCGTCATCGCCAGATCAAAACGCGCGATGAGGACGGTAGCCTGAGCCGGCGCCGCACCAGTCGAGGGATCAGCCTCCTTCAGCGCCTGCACCCGTGCCGCCCAGCGGGGTCCGTCATAGTCGTCGGGGTTCAGCCCTTTTTCACGCGCCGCTTCAAAGCGTTTGATCAGTTCGACCGCCTCCGGCGTAACTTCTCCATTTACGAACCACACGGGTGCGAAACCGCCAGCCTGATAAAAGGACGCAATTTGGGCCTGGTCGCCGCTGAAATCCGGATAAGCGAGATCCGCCAGCCTGCCGCTCGCCACCAGCGTTTTGAGCTCCGCAGATGTAGGCGACGGCGGCCCGCCACCAGACGGCACCACCACCGCTGCGGGAACTGGCGATGGCCAGTCTGCCCAAGCCACGCCCCTGCTCGAACCCGGCAGAGCGGCCATCGCGATGAGTGCAAATGCTATGAAAGCCCAATGCAGCCGCGTCTGCATTCGTTTGCTTGCTTCGCCAATTTTCATCGGCGGACAGCTTACCAGCGCGCGGCAGCGCTGGCTAAGCATTCCGTTTTGCCCTCGGCTCAGGCATATAATGCTTCGACGGCGCAGCAGCCGTATCCACCGGGGCTGATTCTTTGGCGCCTTCACCGCGTCTTTTTCCGACCGGTCTTTTGTAGGTTCTCGGCAGGTTTTACTAATGCTTGAGCAATCCAATTATCGGCGCCGTCCGCCTTTCACGCTCGCGGCAAATTTCCGCGTCCCGCGCGTAGCGGCGTTCTTTTCGCTCGCCGCGGCGCTCGCGCTTATTCCTGGATGCAAGTTCGCGCGCGGATATCTCCCAGCCGGCGCCTATTCCACTTCTGGCACCGCCGATTGCCTGCCCGATATTACCCTGCAGGACCAGGCGGGCCAGCCGGTGACTCTAAGTTCGCTCAAAGGCAAGCCAGTCCTGATCGACTTCATCTACACTTCATGTCCCGGGCCCTGTCTCGTTCTCACTGCACGGATGAAAAAAATTGCGCGCGATCTCGGCCCAAAGCTTGGCCGCGAGATAACGCTGATCTCCGTCACTGTCGATCCCGAGCACGACCGCCCCAGGCAACTCGCCGATTATGCCAGGGAGCAGGGTGCGAGCTTCCCAGGATGGTATTTTCTGACGGGAACGCCGCAGCAAATCGATAACGTGCTAGCTAATTTCAAGCTGAAACGGATAAAAGAAGCCGACGGTACCATCGATCACATAATCGACTTTTTCATGCTATCGCCCGACGGCCATGAGACGCGTGTCTATAATCCTGACGAAATCGGTCCCGCAGGAATCACCGCGGACGTCGAAAGCACGTTCGTCCATGGATGATTGAACTGGGAAATCTCCCGATGGCAGTGTTGACGTTAGTCTCTGTCACGGTTTGCCACCGATCCAAACCACCCGGCCGATCATGCTCAACTCATCGGCTTTGATCATGATCGGTTCGTACGCGGGGTTATCGCTGCGGACCGTCAGCGATCCGTTAACCTGCTGCTGCATCCGCTTGATCGCCAGCGTTGTTCCGGATCGAAACACATAGATGCCGTCATGGCGGAAGCGGTTCTCGCGCAAATCGGCAAGCACAAGGTCGCCCTCATCTATGGTCGGCGCCATCGCATCGCCAACCGCCTCGATCAGAGCCAGTGTTCGCGGATCAGCGTTGATTACGCGATAGAGCCAGTCGCCACGAAAACTCAAGTAGTCAACGATCTGGGCGCTCTGTATCGGCGGCCGATGGGCCGGCGCACGCAGCGCATGATGTGGCATCGTGACAAATTCCACAGGCTCAGGCGCTGCCCGAGTATCGGGCTTGCCTTTGGCAGGATTACCTCGGCCGGTCGCCAGCCATTCGACCGATACGCCTGCGGCCTTGGCCAGATTGACAAGGCTGATCATTCCTGGCTGGCCACGCCCTGACACCCATTTGTAGATAGCGTTATCCGAAACTCCCACAGCCCGGGCTAAGTCCGCCACCGACCCGAATTGCTGCATGATCAGGCGCAAGCGACGGCGGAATTCTTCATCTACTACTGTGGTTGACATAATTCTACCACTGTGGGATAACACAACAGTTAAGAGAATCACTAAATCGTTTAACGTCTATATGAAGCACCACGCATCAGCTAGACATTATAATGAACCATTCTTGATGTTTCTAAATAGTTTGGTCGCCTTTGCTGGCTTTTTAACCGCATCACGCCGATGGTTTAGCAGGAAGATCCGCGCGATGCGAGCACATTCCTAATTCACCTGGGTCCCGCTATCGGGAGGGGTGTCGTCGTTATGCTGGACGGATCCGGCATTAGCCTGACCGATGATTGATTCCATGAACCGCAGCCTGTTCGCCTCCTGAAGCGGTAACGGACTGCAGGAGGACCTTGACTGGTGTTCCCTGATCGCCAGCCGCGCAATCGGGGACGATAGAAAAAGGGAAAGAGGGCGTGCACCTGCGCCTTTTTACTAACTCCAAAACGCTTTAGATAAACGTAAAGGGGGAGTATGCAGATGAGCGATCTGGCTATTCGCCGATTCATCTCGATCGCTGAGATTCAGCAAGCGGTGGCGGCGGCTTTCAGCCTTACCCGCGCCGACCTGCTTTCGCGCAACCGCGAGCAACGCGTCGCTTGCGCACGTCATGTTGCGATGTATCTAAGCCGCGAACTCGCTCGCGGTGAGGGCCGCGGTTCCGATGGAGCGCTCGTTCCACCGGCTTCATATCCGCGCATCGGGATGGCCTTTGGCCGCGACCATACAAGCGTAATGCATGCATGCAATTCCATTGGACGCAGATGCCGGGCCGATCAACGCTTTGCCCGGATGGTCGATGGTATCGCTCATGACGTTCGCATTCGCGTCGATCACGCCCGCGGAAAGGTCGCAGCTTGAATGGGTAACCACGAACTGACCGCCAAGCCGCTGGGCCTCGCCCTCGCCAACACTTCCGCCTCTGGAATGCCGGCCAGCCGTACACAACCGCGCGAACCTGCACAATTCTCCGGATCGAGTGGACGCAACGTCCACTCAATCCGTCTGGCCAACCCGGTCATCGGCGGACGCGAGGGGCCTTCGATGCTCGAAGAATTGGTGAGTCTGATTGGAAAAGACGCCGCTGCCAAGCTGATCGATATTTTCGGCGGCACCCGTCTATACGTCCCTCATTCACCCCATGACGACGACCTCCTGACGGGATCACTCGGCGCGGAAGCGGCGCTCAAACTCGCCAGCATCTACGGCGGTGATCGTATTGAGGTCCCGAATCCAACCCCGCGGCGAGCTCGCATCCTCGAATTGCGCGAGACCGGTTGCAGTGTTGACGCGATCGCGCGAACGCTTGGCTGTACACGCCGGCGCGTATTTCAGGTATTGGCTGAGGCGCGCGCGGCCAAACGCAGTGCTTGATAACAAGGACGCATAACAGCCGCTGTTGCAGTCCAAAAGAATACGGTTAGATAGTTGTTGCGCTTGTTCATATAACCGCCCATCTAATTGATCAGATTGATCGAAGCCCGCCCTTGCGGATGATAGTCTGTCCGCTTGGGCGGGAACGGGCGTACTTAGTGCCTGGCTTTCCTGCACCATCGGACTAATGGTGTCAGGCATCAATTCTTTCGGTAAAATTCGTTCGTATCGTGACAGGGACGCAGTAAAGAGTCATGGAGGCCACCGTCGTCTCCTGCTCGTCTTGCTGCTAATGCTGGTCGTGACCCTTCAAACCTGCGTAGATGGGCCTTGGGCTTACTCCGCGCAAGATCAGGCTCATCTGTTTTCGCCCGCAGGCTCGCCTGCGTCAGCGGAATCGTCCTCCCCCACTGTCCTCGCCACTCCAGCGGCAGCGCTTGCCGCTGCTGCCTCGCTGCCAAAAGCGGGCGATGTCATTACCTACCTCGGCGAAATAGTGAGTTGGTATCGCGGCCGCGATAACGAAGAGGGTCAAGCTCGCGAACCGGCCGAAGTACTGATTGCCGCCGACGATCACCGCATCGCCACCGAGATCGTCAGCCTCGCTTTCGAAGCAGCCCGCGCCGCTGCCGCAGTCACCCAGGATTCAACGGCAGCCGAAGCGAATTCAGCAATTGCCGCCGCAGGTTCTCACGCATTGCCCAAAACTCCCGCTGGACACACCGCCAGTCAGGATCTCACCGCCAAGGCATCTGAGATTCAGGCCCAGATGGATAAGGATAAAGCGTCGGTAGCGCAACTAGAAAGGCGCCTGCGGAACGCCTCAAGGCAAGATCGCCCGTTGTTGCAGCAATCGCTGGCTAACGCGCAGGCACAGTTACAGCTCGATCAATCGCGCTTCGACGCGGTTACCGAGATAGAGGATTTCGAGTCGGGGGAACACGTCACCCAGCCCGGATCGCCCGATACTCTAATCGGCCAGATCAATGAGCTGCAAAACTCAGTGGCCCCCGCCCAGGAACAACATCCGTCCCAGACCGTACCAGCCAGTACTTCCGGTTCCGGCAATACCGAGCCGGCAGGCTTGCTATCGAACGTCCGCTTGCTCATTCGGCTGGCGGGTGAAGACGGCGTTTTGCAGCAAGCAATTAATCAGACGGCCGCGTTGCATACCGCCACTGAGAAATTTCACGCGCCAATGGCCGAAGCCGCCATTGCAATCTACGATCAGGCGCTCAGCCTGGCAAAACAGGCCGCCATTGGTGATTATGCTGCGGTCCGGAAGAAGAGTGCGGAATTTCAGGAACTCGCGGCGCTTCACAAGGCAATCGGTGCGGTGCTGCTGCCCTTAGCGAAACAGAATGTTCTGCTGAATCTGTATATATCCAACCTGGAGCGCTGGCGCGGCCTTGTTGGCGCGCGAATCAAGGACGAACTGCGCGCCCTGGCCTGGAACCTGGCCGCATTCGCACTGCTTTTTGCGATCGTCGCCAGCGGCGCAATCATCTGGCGGCGTCTTACCTTTCGCTACGTCCAGGATTTCCAGCGGCGGCACACCCTGATGCAGCTCCGGCGCGTCGCCGTCAGCATCGTTATCGCATTGATTATCATTTTCGGCTTCGCTAGCGAACTCGGCACACTCGGCACAATACTCGGCTTCGCCGCGGCTGGAATCGCCCTTGCCCTGCAGAATGTAATTCTGTCGCTCGCCGGTTACTTCTACATCAGCGGACGCTTCGGCATCCGTATATCCGATCGTATCCAGCTTTCGGGCATCAGTGGCGACGTCCTTGAGATCGGCCTGTTCAAACTGACCCTGATGGAACTGAGTAATGACGATTTCGGACTCCAGCCCACCGGCCGCATCGTCGTATTTCCGAACTCAGTCGTCTTTCAACCCAACGGCAATTTCTTCAGGCAGTTGCCCGGCTCCAGCTTCATGTGGAATGAGTTGCGCCTGACGCTCGCGCCCGATTGTGACTATCGGCTCGCTGAGAAAAAGATCGTTGAAGTAGTTAACGAGGTCTTCGTCCGCTATCGCGACTCCGTCCAGCGCGAGACCCGCAGAGTTGAACTTGAATTGAGCGTCCGCTTCGACATGCCCAAGCCGCAAAGCCGCATCGAGCTTCGCAGTACCGGACTTGCGATCGTCATCCGGTATCCGGTTCCGTTGCATAGCGCAGTGCAGACTGCTGATGAGATCGCCCGCCGCCTGGTTGACGCAATCCGGCGCGAACCCAGTCTCGAACTGGCTGCCCAGGGTACTGAATCGCTGCGCCCAAGGCCCCTTGCGCCCCATACCTCGAGCGCGCCTCCATCTACGCAAACAGGCGGCGACGCCGCAAAACCTTAGACTAGCTGAAGCCTAACCTACTCCGCCGGGCTCGGCTGCGCATCAATAACCGGATGGCCGGCCGCCACCTGGGACACAGCCGGCCATCGATACTTCTCCGGTCCCCCATCGCCACGCCCTGATTCTCAAATCAGCCGCAATAATTCCTCTTACTGCTCCAGAAGCTTCACGGCTTATCGCAAAAGTCGCACTTGCCTTCTTTAGCGCTTACCACAATACCCCCGTATAAACATATCCAGGTATCGAGCTCCGGCAGCTCACTTCGCATCGTCCGCTGCCAACTGCACCCGCATAGCTTGCATTTGCCGCGCATGACGGCGAAGAGGCCGTGCCGCCGCCGTCGCTCACCCGGAAAGTGTGGCCGTCGATTCCGCTGTTGCAGGCCGGGACCGCCGGTGCGCCGCCTCCGATCGTGCCGTGCCAAACCGCCTTGGCCTCGCCGCCATTCGAATCGCCCAGATCGAGCACCCATCCTGCGGGATTACTCAGTGGAATCTCAGTACTGCCGTTCAGTGGAATCAGTCCGTTGATAATCACATCGGGGCTCGCCGGGTAATGATTATTCGATTCCGCGTCAACGTGGTTGAAGATTTCCGCCGCAACGGTTGAGGCGCCGAACGTATCAAACTCTGATCCGATTACTGTGACCGCATAGCCGCCCCAATTATCGATATAGGGCGCGCCGTTGCGTGTATTGTATTGTCCATCCAGGATCAAGCCGCCGAACGAGCCATTGTCGATATGGAAGTCCGCCAGGTGGTTCGGCGCCGCCGACTCCTCATCGGAAAACGGCCACTGCGACGTGAACTTGGTTGAATTGTAAATCCAATCGTAAACGTCATGGCCCTGGCCCGCATGCGTCAAATATTGATCGAACGTGCCGCCATTGCTGTTGCTGACCGACATTACCTGGCCGCCGCTATCGAACAGGTTAGAATCGTGCGACTCGTTGTATTGCAACCCGAACTCGAATCCTAAAGGATGCCCGGTGCCGCCCACCTGGATATCGTGCGTAGATGCCTCAAAATCGTTGTCGAAAAAGTTGAACCCGATATCATTCACATTGGCGCACGAGAGATGATCAAACTCGCTCTGCTGCGCCCAGATCGCGAACAGCCCGTCATTCGCAGCCACATGCGTCCCCGGGCACAGCTCAAGGTCGTGAACATGAATTGACGGAATCTCTACGGTGCCGTTCACGCCGCGCACCGGCAGGTAAACATTCATCTGGCCCGAGCCGTCATTATAAAGCCCGGTATGCGCAAGCTGCATCCCATCCGGTGAGCAGCCGCTCTGATCAGCCGTTGTACAGGTGCCTTCGAAATTGATTAGCAACTGAGTATTCGCGTTGACGCCCGGCTTGCTCGTCGCCGGTGTATATGCCGCCGTATGCAGCGCCACCTTGGAGATATTGATCGCGTCAATCTTGCCCTGGATTCCGCTTGATTGTAGGGGCTGCACGTCCGGCCAATAGTTCGTATCCTGCTCGGGTTCATCGGAAGTCGCGAACAGGCCGCTGCCGCTAGCGGTTGACGTATAAAGCGATCCAGTTGCTGCCAACGGTCCAACTACTAATACCCCGTCGCGGAAGCAATAGAGGTCAGAGCCGTTCCAGTCGTAGCTCATCGTGTGATTGGCATTGAGCGTAAAGCCGGTGTCGGTCGAAGTGCCGCTGACGTATCCGCTGCTAGTGGTATCAATCGAACAAAAAGTCTGGCCGCTCGAGTTGACGCTCATCTGCGCGATCGGATTATTCGCCATGTTGGAGCTGCCGGGGCTGGCCGTCCGCCATTGCCAGAGCTGGCCGGTAGAGCCGAGGCCGCTCAAATTGACTACCATCTCAACGCCGATCTGAGTATTCGCGTTGAAGTCCGCCAGGGAAGAGTTGAGCCAATCCGACAGCACCAGCGTCCCAGCGCCGGTAGTGTTAAAAGAATTGCCGGTCCCGCTAATCAGGCTCGACGCATAAGTCAGGTTATTTTGCGCCGGAGCCTCGGCCACTAGCGCCGGTCCCGCGAAGTTCGGACAGAGCTTGGCGTGCGCGCCCCAGACGTTGCTATTCGGGTCGCTGCCGAAGTCGAGGCCGCCGCAAAACAGCCGGATCGGCTGCGTGATCTTGTAGCAGCCGTTCGGCCCGCTATAAGGCAGCAGCACCCGCGGATGGCCCGCGTGAACGCCCAGCGCTGTGGTGGCATAACCCGTCATCCCGCAGGCCGCATCGACCGCATTCTGAATCGCTGCGGTATCGTCGTGATTCCCGTCACCTGTCGCGCCCAGCGTTATTGTCGCCGAGCCGCCCGCAATCACCGCCGAAGGCGACTGGACATTGATCACTTGGTTGAAGCTGCCTTGCAGATCTGCCACCACGCCACCGCTCGAACCATGTAAGATCGGTGCAGCGGTGATTGTACTCGCCGGATAGAAGGCCATCGCCGTGCCCGCCACCGCCGTGGCCGTGCCGCCCGTGCTGTAGCTCAGCGCTGGTGTCCCGTAAGGATTAACGAAATAGCTGGCGACATATCCAGAGGCCGGAACATAGAAAACGTCAGTACCTTGCGACGGTATGATACTGCTCGCGCCAAAACCCTGGCCCTGCGCGATGATTAGATCGTTCTCATGCTGCATCGCCTGGATGCCGGTGAAGGCCGCGCTGCTGGACGCCGCCGTTGCGCCGAAATTCTGGTCGATCTGCGAGCAGTTGGTGCCCGACAGCACCACCATCCCGCCAAGGAACACGCCGGCATTGCTGAAGCCGATCGTATAGTTGCCGCTCTCACTCGCCGCGGTCTTGCAGAATTGCGCGGCCACGTCATCAGTGCCCTCGACGATATTTATGCCTACCTGCGAAAAACCAGTTGGCGCAGTCCAGGTCTCGCTGCTCGGTCCATCGGCCACCGTCGCGAACAGCACCAGCGCGTCACCATTGGCGATTCCCGCAGGCGCCGTAATCGTCGCCGACTTCACCGCACTGCCCGATTCAAAATTGCTCGACGAAACTACTACGATCCCGGGCTGATTATGCG
The DNA here is from genome assembly GCA_035502655.1 of Binataceae bacterium (SeqCode). Lineage (GTDB taxonomy): Bacteria > Desulfobacterota > Binatia > Binatales > Binataceae > DATJUF01. The sequence goes on from DATJUF010000134.1 coordinate 20,765, forward strand.
TCACCTCGGCATTCGTCTGCGCATAGGCTAATGCTTCGCTCGCGCTCAGCGCCGGCGCCATATTAACGATTTCCTGGCCGTTCATTTGCAATCCAGTCGTGGGCTCTGAAAGCTGATTCAGCGTGGTCGCCGCGATCGAGAGCGGCGAGCTGCTGGTGCCCGCGCCTTGAACCGTCGAGTCATGCGTCACCGCCGATAGTCCCGAACCGCCGGAACCCAGAGAGCAGTCCCACACGCCCGACTCGCCAATCGCTATCGATCCGGAGCCGCCGCCAGCACAGGGATTTGTCTGCTCACAATCCTCGCACCAGTAAAGCTGGCCGTTTTGTTCCTCAGGCAATTGCGCAAATGTGAACGGCACCAGGCGTGGCGCGATTGCCGTAACCCCCGAGAGATGGTTATTCAGATCGTTGCGGAATTGTTCCCCGGCGCCGATACCCGTGTAATTCGGAATAGGTACATATTGAGCACCCGCCCAATTGCCCCGCAACGTTATAAGAAACGTGGTAGACGCGAGTACCAGCACTGCTAATCGCGCCAGGTGGCCACGCCCCCGGCGGCTTATTAATCTCTGATCAGCACTTGTCATATCTTGACTACAACCAGCATCGCGAAGTTATCGGTTGCTTGAGGGCATATGGTGTGTACTTTCCATCAGCCGCAGCAACAATGGAGGGCCAAACTGGCGCGCGCCTAATATTCAGCTAAAGGCTAAAAACCCAGTGCTACCCACACGAAGCCGGGAATCCCGGACTGTGAGCCAGAGCTGTTACCAATTATATCAACGTTGACGACCGCACCGCTTTTGCTCCAGCTCACCACCTCGAGTGTGCACTGGCCATATCCTTGGTTGATCGCTGGATTGAACGAGACTGCCAGTACGATTTCACAGGCATTCGCAAACGTATTCGGAAAGTTGAATGAATAGCTCGAATTGGGCGGCAGCGGCGATCCGTACTGTCCCCACTGCAGCATTGGATTAATCGCGCCGCGATTCACGTCGAGAGCCGCTGTTATTAGATAGCCATTCGGCTCCATCAGCGAAGTAAAGGCCGCCTGAAAGGCCTGTAAAACCCCAATATTGTTTATATTCGTGTCCTGGCGCTGCTTCAAAAATGCCGTTCGGTTGGCTAGCTGCTGATGCGGCTGGTTGCTGATTCCTATTCCTGAAAAACTAGCTCCTGCCGCAGCCCCTTCCACCGGATCGGTCTGCTGCATCGCATATACTTCATTTAGAGTAAACTCTGGCACATCGATCAAAGTCGCCATGATTTCGCACTACCCTTTGAATGAGCCGTACGCGCGCCCGCTCCAGGCTTATCCTAGAAGGTCAGCGTCCACGTACCGCTATATTGAGAGGTTCCATTATAGGGGAAAGCCGGCACTTCCACGTGAGCAATCATCGGGCCCGGTGCCGAATGAAGCGCAACCAACGCCCAGGCTGCTGAACCATCGACAGTCACCGCCCCTAGCGTCGCCGCCCATGCCGGTGTGCTCGAGCCTGTCGTGCCCGCTGTTGTGCACCGCTGCAAGTTGCCGTTTGAATCTACTATCAACGCGCCCACCGCCTCAGGCGTCCCGGCGCTCCATGTGGCATTACTGGTTCCAATTGCCGCAGGTAATCCGGCCCCGCCGGCGTTGGCGAACAGGCCTAGCTCCTGAATTGTTATCCCCAGCGCGCCATAGTCAGCAGCTGCCAATGCATAGTTGAATTGCACACTCCCAGCGGACGGAAAGCTGTGCGACACAATCTCATTGTAATAGGCGGGATTGGCCGTCAAAGCCGTATCGGTGGCGGCTGGGCTGGACGAACCGGAGCCAAACCCGATCGCGGTTACGAACTGGCCAGTTGTAACTCCCGCTATCAGATTAGCCAATACTGGCAGGCCCGTATTTACAAACAGATTCTTCCCTTCCCATATCAGTTCTCTCTCTCGGTAAAGCCTGACTAGTCCTTTTGGTCGCATCATCTCCTCGTTTGAAGTTAAACGTATAGTCATTGTGCAAGCCGATCTTCCGGCGCCGCCAGTGGCCGCCGGAACGCACGCCAGCATAGTCTGTTATTTAGCCTCGGCTCGCGATCGGTATACCGTTGACCGTGACGCCGGAATCAGCCACCACCGGCTCGTTCGTTCCATAGGTAATTCCCGTATGCCGATAGCGGCCATCATACAGCGGTGCGGCTATTCTCTCGTCTGCAATTGGCCACGCTGGTGCCTTTAAAGTGTCACTCGGCGCCGGTGCCGGATCTGCCTGCGAGAAGATCGAAACGAGCGTATCTACTGGACTCTGAACAAAATCGGTCAAGGGTGCCGCGGTAAACCACAAAGAGTCCAGCCACGCACGCACCGGCTTGAAGAAATTTATCGCGGCGATCGCGCTATTCGCGCCGCCACTCCCAACGCTTTGCCCGCCTGCGAGCTGGATATATACGCGGAATACCGCCCATCCTTCGTCAGCCGGCCAGCTTGTCCCATTCCAGCTGGCCTGTCCCTCCTGCAGCGTCACAGTGGACCAGCCCAGCGCTTGCAGCGCAGTCTTGATCGCATATGGCGTCCCGCGCGTGCGATGCAGCGGTATCGCTGACTTAAGTAATGCCCTCAACGAATCGGCGTCCGATACTCCCGCGCCACTCCCGATCGAGCTCAGCGTATCGATATCAGTCAGTCCGTTAATCGTCGTTATTGCGTCCCACGACTCTCCGGTCTGTATCGCTAGTTGCCACTCCGGATCGAGCATATCGAATTGCCACGCCAGCAGCGTCAACGCGCTGTCTGGTACCGAATCGAGCCGATAAACTAGGATTGGCACCAGGTCCAGGCTGTCAAGGCGTTCGAGCAGCACGAGCAATGCCTGGCTGCGTAGATCATTGATCGACGGCTGTATACTCAGTTCGGCCATGCGGTACCTATTGCTCCAGTGCCAATTGCTCCCGCCTCACCGATCTAACTACTGATAGACGCAATCGCCTGCGCCAGTACTATCGCGGTGCAATTGGCCCATTGTCCCGGCTGTAGCTGGATATATTGCGGCGACGTCAATGTAACTTGATATACTCCGCTCACCGAAAGCGCTTCGATAATCTGGCTGGGCACGATATCCCGCTGAATCCGCGACGCTAAGGCGATGGCGAAGTCCGCCGCGGCCGCATTCGCCGCGGCCATCGTGCTCACCGGTTCGGCATCCGCATACAGTGTAATCGTACCCGCAATTGTATAATCCGCTTCCGTCGCGGCGCTCACGATTACCGTATCCGTTAGCGGCCTCACATTATCCGCCGCCAGCAGGCCCGTCACTTTGTTGATCAGCGCCTCGCTTGCCGTCCCCGCTGGATTCGGCGAGGGCGCCGGCTGTGCCGTCACCGGACCAGTAAGTATGCATACGTTAACTTGGCCCGGCGCGAGTGAAAGCACTTGAGCGTCAGCGATAGTAGGATCCGCGCTTAGCGCAAAGTACCGGTACGCTCCCTCCGGGCCCGCGACGCTAAACTGATTCGGTGCTGCCTGAATTCTTGCTCGCAAATGGTCGTCTGTTTCTGGCGCCGATCCACCGCTGCTCAAGGTCGTGTTGATAGCCGCGGCAATCAATGCGTTCGGCTCCAGCAGCACCGTGATCTGTCCCGCCAGGTAGCCATTTGCGCCAGCGCCTGCTACTGTCGCGGCCGCAGCTACCGTTCCCGTTTCCGCGCCCGCCGGAATAGTCAGATCCGCGATGGTCGCAAAGACAAACTGACCATCAGCCGTACCCACCTGGGTTTCTGCCGGGATCGTGTACGAAATGCTTAGCGGCTCGGCTAGCGTAAATTGTAGCGTGACGGTAGCACTTTGGGCCGGCAGCCGCGTCACCCCCAATAGCTGTCCCAGATAGTCCAGCATCGGAAACGCGGCAAATGCCAAAAGATTTTGCTGCCCTGTGTATTGGATCGCATTACGCACCAGCGATTCGCGGTACGCATACAGATTGATCAACAGGCGCTCGACTTGTGCCGGATACAGTGTTCGGCCCGCCGCGGCCTCGAACTCCGCCACCATATCGGCGAGGATTAAATTCGGATCAAGGCCGTCGCTGTCGTCAACAAATTGAGGCGGCGGGAGTTGGGGAACAGTAGCTGCCATACTCTTCGCTCCGAATACCTGGTTGTGAACTCAAGCTAAGCCGCATTTCTGAACACATGCGTTCACGGCGTGAAGATCGAAACAGGCGTCGTTTGAATGATCCCGATCGGCGCCGGTCCTATGCCACTCGTCGTCAGTTTCAGTTTCCATGTCACCGACACGTCCAGATGGGCTCCCGACTGAACCGTATTATCAATCACTGGCTGCGCAGTTATCGATACTAGTGTTATCCGCGGCTCCCAAAGTGTCAGCGCCTGCGTCACCTCCCTCACTACCGCCGCGAGCAGGCTATCCATCGGGTAGTCGATAAACTGCCATAGATCCGCCGCAAAGGTCGGCCGCAACGGGTCACTGCCCTTGGGTGTCGACAAAATGATCCCGACACACTGATTCACGTCGGCCAGGCCTTGCACGACGTTTCCGATTCCCGATCCCGGCTGCCCCGGCGTATCCAGTGCAAGTGACCAATCTGCCGACGTAATATCACTTAGGGTAATCGCGCCCGCTGGCATCGAATAGCTCCCTCGCCTTACCGGTTAATTGCTTTTGCGGCTTTCTCTGCCAGCACAACGCTACGATCTTTCTGTCCTGCTGCCAGGGACGCTACATCGAGTTCGCATCTTCGTTCCGTTGCCTGAAGTATATATCGATATCGTGCCGCAGGTTCGGTTTATTTCCCGTGAGCTCGAGCACTCCCCACGAGTTGCGTTTCACGTCAGCATCCGGGTCAAACTGGTTCTTTGTAATAATGTCCCAGCGCTGAATATACTTTCGATCGTCTTTGCGGCCATGCCATGAATGTTCGATTGTCGACCCGTCGAGATAGCCGATATTCTGATTCACGTGGCGCATCGCACGCTGCTGCCACTGCATCAATGGCCGTAAATAACCTCCGGTTATTCCCTTGGGCACACTCATGTTCACCATCCCGATCAGTGCCAATGCCATGTGATGATCTCCGGCTCCCACCGCCGCACTCTCCATCAACCCGCCTAGCGCATCGATCGCGTTCCGCGTGGCCGCCCACGCGTAACCCGGATGCGCAAATGTATAGCAATCACCTTTGCCGATCGGGGCGCGCTTCCACCACTGCCGGCAGAAAGACCGGTGATGCTTAACGTGCTCGCCATTGGGACCCAGGTCATAGCAGTCGGACCACGGCTGGATCACATCATACTGCTGCAATTGATCCACTGTACTGGACGCCCAGTTCTCTTGCCTGAACGTGATATCCGCATCCAGCCATGCGACATATTTCCAGTCCGCTGGCAGGCGCGAAATGCCCAGATTGATCAGGTTCTCCTTATTCCACAACAAAGTATTAGCCCGCACCGCGACATGGTTTACTCCAACTGTGCCAGCTAGCACGTGCGGCCGTTCGCCCAATACGCACTCGACCGTCGTCAGCCGCACTCCGCTTGCCAGCATATGCGCTTCAAATTCTTTATACAGGCGTATCCGGCTGTCCCAGCCAATCGGATTAAAGATCGCAGTGACAACGTGTAGCAATTCCGCTTTCATGAGATTCCGCGTTTACTCCGCTTGTACGATTGCACTGGCCGTTGTTATCTTCCCCGTGCCCGCCGGACATACGACGCTGTCACCCAGGCGTGCGACTCCCTTGACCGCTGCCTCTCCGCCTAAAAGAATCTGTCCTCCGCTGGTTATTAGTACATTCCCGCTGCTGTCGATCGCGATCGTGGCTCCGCTGGCTGCAATCGTGACAGTGGCGCTCGGCAGTGAACAGCTTAATGAATGCGCCGCACGATCATATTCAAGCGAAGTGCCGTCCTTGAAGCTCCAATGAACCTTGTCCGCGCTCTGCACCGGCGTCGTGTCGGCAGTTGAATATATTGCTCCTAGCACCGCGCCGTCCTCGTCATGTTCATCCATCATGCATACGACCTGTTCTCCCACGTCAGGCAGCCAGTAAGCCTTGTCCGCCTCCGTCTTGGGTACTACTACTGGCAGCCACCATGACGTCATCTGGTCGCGGTCGGGAAACGATACCCGAACCCGGCAGTTGGTTACGTCTTGAGTCTTGACTAAGCCCACTCTGAACATTTGCGCGGTCTTCCTTCTCGCCCTTTCCTGCAGCCGCCAGTTTTCCCGCCCGGCAGTTTTACTCCGCGAGATTCCGTGCCTCGATCTCAGTCGTATAGCCAGCCGCTCTGGTTAGCCGATGCCGCGCCTGCTCAATTAGGTAATTGCCGTCACTCACTCCAAAGCCGGTGATTGTGACTACATTGCCCGCTGCGAAGGCCGGCGATCCGCTGCAAGCCAGCCCTGCCGTGCGCTTCACCATATTTCGCGCATGGAGCATGCTGCTCGCCTTGAGCTGCGCCTGCTGGCCATTCTCACACCGGCTCACACGTTTCGCGTTGTCTGTGGTCGGCACGGAAACGCTGGTATTTGCGCTCTGGCTTATCAAGGCCTTAGCGAAAGGCTGCTGATACGCCACTTGCGCCGTCTCATAGATCCGATAAGAACGATCCTTGAATGAAAACCGCATTACGCTGTCTCGGGCTATGCTCGCAACCGGTTGCGCAGCCTCCAGCACGCTCCTTGCGTAAAAGACCATGGTCGAGCCGCGGATCGTGAAATCGTAGTCATGCTCAGTCGCGATGCGCCGCAGAAAGCCCAAATCCGTCTCCTGATTTTGCGTGATTCTCTCAAATACAGGATTCAGTTCGTCAGCTTCGCTGATCATGGCGAGCGAATATTTTCCCGCTATTGTGCTGGCTATCTGTGTCAGTGTCTGCCCCTCGTAGCCGCAACTTCTTTTTGTACGCATCGCCGGTGTGATGTAAGTCGCGAGGCATCGTATATGAAAAGTATCGGGCGGCCCGTTTAGCAGCAATTCGTCGATCTGGAAACTGCCGCAAGGCAGCTGCGCCTCTCCCGTATACCCAATAGTCAAATTGATGACATCGCCTTCCTGTGGATACCACGGCCCTTGCCATAGCTTCTGGCTGTCCTCCAGTAGGATCTCCAGATCTCCCGACGCCGCACCCAGGCGGTCCGTATATGCGATATCCAATACCATGCTGGATATATCCGACGTGATATCAACCGATTGATAGGTTAATACCCATCCGGGTGATCTCACTGAATAGGATACGCCAGCGCCCATTTATCCACGCCTCTCGCTCAGTTGTCGCTTCATTGATCGAGGGTTCGCCCCACGCGTCTCTCTCGCACCAGTTTAACTTTGACTCCAGGGAGGCAGATTCGCCGTCTCGGTCTGTTGAACGAACAGTATAGGAATCGCGATTTGCCGCCCTGCTTCAAACACCGGTTCGATCGGTACCGATGGATTCGCCATTATGATTGGTGAGTATAAGGTTGCATCGCCGTAGTATTGCCAGGCTAAGAGGTCCCAACGCTCACCTGCCACGGTCAAATGGAGAATAAACTGTGAGGATGCCATTAGTCAGATCCTCACACTGCGCTTCTGACTATCGTGGCGGCAGGAACGTCATCAGGTTCTAATGCACCTTGTAGATTCGACGCAGCTGGATCAGCCAGAAGCGGCGATACACCAGGCGCTCCTGTCACGGTGGCAACATAACTCCCAGTCGCCGGAGCAATAGTCGCAGCCACTCCGAGAGCGCCCGAATATGTGACCGCAGAGGTCTCCTCCCCTTCTGGCGCCGGGACAATCGCAATCGGAATAAAGTCAGGCTGCGGCGCAACCGTCGAATCCACTTCGGATGAAAGCGCCCATTCTTTTAACTCCAGATGAACCGTCATCGCTATCACGTCGCCAACCGCAGTCATCTGGGTCGAGGCCACCCGCAAAGCGACGATGACGAAATAGCCCAGATGTTCTCCATTCCCCAGAACCAGCGCCTGAGCACTATGCTCCCGCGCCACCGCCAGAAGGCTTTCGAGCTGAGCCAATGGAGTTGTAAAAGAAGCGTGGAACCGCAGGTCGAATACTATCGTCCGGAGCCCTTCGGACAACCATTGTAGGCGCGGCCGCGCTTCGACTACGTCATGCTCCGCATAGGTCCATCGAAACGATGATTCGAAGGAGACCGGCGAAGTTAGAACTTCGAATGTTATTTCACCTAGCGTGGCGAACATAGCTATCCCCGCCTAAGCCAACAGTAATTGAGGCCAAAGTTACTGAGCCTTCAGCTCAGGAATTCGACTCGCCGCTGTTTCGCGATCTCATGTTCAATCAGTTGCACCAATTCGTGGCTATGGCGGCTGAGTGCTTCTATGATATTCTGCTTGGCCGCATGGCTTGACTCACCCTTGACTACAACTGTTGGATTGAAGTTTACGGTTAGAGCTGATTGTGAACGCTGTTGCGAGAGCGGTGTGCGCTGTTTGCGAGAAGAATCCGTATTCGCCTTGATGCTCCGCTGTTCTCCTGCGTCGCTGCTCGCCAAACCTGGTTCTGCTGCCAGGCTGCGGCCGATCCGCTGAGCGCCCCTGCTTGATTTCGCCTGGCCTGGCCGAACCGAGGAAACCGTCCCCCGCGACCTTAACGGCGATGTTTGCCCGAGGTCCCGGCTTGCTCTGTAATTTCTCGCTAGCCGGTTCAATTTACCAATAGATGAAGGTGAGTAGGCCGCAGATTCGACTCCGGCACGCGCAACTTTGGACCGAGATGTTCCAGGCTTTGGTCCTGTGTATGATTCTAGTTTCAGCGCCCTGAACCATTTATTCGCCGGTACTAGGTTGACGGCTTCTCTGCGCGATTCGCGCCGCTCTCCCACCTCATATTCAACCGCTCCAGACTGCCCCCTCGCCCGGGTGATCGCTGGCGCATGCCGTCTCGCACCTCGGCCACGTATCAGCGCTCCTGTGCCGCTCAACGCTCTTCCGCTTTCCGCTGAATTGTCCTTGCGCCCGGCCTCCGATCTAATTAAGCTTTCCAAGGAAATCTCACGCGTTGGATGCCCACCTGTTCTGATCACCGGCGACCCGGTTCTTAGTCTTCCCTGCGCCGTGAGCCGTCTACGCATTAGCGCAACTAGATCCGTCAACGCCTCCCCTTGATTGGTGCTAGGCCGCTCGAATGATCGAAGCGGCGAATCGCCGCGCGATGTGCTCAGACGCCCCGGCTGGCTGACTGCCGCCCGATACCCTGGAGTGTTCACCGCGCGTCTGAAGCCTGCCAATTTTCTTGCCCGGCCTCTCATTAACTCCGCCAAGGGCCCGCCTCTATCGGTCTCGCCCGCTCGATCTCTGTCAGAACGACCTTCGCGCATCGCGCTCAGCTCCGATTACGCTCAATTCCGGCGCCGCTGCTTTCACGCGGTTTCGCCAGTGCGACCCTGAGAACACGTCCCATTACTTCGGCGCCGTTCAGTTCTTTGATTGCCGCCTCTGCATCCTCTGCGGTCATCATGTCGACGAACGCAAACCCGCGCGACAAGCCGGTCCATCGGTCTTTCATCACCTCCGCTTGCTCCACGCCGCCTGC
>DATJUF010000135.1:0-7544 GCA_035502655.1 Binataceae bacterium (SeqCode)
CGAATAATGACAATATAAACCGCGGCGCGCGCCCCGCCTCATGTATTTGCCTCACTGACTGACTCCCGTCTCCTCGCGGCGTTCAAGTGTTTAGGCTGCTATAATTGTTACCAATCCGCCAGATTAATGGCATAAAATTGCATCGGTGAACAGCCTTGACTGGTGCGCCAAGCGAGTCGAATCGTCTGGCGCCTTCCGTGATAAATAGATGACTGGGAAGAAACCCGGCAGTGTTTTGCGCCGGATGACTTCGGAGATGTCTGATTGGCTCAAGTGGCGAATGATGATCCTGCTGGCCGCGCTGGCGCACGCAGGCTGCCGAACAATGCTGGGAAGCTTGAGGCCCCGCGAAGCTTTCCAGCGCCTCACGCCGAGGCGATTCTAAGTGGTATGAGCAGTTGACGCGGCGATAACCTTGGCAGCGTAGGTGCTGTCCACAGGCTATCGCCTCCGGTCAAAAAAGCCTCGTCCCGGGTTTCAGGCGGACTTTGCGATGGGTCGAGCGGGACCGGCCAATGTCTAGCCGGCCCACCGCTCCGAAACACCTATCCGCTGACGCAGATATATGCAACCAGTCCTAGAATACGACTAGGCCGGTTGCGTGGTCGGGCACGAGCTGGGGCGCCAGAATCACCGGAGAGTACGGCATCTCGGTGAGAGTTCCATCACCGGCGATACCCAGAATATGAATGGCCGTGCCCTTGTTGCAGTCCGGATTGACACTAAAATTAGTGCAGGTCTGATTGTTCAATACGTAAAGATATTGCCCCGAGGGATCGACTTTCAAATTGAACGGCGCCGTCGTGTAGTGGTAAGGCTCCGGCAACCCTGACGGCAGCAGAGCCTTGGGGCCGCCAAGATCAAAATTCTCGACCCTGACTGGGACTGTGGGATCCGACGCTATGGAAAGCACGCCAACCTGATCAGTAACCACACTCGACTCGTAAAGATATTGGGTCTTTGGATCGGTGGTGATCCAGCAGACACCACCAGCCGCGCCGACGCTATTCGGATCAGATTCCTGTCCTGAGAACGTCATGGCACCAGAATCGTCATAGGTCCATACGCCGATGCGTCCTAATGCGACTAATCCTGAATAAACGATTTGCTCGCTAGGATGCGCCAGCAATCCGAGCATGTATGGCGCTCCATCGTAAGTGGGCGACGGCAATGGATTTTCCGAGGTCTCAGTCAACAAGCCGCCGGCATCGAAAGAAAGGCTGTCGAGTTCGCTACGCGCCGCGGGAAAGATTGGCGCCGGAGGGGTGACGGAAGCGTCGGGAACGAAAAAATCATTCCCGAACAGATAACTGCCGCTGATCGAAGCGACCATCTGCGAAGGCGAGGAACCGTCTGCGAGCACAACGGTCGATCCTGCAACATGACTTAGTGATCCGTTGGGCATTACCTGGAACGCCGTGTAATTGGTTGCGCCAGGGGTGCCGGTTACGCCAGTTGGTGCGGCTGCGGTGGGCAGAATCCCGTCTCCGCGGTTGACTACGAACAGGAGGTCATCCACAAAAGTGAGGCTCGCGGGTTGTATGCCATAGGAGGCAAAGGGCGAGCCGGGAACCAAGCTGAGTGTGCCGCTCGGAAGTATATGGAACACCGAGACATCATTGCTGCCCTGATTGATAGCGAATAGAAGCGTGCCGTCTGGGCTGACGATTACTTCCTGCTCGGTATCATCTGGTCCAAGCCGCTGATTGACGTTTTTGTAGCCAGTCCCGCGCGTGCCGAAAATCCCGAGAGGGAAGATGCTTCCATTCGCCTTGCGCCCATATTCGATCACCGCATTCTGGCCCGGTGTGGCGTTATTTGTTTCGAAATAAAGTACGTTGTGCGGCCCTGAAGAGGCCGCAGCGTACTTTACGCCGCACACAGAGATTAAGGCTGCGGCTGCTAAGGCTACACTGATTTTGTAAGATCGTATCTTCACGGTTTATCCTTTTACAGGAAGATTAAGGAATTGTTGCTTACATTAATGAGCTAGGGACGCGCGAAGAGTAAATGATCTGCACGTGCGTGTAAATAGAAGAGCTAGTGCAGCATTCGGCAAAGCAGGGCTTAAAAGGGATTATCGTGGATTCATAGCATTCGTTGGCGCATTCGCAAAGCTCTCAATGCTGCGCCGCCAAACGCTGCGACCGAGTAACTGGCCGTATGTTAATGATGCCGTCCGCTTTGAAGCGGCGCACATGATCGCTGACGGTTGATAGCTAGTGAAACTGCCGGCTAAAAGGCTTTTTCACTTGGCATGCCCCTCGGCAGCAGACTCGGGCGATGTTCGGCGTAAGTCATCGAGTCCCTCAACCGAGTAGGCATGCACAGATTCTTCCCGTCCCTTGACATGGAGGACCCCCGCTTCCTTCCATTTGAAGAGCGGCCGAGCGCCCTCGTGAGTGTATTCGCTCACCAGGATTTCAACCCCGACGGTCTTACTCTCAGATTCAAGGCGGGAGGCGAGATTGACAGTATCGCCGATGGCCGTGTATTCCATGTGCTCTTTCGAGCCGATATTGCCCACGATCGCATTACCGGAATTGATCCCGATGCCCATGCGGAAGGGGTGGCGGCCTTGGCTTTGCCATTTCTCGCAGAGCATACGCAGTTCTTCCTGCATCTCGAGCGCGGCTTTGACGGCGTGCTCCTCTTGATAGGGGTCAGCGCCGGGCGCACCGAAGATCACCATCATGCCGTCACCGAGGAATTTGTCGATGGTGCCTTGGTTGCGCAGTATGACCTCCACCATCCGATCGAAGAATTCGCTTAACAGCTCTACCACGTCTTCAGGAGGCATCGTTTCGGAGAGGGTAGTAAAGCCGCGGATATCAGCGAACAGCACGGTGATGCGCCGGCGTTCGCCCTTGAGGGCCGCAGTCCCGCCCGTGGTCAAGACCGCATCGAGCACCTGTCTTGAGATATAACCGGAAAATGCGCTCCTGATCGTGTCGCGTTCGCGCAGGCCGGTCTCCATAGCCTTCAATGATGTGGCTATCTCGGCAAACTGGTCGTTACGGAAATGCGGCACGATCGCATTGAAGTCGCCGCCGGCGATCGCATCGATAATCTTGCGTAGCTCGTAGAGCGGTTTGGTGACGCGCCGGGAGAGCACAGCGCTGAGGATCAGGGCAAAAAGCAGGCTTATTGCGAACGTTATTAAAACACGAGGGCGCAGTAAGGGCAGCAGGCCGTAGCGCGGTTCAATGTCAACCACCCCGACAGCCGCGACCAATTTGCCGCTGTGGTCATATACCGGTCCATAGGCAGTGTCATACCGGTACCCAGCGTAATAGGTGATGGCATTCTTTGGCATCAGATCTTCCAGGCCCACGCTCACCGGAATTCCGTCGATGCGGTAAATGTCGCCTACCTGTCGCGTGTAGACGATGTTATCGGTTGTTTCCACCCCGTACTGCAGCGCCTTCGGATCACGGCTGGAGACTGTCAATGTGAACATGCGCTGCACGTAGGTGTCGCCGCGGCGGTTAGCGTCGCGCACCTGCAGCAGGATCTTGAGGATATTGGCGTAGGCGGGACTATTCTGATCAGCGGGAGTGCGGATGGAGGTGATGGCCACGGGGTCCATCACAGCCGCCGTACTGTAGGCGATCGAGCGGACTTTGTAATGAATTTCCTGGCGCAGCAAACGGTCAGAGTCATTGTAGTCGGCGTATGCCAGCAATCCATTCGCGACCACCACCAGCAGCAGGAGCAAAGCGAATACTTTTGTGCGATAAGTCATGAGGATCCCCAATCCGTCATGGCGCAACCCCGCGGTCTCAAGCTAAGAACGCGTCGCATGGCCGTCGCAAAATGACAGGAAAACATCGGCGAGCAAAGCCTACGCAAATCCTGAGCCTTTCTTGATTCTTATGTAGCCGCCTTCGCCGGCATTTGTTTCAACTAATTTCCACCACAATATTTGAATAATTCATAACATTATTGAACTAATGCCATAGTTAAAGGGAAGTAAACTTTGTTAGCAGCAGCGGAATGACAAAATTCGGTCACTTAACCGCCGGCTCTGTTAAAAAAACGGCGCCTGGAATCATAGCGCTGGAGTTCTGTGTTTAACTCTTACTCGCCGGTGGCCGGAGATTACTCAGTTGACTTGAATGAATGCTGAATGGAACCTATGCACGGGTGAATATTGGCGCTGGATAAACACCGGCCGGGGTCCGAGCGGACCCTGGCGGCTGCGGTGACGGGCCTTGCACCAGCATATTTGTCTTTTGGCGTAAGCGTAGTAGAACGCTCATCTGGAGCTATGAATTGGCCGTCCTTGGGATGCGATACTAGACAGATTGGCGTTGGGCTGGTTTTGCGTCTACGCGCAAAGGCGGGCCAAAGATCTTCATTTCGATCGTGACTCGATAGCTGGAGCGTTTAAGATGGCCAGGAAAGAGGTTGAGTGATGCCAAACGAAAAGGAAAGGTCCCTCGAGCAAGCCCGGCGCGGTGACCCCTGCATAATGGTAATCTTCGGTGGCGCCGGAGACCTGACCAAGCGTAAGCTGATTCCCGCTCTTTACAACCTGGAGCAGAATCATCTGCTGCCGGATGAGTTCGGGATAGTCGGAGTGTCCTCGGCGCAACTTAGCAGCGACGATTACCGCGAAAAATTGGGGCAGGAGATCCGGGAGTTTGCGACCACCCGGGTCGAGCCGGAGTCGTGGGACTGGTTCAGCAAGCGCTTATACTACATGTCTGGCGAATTCAGCGACTCCGCCGCATACAACCGGCTTCGTGACGTGTTGAAGCAGGCCGAGGCCGAGCGGGGAACCAAGGGCAACTATCTCTTTTATCTGGCTACGGCTCCGCGTTTCTTTGGTGAGATCGTCAAGCAACTAGGCGCCGCCGGACTGGCGCAGGAAGAGAACGGGCAATGGCGGCGCGTGATCATTGAAAAGCCATTTGGCCACGATCTCGATTCCGCACGCTCCCTGAACCGCGAGATCAAAGCTGTACTCGACGAGCGCCAGATCTACCGGATTGATCATTACCTGGGTAAGGAGACGGTCCAGAACATTATGGCGTTGCGTTTCAGCAACGGGATCTTCGAACCGATTTGGAACCGCCGCTACATCGATCACGTACAGGTAACGGTAGCCGAAACCGTCGGCGTGGAGCAGCGTGGCGGCTACTACGATGAGGCCGGCGCGCTCCGGGATATGGTCCCTAACCATATAATGCAGCTAATCGCGCTAGTCACGATGGAACCGCCAATATCGTTCGAAGCCGAAGCTGTGCGCGACGAGAAATCGAAAATCATCCACGCGATTCAGCCGCTGAGTCCTGAAGACGTTCTGACCCATGCGGTGCGTGGGCAATACGGGCCTGGGATGGTGGACGGTGAACGCGCCGCAGGTTACCGTGAAGAGCCCAATGTGGCGCCCAGCTCTAGCACCGATACCTTCGCTGCGCTGAAGCTTCAGATCGATAACTGGCGCTGGGCGGAGGTTCCGATTTACCTGCGCACCGGCAAGCGCATGGCGAAGCGCGTGACCGAAATCGCGATCCAGTTCAGGCGCGCGCCGTTTCTGCTCTTTCGCAAGACTTCGGTTGAAGAACTTGCCCCCAATCTGCTCGTTTTGCATATCCAGCCCAACGAAGGCATCTCTTTGCGCTTCGGCGCGAAGATTCCCGGACCCGTTATGCAGCTTGGGAGCGTCAACATGAATTTCGAGTACTCGGATTACTTCGGTGCCGCCCCGAGCACCGGCTACGAGACCCTGCTGCACGATTGCATGATCGGCGACGCGACACTTTTCCAGCGCGGTGACATGATTGAGGCGGGATGGTCTGTGGTGACTCCACTGCTCGATGTATGGAAAGCCCTGCCACCGCGAAATTTCCCCAACTACGCCGCTGGAGCTTGGGGTCCTCGCGAGGCCGAGGAATTGCTGCGGCGCGACGGCAGGCAATGGAGAGACATCGAGTAAATGATCCTGGCCCGGAGGCTTCACTGACGATGATGCCGCGGTTGATGCAAGAGCTCGAAGTGAACGCTTAGCGGGCTTATGGAGCACCGTCATGCCGGCCTTTGACGTGTTCAGCAAAAAGATGCGGCCGCCAAAGATAATGCGGTTCGCGATTCGCGGCGGCGGCTGCCCGTCAGCATCGTGAAGATTGACGCGCCGCGACTGGAATGGCGCAGGCTCCACTTTTGATCTTCGGAAGTTTGTGCGATACGGGGAGGAACGTTTTATCCCGGCTCGTCAGCTCCTGCATTCGAGTCACGTTTCAGAGATGGCCTTATTGAAAAGCTTGGACACCGCGTTCTCGGATCGAGAGCCTGGCGTTGTTTGAAAAATGGCTCAACCGAACGATTCCGGCATCGATATTGAACTTCAGCGGTTACATGAAGACGCTGAGCGCGTGAGGAACTGGAAGCGATGGGGTCCGTACTTATCGGAGCGGCAATGGGCCACCGTCCGCGAGGACTATTCACAGCTCGGTGATTGCTGGGAGTACTTTCCATACGATCATGCGCGAAGCCGGGTCTATCGATGGGGTGAGGACGGGCTGCTCGGAATAAGCGATCGGGAATGCCGTCTTTGCTTTGCCGTGACCCTGTGGAACGAGCGGGATCCTCATCTGAAGGAGAGACTTTTTGGACTCACCGGTCCCGAAGGTAATCACGGAGAGGACGTAAAGGAATATTATTTCTATCTCGATTCGACGCCAACTCATTCATATATGAAGGCGCTGTACAGGTATCCACAGGCAGAATTTCCCTATCAGCGCCTGCTTGCCGAGAGCCGGCGCCGCGGCAGAGGCGATCCCGAGTTCGAGCTGATCGATACGGGCGTTTTTGCAGACAACCGCTACTTTGACGTTTTCGCTGAATATGCCAAGGAGTCGCCCAACGACATTCTGATTCGCCTTACGATCTTCAATCGCGGACCGGAAGTTGCGCCAATACATCTGCTCCCAACACTATGGTTTCGCAATACGTGGTCATGGGGCCGGCAGGGTGAGGCCTACTGGCCTAAACCGTCGATCGATCAGGTGCATGAAAGCAGCATCGCCGCCCGGCACACGTCACTGGGTGGTTTTCGCCTCGAAGCAGAGGCTAACGACGGATTTGCCGGTTGCCTCTTTACCGAGAATGAAACTAATTTCGCCCGCCTCTACGGAGTAACCAATCGGTCTCCCTTCGTCAAAGACGGCTTTAACGACTACGTTGTCGATCGCAAAGCCGAAGCAGTTAATCCGGAACGCACCGGAACCAAGTCGGCTGTCCATTATCGTTTAAAGGTTCCGGCAAACGGCAGCGTATCAGTGCGCTTGCGTTTGTTCGCCGAAGAGGAAACGCCGGCAACGGTCTTCGGCCGGAGCTTTGACGGGATTTTCGAGAAAAGAATCGCGGAAGCCGGCAGCTTTTATTCGGCGCGCATCCCTAAGACGCTGACAGCCGATGAGCAGCGTATTCAACGCGAGGCCTGCGCCGGATTACTCTGGAGCAAGCAGTTCTATTACTACGTCGTCGACGACTGGTTACAGGGCGATCCTTCAGAACTCCCGCCATCACGAACCCCA
>DATJUF010000136.1:0-8699 GCA_035502655.1 Binataceae bacterium (SeqCode)
CGGAAACTCATATCGCGATTGGAATAATGGCGGAGGGCTTCGTAAGCCATCACGGGGCCGAGATCGGAGCCGCCGATGCCGACATTGATGACATTGCGGATACGCTTGCCGGAATAACCGAGCCATTGGCCGCGGCGGACGCGGTCAGAGAAAGCAGCCATGCGATCGAGCACCTCGTGGACCTCCGGGACGACGTTGTGGCCGTCGACGAGAATGGATTGATCGCGCGGGGCGCGCAGGGCGACATGGAGAACTGCACGGTTCTCGGTACGGTTGATTTTGTCGCCGCGGAACATCGCGTCGATGCGGGCACGGAGGCCGGATTCCTCAGCGAGGGCGAGCAGAAGCTGGACGGTCTCAGCGGAGATGCGGTGCTTGGAGTAATCGAAATAGAGGCCTGCGGCTTCGGCGGTGAAGTGCTCGCCACGCTTAGGATCTTCAGCGAAGAGCGTACGCAGATGAGCGGAGTGGATTTTTTCGTAATGGCCCTGAAGGGCTTTCCACGCAGGACGTTCGATCAGTGAAGACGTGCCGGAAGCCATATGAATACTCCATCGCGCAGTGAGCGCGCCGAATACGTTGAGCTAATGTTGTAACCGGAAGTGGCGCGAGTGTATAGAAGCGCTCCAATTTATGAAGCGGTGGCGGAAGTCAAGAATTGCCGCACAGAATAATGTCCACAGACGTAGCTATAGTGCAGCGAAATTAAGGCGGTGTTACGAAGCCGAATTGCCCTGGCTGGTGAGAACGCTCGCAATCAAAGCCTGGGCTTCCTCCTGGATGCGGCGCAGATGGCCGGTGCCGCGGAAGCTTTCTGCATAAATCTTGTAGACTTCTTCGGTGCCGGAAGGGCGCGCGGCGAACCATCCGAAATCGGTAACGACTTTGAGGCCGCCGATCGGCTGGCCGTTGCCGGGGGCTTTCGTGATAATGGTGCGAATAGGATCGTTGGCCAGTTCGCGCGTGGTGATGGAATCGGGCGTGAGCCTGGCGAGGCGCGCCTTTTGTTCGCTGGTGGCTGGTGCGTCGATGCGCTCGTAGACCGGCGCGCCGAATTCACTGGTGATCTTTGAATAAATGGCAGATGGGGTTTGGCCGGCAGTGGCGGTGATTTCGGCTGCGAGCAGGCCGAGGATCAGGCCGTCCTTGTCGGTGGTCCAGACGGAGCCGTCCTTGCGCAGGAAGGAGGCGCCGGCGCTTTCCTCGCCACCGAAGCCGAGTGAGCCGCCGATGAGGCCGCCGACGAACCATTTGAAGCCGACGGGTACTTCAATGAGGCGGCGGCCGAGCTTGTGCACGACGCGGTCGATGATGGAACTGCTGACGACGGTTTTGCCGACGGCGGCAGACTGCGGCCATTCGCGGCGCTGACTATACAAATAGGAAATAGCCACTGCGAGATAATGATTCGGGTTCATCAGGCCGCCAGGAGTGACTATGCCGTGGCGATCACTGTCGGTGTCATTGCCGAAGGCGAGGTCGAAGCGATCGCGCATGGCGACGAGGCTCGCCATCGCGTAGGGAGAAGAACAATCCATCCGAATTTTACCGTCCCAATCGACGGTCATAAAGCGAAAGGCGGGATCGACGGACGAATTCACGATAGTGGCATTGATGCGATAGCGATCAATGACGGGTTGCCAATAATGAACAGCGGCGCCACCGAGCGGATCGATGCCGATGCGGAGGCCGGCACTGCGGATCGAATCCATCGAGATGATGTTCTGGAGATCGGCGACGTAAGAATCGATGTAATCGTAGCGGCGGGTAGTAGAGGCGTTGAGAGCCCGCTCGAAAGGCATGCGCGGGATGGTGCGCCACGCGCCTGCTAATAGCTCATTGGCCTTTGCTTCGATCCAACCGGTGATATGAGTATCAGCGGGTCCGCCGCTGGGAGGATTATACTTGAAGCCACCATCTGAAGGAGGATTGTGCGACGGCGTAATGACTATGCCGTCGGCGAGGCCGGTGGTGCGGCCCCGGTTGAACTTGAGAATCTCGTGGGAGATGGCCGGAGTCGGCGTATAGCCACGATCCTGATCGATCATCACCTCGACGCCATTAGCTGACAATACTTCGAGAGCGCTGGCAAAGGCCGGCTCGGCAAGGGCGTGAGTATCGATGCCGAGATAGAGCGGACCGCTGATGGACTGAGTAGCGCGATACATGCAGATGGCCTGAGTAATCGCGACGATGTGGGCCTCATTGAAAGCGGTATCGAAAGCAGAACCGCGATGGCCGGAAGTGCCGAAAGCAACTCGCTGCGAGGGAATCGCAGGGTCGGGGACGTTGGTGTAATAAGCGGTGACGAGCCGCGGAACATTAACCAGAATCGACTCCGGTGCGGGCAGGCCGGCGAGTGGACTAACATTCATGGGTGTCTTCGAGGCTCCAATAAAAAGGGTATCAAGGGCAGCCGTGTGGAGCTAGTCCATATGAACTTAGAAAGGCCATTGCCAGTTGTGGTACTCAGGCCGATCGACGCCGTGGTGACTCGCGTAATTGAGACTGTCGCAGATCTGATCCTTGAGGGAATCCTTGGTATGAGCGCCGGTCGAGCGGAAGCGTGGGACGCGGTCGATAACGTCGATTGCGAGATTGAAGCGGTCAGTCTGATTAAAGATAGCCAGTTCCAGCGGCGCGTTGATGCTGCCTAATTCCTTGTAGCCGCGCACATGCATATTCTCATGATTGGGGCGGCGATAGGCGAGTTTATGAATGAGCCACGGATAGCCGTGGAAATTGAAGATGATCGGCTTATCGGCAGTGAAGAGGCTGACAAAGTCGCGGTCGCTGAGGCCGTGGGGATGTTCCGCTTGCGGCATCAGGGTGAAGAGATCGACGACGTTAACGAAGCGAAGTTTAATATCGGGAAAATGCTCGCGCAGAATCGCAGTTGCGGCGAGGGCTTCGATGGTGGCGACGTCGCCGGCGCAGGCCATAACGACGTCGGGTTCGACGCCTTGATCGGTCGAAGCCCAATCCCACAGCCCGATGCCCTTGGTGCAATGCTTAATCGCCTGGTCCATCGTGAGGAATTGGGGATGGGCCTGCTTGTCGGCGACGATCACGTTGACGTAGTTGACGCTGCGCAAGCAGTGATCGGTAACACTCAACAGGCAGTTGGCGTCAGGTGGCAGATAGATTCGGGTGACCGAGGGACTCTTGTTGGTTACTACGTCGATAAAGCCGGGGTCCTGATGAGTGAAGCCATTGTGGTCCTGGCGCCACACGGTGGAGCTAATGAGTATGTTGGCGGAGGAGATGGGGGCGCGCCACTCGACTTCAGTCTTGCATTTTTCCAGCCATTTGGCGTGCTGATTGACCATCGAATCGATGATGTGAGCGAAGGCTTCGTAGGTAGAGGAGACGGCATGGCGGCCGGTCAGGAGATAGCCTTCCATCCAGCCTTCGAGGGTATGCTCGCTGAGCATTTCCATGACGCGGCCATCGGGGGCAAGTTCACTGCCGTCGCTATCTTCGGGCTTGATCTCCTCGAGCCAGGTTTTTTTGGTGGCCTCGTAGACTGCGGTGAGACGGTTGGAGGCGGTTTCGTCTGGGCCGAAGACGCGGAACGAGGTCATATTGTTGCGCATCACGTCGCGGAGAAACTGGCCCATGATGTAAGTATTCTGAGCATTCTCACGGGCGGGATGATCGACGCGGACGGCGTAATCACGGAAGTCTGGCATTTTAAGGGGCTTGCGCAGCAAACCGCCGTTAGCGTGAGGGTTCGCACTGATGCGGCGATTGCCTTCGGGCGCGAGTTCACGCAATTCGGGTATCAGGCGGCCATTATCATCGAATAGCTCTTCGGGCCTGTAACTGCGCATCCACTGCTCAAGCAGCTTGAGATGCTCGGGGTTGTTGAGGACATCGGCGATAGGAATCTGGTGCGCACGCCAGAAGTCTTCAACGTGATGGCCGCCGACGAGTTTGGGCGAAGTCCAGCCCTTGGGTGTGCGGAGGATTATCATCGGCCATCGCGGACGCGCGGGCGAGCCGGTCTGACGGGCCTTGTCCTGAATTGACCTGATTTCGCCGACGCAATGCTCAAGGGTTGCGGCCATCTGCTGATGCACGGCTGCTGGATCGTCACCTTCGACGGTGTAGGGAGAATAGCCATAACCAACGAACAGGCTGTCGAGTTCGTCGCGGGGGATGCGGGCAAGGATAGTGGGATTAGCTATTTTGTAGCCATTCAAATGAAGTATCGGGAGAACCGCGCCGTCGCGAATCGGATTGAGGAATTTATTGGAGTGCCACGAAGTGGCGAGCGGACCGGTTTCGGCTTCACCGTCACCAACGACGGCGGCGGCGAGAAGATTGGGGTTATCGAAAACGGCACCGAAGCCATGAGAAAGCGAGTAACCTAGTTCGCCGCCCTCATGAATTGAGCCGGGGGTTTCGGGAGTGCAATGGCTGCCGACACCGCCGGGAAAAGAGAAGGATTTGAACAACTTGCGCATGCCAGCGGCGTCCTGGCTGCGATCGGGATAGACTTCGGAGTAGACGCCTTCGAGGTAAGAGTTGGCGAGTACGGCGGGAGCGCCATGGCCGGGTCCCGAGATATACATCACGTCGAGGCCGTACTTCTTGATGACGCGATTGAGATGGACCCAGATGAAAGTCTGGCCGGGATCGGAACCCCAATGGCCGAGCAGGCGCTCCTTGATGTGGGCGGGCTTGAGGGGTTCGCGGAGCAGCGGATTCTCGTGCAGGTAGAGCATCCCGACGCAAAGATAGTTGCATGCGCGCCAGTAAGCGTCGATTTTGCGTAATTCGTCCTTGCTGAGAACCTGCCTCGAAATAGCGGAGCCTAGATCATTTGCCATAGTAATACGCGGGTTCCGTGGGGGAACCGGATTGGACTTTGATTGAATGCTGTCGCGTCGCGGAAAACGAAGCAAGTGAAGCAATCAAAACGCTATGAGGCATCGGCTGAAAAAAGCAAGTGCGCGCGTGCAGATGGGCCTAAGAGCCGAGGTGCAATGAGGCGGGCTAGATGAGGCCTGAAATTTTGCAGGCGGAGGCATTTTGTGCTGGGAAGAGCTTGCGGGCGATCGCGCGTCAAGGCCAAGCTATAAGTGGAGGTCTCGCATGTACAAAGTTGTTGGCTTTTGGGGATTGCCCAAGCCGGGGGAAGTTGAAGCGTTCGAGAAATATTACTGGGAAACGCATGTGCCGTTGGCGCGCAGGGTGCCGCATCTGCGGAAACTGGTGCTGACGAAAATGGAAAACGGGCTGGAGGGGACGGCAGCGCCGTTTTACCGGGTGGCGGAGCTGCATTTCGACGGTCCGGAGCAATTGGCGCGTGCAAGTGAATCGTCGCAATGGCGGGCAATGCGAGCGGACGCGGGCAAGATGGTGGAGCGCTTCGGGGTTACAATCGAGGCAGGCATGGGATGGGAGCGCGACTAGAAGAGCAGCGCGAAGAACGGGCGACTGATTGGGGGCAAAGCAAGAATTTCGGTTTGGAATCGCCATGCGGCAGCCGAAAGCGGAACAGAATGCCGCGGAATCGCTATTTCCCCAGGGGCGGCGAGAGTGCGCGCAAGTATAAGGCCGTGCTAATGGTCGCGCATGAAGATCGGGCTGTTCGGGATGAATATGCGGCCGTGTGTGACGGCGCAGGCGATTGCGGCGGCGGCGCGGTTGGCTGAAGAGGCGGGCTTCGAGAGCTTCTGGGGCGGGGAGCATATCGCGCTCGCGGACCCGCAGACGGCGGAATCGCCGATGCCTCCGCGCACGGAATTCGTTGATTTGACGGTGGCAATGGCGTTCGCGGCGGCGCACACGCGGCGGCTGCGCTTCGCCACCGGGATCATAATATTGCCGTTGCGCAATCCAGTGGTGCTGGCGAAGCAGCTCGCGTCGGTCGATGTAGTGAGCGGCGGGCGGTTCATCTGCGGGTTCGGAATTGGGAATCTCGCCTTCGAGTTCGCGGCGGCAGGGATGCCGTTCGAGCATAAGGGGCGGCGGGCCGAGGAAGCGATCGGCGTGATGCGCGCGTTATGGAGCGGCGGCGAATTCAATGGGCGGTACTTCAAAGTAAGCGGGGTGCGGGCGGAGCCGCGTCCGGTGCAGCCACGAATACCAATCATATTTGGCGGCAAGTCAAAATTCGCGTTCAGCCGGACGGCGCGGCTGGGCGACGGATGGTATGGCTACGGGCTTGAGCTGGAGCAGGCGCGCAAGTGTATCGAGGGGCTGCGGACAGCATGTGAGCGTCATGGGCGGCGATTCGAGGAAATCGAAGTGAGTATTACGCCGAAGGTGGCGGCCGATCGTGATCTGGTGCGGCGCTATGAAGATTTGGGAGTGGGGAGAGTGATAGTGGCGCCACGGGTGCGGACAATTGATGAGATGGCCGAGGCGATCGCACGGAATGGGCGAGAGCTGATCGGCAGCAGTTAAATGAATAGCAGCCGCGGCGAAAAGAAATACGAATAGATAATAGACAGAAGGAGGCGGCCATGAAGGTTGGAGTATTGGCGTTTCTCACTGAGTATTCGGGGAATCCGGGAGCGATCGCGCGGGAGGCGGAAAAGATCGGTTTCGAATCCTTCTGGGTGGCCGAGCACCTGGTGTTGCCCGCGAGCTATGCGACTTACTATCCGCGCTCAAGCGATGGCAAGGTGCCGGAATTTTATGGCTACCTGATCGATCCCTTCGTGGCGCTGGCGATGGCGGCCACAACTACGTCGAAAATCAAGCTGGGGACGGGAATCTGCCTGCTGCCGGAGCGCAATGTAATTGAAACGGCCAAGGCAGCCGCCTCGATTGATCATTTCTCGAATGGGCGGTTAATCCTGGGGGTTGGCGCGGGATGGTTTCCGGAAGAGGCGCGGATCATGGGCGTAGACTTTACGAAGCGATGGAAGCATCTGCGTGAATCAGTCGAGGCGCTGCGGGTGCTGTGGACGAAAGATGTTGCGTCGTATGAAGGAGAGATCATCAAGTTTCCGCCGGTGAAGCTTGGGCCGAAGCCGGCGCAGAAGCCCGCGCCACCGATTTTGATCGGCGCGCACGACCCGAAATATGCACTGAAGCGGGTGGCGCGGTATGGAGATGGATGGTGCCCGGGCGGACTGAGTCCCGAGAAGGCGCGGGAATGTATCCCGCAAATCAAGAAGATGGCGAAGGAAGAATACGGGCGCGATCCCGAGAAACTGGAATTCGGCGTACTGGTAATGGGTGCTGCGCCAACAGCGGTTACGCTGAAGCGGTATCGCGAGGCGGGGATTTCGCGCGTCGTAATGGCGGCGGCAGGGTCGGCGCATGGTGACGGAATCAAGGCGATACGGGAACTAGAAAGCGTCGTCGCAAGTGCGGCAGATTTATGATAGCTGAGGGTGAAAAGACGATTTACCGCGTAAGGAGGAATGAGTAATGGTTTACTTGCAGGCGTCAATCAAACTGCATCCAGGGAAGCTGCAGGATTTCACGAAGCTGATCAACGATTTGCTGCCGGTGGTTGGCAAACACGGATGGAAGCTGGTTGGGAGCTACGCCGCGCTGGTCGGACGGCTGAATACAGTCGTAGACCTGTGGGAGATACCGAATACCGAAGCTGTGGCGGCGGTTTTGGGCGATACTGAGATGCAGAAGCATGCGCATCGGATTGCCGAGATAGTCGAAGACGAAGTCTTGACAGTGTTGACGAAACTGCCAATCGGCTGAAGGCCGGCTCCGTTTGTGAACGGAATAGGCGCAGAAGCTACTGTGAAGGAGAAGTGACTAATGATTTACGTACAGGCATCAATAAAACTGCATCCAGGCAAATTGCAAGATTTCACCAATCTCATTAATGAACTGCTGCCGGTGGTGGGCAAGCATGGATGGAAGCTCATTGGCAGCTACGCGACGCTGGTGGGAAGGCTCAACACGGTAGTGGATTTGTGGGAATTACCGAATGAGGCAGCGATCGCGGCGGCAATGGGCGATGCGGAGTTGCAGAAGCGCGGAGCAAAGATTTCGGAGATAATCGAGGACGAAGTATTTACGGTGCTGACGAAGCTTCCGATTGGATGATGATGAAGAGGGCCGCGGACTGAGTAATCAGTCCGCGGGCCACGATAATACACACTGGAAGAGGTCGCGGCTCGATCACCAGCGTAAATGAGCGGTAACGCGAAAATCAGTCGATTTTGTAGCGTTTGCGTTTGCGCCAGAGGGTTGAAACGTCGACGCCGAGGGTTTCGGCGGCATCTTCGAGGGTGAGTGAATCGGCGAGGACGCGAATGATATGGTCGCGCTCGACCTCTTCGAGGCTGGCACGCGGCGAAGCCGCTGTTGGATCCCGAGCGGCGCTCTCGCGGAAAAGTGAATCGGGCAGATAGTCGGGCGTGATCAGGTTGCTTTTCGCGAGGACGACCGCGCGCTCAACGGCATTGCGTAATTCGCGGATGTTGCCAGGCCAGCGATAGCGGCCGATGGCGGTTGCGGCTTCCGGCGAGAAGCTCATCTCGGGCTTGCGATTGCGCAAGGTGGCGGCCTGCAACAGGCGGTCGGCGAGGGGCAGGATATCTTCCTTGCGCTCGCGCAGCGGGGCGACACGCAGAGTGATGACATTGAGGCGGTAGTAGAGATCGTCACGGAAGCGATGGGCTGCGACTTCGGCCTCGAGATCGCGATTGGAGGCGGCAATGATGCGGGCGTCTACGCGGATCGTCAGGGCGCCGCCGACGCGCTCGAAG
>DATJUF010000137.1:0-5175 GCA_035502655.1 Binataceae bacterium (SeqCode)
CTAGTGTCCCGCACGCCCTCGCGGGGCTCGGGCTATCGAGTCTGAAGGCGGCCGGCTCGCAGCCTCGCGTCCGCACGCCCTCGCGGAGCTCGGGCTATCGAGTCTGAAGGCGGCCGGCTCGCAGCCTCGCGTCCGCACGCCCTCGCGGAGCTCGGGCTATCTTTGAGGTAGGCAATGGCCGAGGAAACCATTCTGTTCGTTCAAGGCATCGAAATGCCACCCGACGTTCTCGAACTGGCGCATACCCTCGCGCCCAATGACTTTACGTTGCGGATGGTGCCACCGCATACCCGCAGCGCCGCGATCGCCGAAGCAATGCGCGAAGTGGAGTATGTGCTGGGCTTCATCTTTCATTTACCGGATGAGGCCTATCTTGAGGCTAAGCGCTTGAAGCTGATCCAGGTGCTCAGCGCCGGCTACGACATGGTCAATATCGAGGGCGCGCGCAAGGCTCGAGTGCCTATCTGCTCGAACGGCGGCGCCAACTCCGTGGCTGTGGCGGAGCACGCGATCATGCTGATGCTGGCGGTGTATCGTAAGCTCATCGCATTTCATCAGAACGTGACGGAAGGCCGCTGGCATCGGGGTATCGCGCGAGCCGTTGATATCTTTGAGATTGAGGGCAAAACCGTTGGCCTGATCGGCTTTGGAAATATCGGCGAACAGGTTGCGCGGCGCCTCAAAGGTTTCAACGCGCGGGTGATCTATTACGATAGCGTACGCCGCGATTCGCATGAGGAAGAGGCGCTCGGGGTCGAATATGCGCCACTCAATTCGCTGCTTGAGGCAGCAGACGTCGTGAGCTTGCACACAGCGCTCAACGACAGCACACGACGAATGATCGGCCGCGGGGCCCTGGCGCGGATGAAACCTAAGGCGATCCTGATCAACACCTGCCGCGGCGAAGTGGTGGACGAAGAGGCGCTGATCGAAGCGCTGAAGCAAGGATGTTTGCTCGGCGCGGGTCTGGATACCCTGTCTAAGGAACCCCCTGATCCCGCAAATCCAATCCTGAAGTTGCCCAACGTGGTTCTAACGCCGCATAGCGCGGGACCGACTGCCGATAGCTTTCGCAAACGATTTCAAAACGGGTATGCGAACATCCAGCGAGCCGCCAACGGTGATCGGCCGTTATGGATCATCCCTGAGATGCGCGATTTGTTTAAATGAGCACTTGCGCTATTAGCGAATCACAGTCGGGGGCGAATACTTCGGTGATTTACGCGAGAACTAGGGGGAATCAAATTGAGGATGACTGCTAAATTTTTGGTAATGGGCGGTTTTGTCATCTCACAACTGAGATGTACGGCCATTCTGTCACCCTCGCGCGTGGCTGCCGCGCGAAGGGTCCCGGATTCCGGGATTCCTCGCGCGCCAGGCCACCAGACGCGCGGGAATGACAGATTGCGCAGAACCCAAAACCCCCATAATTAAACTTTTCTGCCGGCTTGGCCGGAGGCCGAACCTGTGATTCGATTACGCGTGCCCACTATCGCTTTCGCTCTGCTACTGCTGACGGGAATCGCTGCTGCTGCGGATCAGCCGCCGCCCGGGCTGGCGCGCATTCGCGCGACCGTCGAGCATCTGGAACATCAAACGCTGACAGCGAAGACGGCCGCTGGTAAGGAGTTGTCACTTACGTTGTCCCCAAACGTGAAGGTTTTGCGCTCGAAGCCTGCAACTATCGCCGATGTAAAGCCGGGTGAGTTCATCGGATGTACCGCTGTGGAAGGAGCGGATGGGAAGCTTCACGCGAAGGAAATCCATATCCTTCCTGAGTCGATGCGTGGCGTAGGCGAGGGCCATTATCCCTGGGGCAACGCGCCGAGAACCACCATGACCAATGGCAATATCGTGCAGGTGGCCGGTATCACCAATGGCCACGTGATCAAAGTGAAATATCATGGCGGCGAAAGCACTATCGATATCCCGCCGGGAATCCCGGTTACTACTATCGAAGTAGTAAGCCGCGGCCAATTGAAGCCCGAGGCCAGGGTCAATATTTTCGCGCACGAGAATGCGGACGGCAGCCTGGTTCCGCAATTTATCGCGCTTGTTCCGTGAATTTCGGCTAGGGTGACGAAGGCTTCGGCAATCGGATCCGCTCGGAGACCCATCAGAATAGAGGAGAGTTAAACGATGGCCATGCGCGTAGGATTTATCGGTTTGGGCAATATCGGCAAACCAATGGCGATCAATGTCGCGAAGGCGGGATACGATCTGATGGTCTACGATTTGCGCCCCGAACCGATGCGCGAATTGACCGCGTTGGGTGCGAAGGCCGCCCGCTCGGCCGATGAAGTCGGCGCGCACGGAGAAATTATCGAAGTCGTGGTTGTTGACGACGCCCAGGTTGAGGCGGTCCTGCTTGGCGAGGGCGGGGCGCTGAGTGGCGCCGCACGCGGGAGCATCATCGCCCTTCACAGCACTGTTCATCCGCGCACGGTCCGAAAACTGGCCGAACAATCGGCGGCCAAAGGCGTCACGCTAATCGACGCCGAAGTCAGCGGCGGCGAACGAGGCGCAATTGCCAAGTCACTCTGCTATATGGCCGGCGGTGATCATGCGGCCTTCGAGAAATGCCGGCCGATCTTTGCTACCTCCGGCGCAAACATTTTCCACCTCGGGGATCTCGGCTCAGGAGCGATTGCCAAGCTCGCGCACAATCTGATCGTTTACGCCAACATGCTAGCGGCCTCCGAAGGGATGCGCCTTGCGGAGCGCGCCGGAGTTAAGCTCGAAACGATGCAGCAAGTTGTCCACGCTGGAGCCGCACAGAGCCGCGTCGCCGATCATTGGTCGCAGCAGCGCAAACTGAAGGACACTTACACCGGTGGCCCGCGCGGCCTGATGGAGCTGATGCATAAGGACCTTCGGCTCGCGTTGGAGCTGGGGCACGATCTTGGGCTATCCCTGCCGAGCGCGGCCCTGACGCAGCAGTTGCTTAAACGTGTGCTGGAAATAGAAGATTGATTTAGCTGAGATGGCGTTCAGGGTGCGAAGGGTATGCCGCGCAAGCCGATCATTGCCGCGCACGGCCTGTTCGTGGCATTAGACAATTATTACTCAGGGTTAAGCGGCGGAGCAGATTTCAAAACGATGAGCGCTTCAGAACAATCGAGAGCCGAGCCCGCACGGCGTATTCAGTTCGCCTTCACAGACGAGCAGGAGCAGTTCCGCTCGGCCATTCGGCGCTTCTTGCATGGTAAATCGCCCACGACTGAGGTTCGCCGCCTGATGGCCGCGGCGGAGGGTTACGATCCCTCGGTCTGGCGCCAGATGAGTGATGAACTCGCGCTGCCGGGCATCCATATACCGGAGCAGTACGGCGGTGCAGGGTTCGGCATGGTGGAGCTTGGCATCGTTAGCGAAGAGCTGGGCCGCGCATTGCTTTGCGCCCCGTATTTTTCCACTGCGGTGCTCGCTGCCAACGCGGTTCTAAACGCGGGCGCCGAAACCCAAAAAGCAAGCCTGCTGCCTGATCTTGCGAGTGGTTCGCGGCTCGCCGCGCTGGCCGTTACCGAGCTTAAGGGGTCATGGGATCCGCTCGCGATTGAGCTGAGCGCTACGCCGGACGGGGACGGTTACCGGCTTAAGGGAACCAAGAGTTACGTCGTCGACGGACACATCGCGGACCTGCTGGTCGTTGCGGCGCGCGTTCCTGGGAACAGCGGCCTCGGCGGGCTGGCGATGTTCACGCTCGGCGCGAACGCGAGTGGCGTTGAGCGGCGCCTGCTCGAATCGATGGATCCTACGCGGAAGCTGGCACGAATCGATTTTCACGAGGCGCACGCGGACCTGCTTGGCAATTTGCAGAACGGCGGAAAGGCGCTGGTCCGAACGCTCGACCAGGCGGCGATCGCACTTGCAAATGAAATGGTGGGTGGCGCACAGGCATTATTCGACTCGGCGGTGAATTACGCCAAACTGCGGGTCCAGTTCGGACGGACCATCGGTTCTTTTCAGGCGATCAAGCACAAATTGGCAGACCTGCTGTTGGAAGTGGAGCTTGCCAAGTCAGCGGCTTATTATGCGGCCCAGGCTGCGGCGGCCGAGGACACCGAATGGCCAGCGCTTGCCTGCCTCGCAAAAGCTGAGGCGTCAGAAGCTTACCTGCATATGGCGGCGGAATGTATCCAGATTCACGGCGGGATCGGCTTCACCTGGGACAACGATACGCATCTTTGGTTCAAGCGCGCCAAAAGCTCGGAGGTGTTTCTCGGACAGCCGGATTATCATCGGGAACTCTTGATGCAGCGCTGGGGAGTTTGAGTTATGAGCAAGGTCGGTGAAGTGGAGGTGCGAGCCGAAGTGCGGGAATGGCTCGCGGCTAACTGGGACCCGGAAATGTCTCTGGTAGAGTGGCGCAACAAGCTCGCGGATTCTGGCTGGGGTATGCCGCAATGGCCGCGGGAATGGTACGGGCGCGGTCTTCCGATCGGCCTGGCACGCGTAGTGGAAGAGGAATTTGCCAACTTCGGCGCTATAGGCGCTGCGAAAACCGGAGTACGGCTTCTAGCTGCGGCGACCCTGCTTGAGCACGGATCGGAGCGGCAAAAGAAGAAATTCCTGCGCCGCATTCTGACCGGTGAAGACAACTGGTGCCAGTTTTTCAGCGAGCCGGGCAGCGGCTCCGATCTGGCCGGCGCCACCACCCGCGCGGAACTCCAGGGCGACTTTTGGATCGTCAACGGACAGAAGGTGTGGACCACGAGCGCCCATCACGCCGACCACGGCCTCTTGCTCGCCCGCACTGATTGGGACGCGCCCAAACATGAGGGACTCTCGTATTTCGTAATCGACGTCAAGCAGCCAGGCGTCGACGTTCAGCCGCTCAGGCAAATGAACGGTCACGCCTCCTTTAATCAAGTGTTTTTCACTGACGCGAAAGTTCCAGCGGAGAACTTGGTCGGACGCGTCGGCGAGGGCTGGAAAGTGGCAATGACCACGCTCGCCCATGAACGCCGTGGCGCCGACGGGCTGGCCGCACCGTCAAAGCGCGGACCACGTGTGGGGCGGATTTACGCCGAGGAGCGGGCCGAGCTCGAAGTTGCCAATGAACCGTACAGGTGGTATCCGCAGCGCGCTGGACGGGTGGATCTCATCATCGAGCGCGCCAAAGAGACCGGGGCGAACCGCGATCCTAATGTGCGCCAGGAAATAGCCAAACTGATG
>DATJUF010000138.1:0-27897 GCA_035502655.1 Binataceae bacterium (SeqCode)
CATCGCGACGCGGGCGAGGCCGTCGCTAGTGGCGGCTTTGAGGCCGAAGAAATCAACGAAAACGCCGGAGCGGGTATCGAGATCGAGCGGCATCGCGACCGTCCAATTATCGTGGAGCAGCTTGAGTACCGGGCGGGCTGCCCCCTTGCGCGGCACCGCGATAGCGTGGAAACGCTCGCGGCGTGCGTTGACCATGCGGTCGAGCAGCGGATTGCGGTTTGGCCGATGGACCAGGGCGAGCCGGTCGCCGCGAGTGGCGGGGACCATGATGAGCATCTCGAAGTTGCCGACGTGGGCGGTCAGGATCAGCAGGCCACGGCTATCGGCAAGGCGCAGCGCCTCGGTCCAATGATCGTAACCGTCGAAGCGGCCAAAGCGGCCAAAATTAGCCGGGGTAATTTCAAACAGATGAGTCCATTCGGCGGCGATGCGGCAGAAATTGCGGTAAGTCTCGCGCAGAATTGAGCGGCGCGCATCAGCGCTGAGATGGGGAAAGGCGATAGAGAGATTGCGCTCGGCGATAGGCCGGTTAGCGCGATCCAGCGCCATCGCGATGGGACCAATCGCGCCCCCGAGCTTGACGGCCTGGGCGAGGGGCAGGGCGCGCAGGGGGGCCCATAATGGCGCGAGAGCCGCATACTCGAGCGACGCACGCACAAGCCCAATCTGGCGCGGCATGAGAAGGCAGGCTGTCAAAAGTGGCTCCGGCGCACAAGCCCGTCGATGACAGGCTCGTGCACCGCAGCGTGCGGCTAAGGGGCGGCGGGAAAAAGGCCGCACAAGAAGCGGCTCGGAAAAACGGAGGGAGCAATCAAGAGCAGGCCCGAAATCAACGACTTTTGGTGCGAGCCGCGCCGCTCTCGATATTCGGCCTTTGCGAGGGGACGGCCACGTGATTCAGCCAATAATTTATTTTGCCGCTGCTATCATCTGTGATAATTCGATGCTAAATAGATGCTAAACGAAGCTTTATTTGTCAATTGTCATTCTCGGCAAGTATATATTAATCCAGAATACGAAATGGAAGCTCTATGCGTTAACTATAACTTCCAGCTCACCGCTTATTCGAAGTCTCTGACTCGGATAGCCGCCCTGGTCTTTTTCATATTCGTTGTACTCATCGCCAGGACTGGTGCAGCGCTTGCCCAAGCAGAGGATGATCTGAGGACTGAGAGGACCTCTGGCGCGAGTCAATTGTCAGTGTCCCCCTCGGCTCTAACCTATAAGGTTAACCTAGAAAAGCAGACCGTTAAGGTTAATAGCTTCACTCTCATCAATGAGGGTAGCCAACCACTTCAAGTCACTATCAATGCGCCCAGCGATCCACATTACGTCATAACCTTCCCATCTCAGCTCTTCCCATCCGGCGGAAGCCTTACGGTTCCTGGTAAGGCAAAGCACTCCCGCGCCAATAAGGCCGAGGTCGGTGTTGCCTTTGCCCCGACCGCGGCAGGCGAGGCGCCGAATGCGACGGTTCTAATTGCTGCGGACAGTGCCACTAGCGCCGATTCGGCTACGATTAGCCTGCGCGGTCGCGCGAGCGGAGCGGCGCAAGGACTCTGGGTAGGGGGATATAAGTACTTCTCGGAATTTCAGGGAGAAGCACTGGAACATAGCGGTGACCCGCGGGCTAACCTGGCCTTTGCCAGTACCGCCTTTGAGGGCCCATTAGCCATGACGTTCGACTCCACGAACGACTTATGGATCTCATTCAGCGTGGCAAACAGTGCCTCCATTCCGCTTGTCGAGATCAGTCGCAGCGACTTGGTTTTCCTCAAGGAAGGATTGTCAGTTAAAGCCAAGGCACTTATCACGCCGGAAGGACCTTTAGGCTCGTCTATTGTGTTTGCGGTCAGTCTCGGCTTTGACATCGCCGGAAATCTCTGGGTTGGTGACCAAGAAGATAAAGCCGTCCTGGAGTATCCGGCAAGTGAGATCGGGAAAACCGGTTCGCCTGTCCCCGTAGTTTCGCTTACTTCGCAAGATTGGATTCCCGAAGTCATTCGCTTCGACCACTTCGACAATATGTGGGTTTCGGAATTTCCGCCATCGAGCCCGCCAGGAACTCCGCTGCAGCTCTGGGAGTTTGCACCATCCGATCGCGCTGCTAACGGTTCGGCAAATCCTGGATTGATTATCAACCTTCCCGATTCGCTCGATCCGGTGGATCTCGCCTTTGACAGCTCTGGAGATTTATGGATCGCCGGCTCAAGCCTGAGTGGAGATAAAATCGAAATGTTCTCAGCGGCGGAACTGCAAGCTGAGGGAGAAATCTCGCCGTCGGCAGCTATTACCGTAACCTCTCCCGCCTTTGCCGGTCTCGAAGGTAGCGGTTCGTGCCTCGGAGGCCTCGATTTCGACCATTCGGGTGATCTATGGGTGTCGGTCGGTACCGACAACGCCGATTGCACAGCGCAGACGCAGGTCGTGGAGTTCACGCCGAACCAGTTAACCAGCGGGGGAAATCTCAATCCGTTTGTGTCAATCGAGCAAAACCCGGCCAAGACCAACCTGTTTCTCAATGGCCCGCTGCGACTTGGCCCCATCCTTTAGCGAGTAAGATTCATTTTGCCGAAATCCCGATAGGAATCACACGTATGATAAACGTCCTTTGCCGTTTCTGAGATTTGAACGCCTCTGTGCCTGGACTAGTCTCTGTTGTTCAAATGCTTTACGGGATCTGGACGCGGCGGCTCATTGAGGCGCTGCTTGACGGCCGGCGCGGAGGCCGAATGGGTTGGGCTTCGATCGAGGCGGCAAAGTAAAATAACCCGGCCTGCGCGAGTGAAGATATTCCGAGAGCTTCGCACCAGCTTAGGAATTCTTCGATAGGTCTCGCGCAGAATTGAGCGGCGCGCATCGGCGCTGAGATGGGGAAAGGCGATAGAGAGATTGCGCTCGGCGATGGGCCGGTTAGGGCGATCCAGCGCCATCGCGAGGGGACCAATCGCGCCCCCGAGCTTGACGGCCTGGGCGAGGGGCAGGACGCGCAGGGGGGCCCATAATGGCGCGAGAGCCGCATACTCGAGCGACGCACGCACAAGCCCAATCTGGCGCGGCATGAGAAGGCAGGCTGTCAAAAGCGGCTGCGGCGCACAAGCCCGTCGATGACAGGCTCGTGCACCGCAGCGTGCGGCTCGGGGTTAAGGACTGGTCGTGGTAGCGGTCGGCGGCAGCGAACTGCCAGAGGCTGCAGATGGTGGCACGGAAGTAGAACTGAACGGACTTGCGCCGCCGATACCAGGGGCCGTCGCACTCGAGCTCGAAGGATAGGTGGAACTTGTCGACGGATAGGACGGCGGTGCAGAGAGCGGACTCGTTCCAGGCATCGGGCCGGCCGGTGACTGATATTGCTGCAAGTCCTCCTGAGGTGAGACCGCACGATTGAAGGTCGGCTGATACATCTGCTCGAACTGCGACGGCGGCATATTGTTTACTTCGGTACGGCCAAGCGCACGGACGTATTTCTGCCGCTGGTCGAGGGCGAGGGCCTGGAGATCTTCGCGCGTGCGGATAATATGCGGGGTCAGGAAGACCAGCAGGTTCTGCTTGGTCATCTCACGGGAATTGTCGCTGAAGAGATTGCCCAGCACGGGGATATCCGAGAGGAAGGGCACGCCCGTCCGGGCATTCTCAGCGTCGCTCGAGATCAGGCCGCCGACCACGGCGGTCCGATGGTTTTGCACCAGCACCGAAGTCGAAGCGGAGCGGATAGTAGTTGTGGGTCCGAGCGAATTATTAGCGGTGCCGGGGACGACGTTCGAGACTTCCTCGTAGAGGTCGAGGCGCACGTACTCGCCTTCCGAAACCTGAGGCACAATATCCAGTGTGATACCTACGTTCTGGCGGTCGACGGAGTTGAAGATTTGTCCAGGCAGGCCGGAGTTGGCGCTGGCCGAGCCGACGAAGGGCAGGTTTTCGCCGACGACGATCATGGCCTCTTCGTTATCGGCCGTCAGAAGGGTAGGCGCCGACAGAACGTTGGAGTGGGTATCGCTCTCAAGCGCAGTCATAAGGGCAAGATCGCATGGCACGGTCACGGTTGAGGTGGAGGTTGTGGAGGAACTCGATGAGGACGACGGGATAGTGCAGTTGCTGCCGGAGGCGAGGCCGATGCCGAGTCCGCTGATGCCGAGCGGATCGCCCAGGTAGCTTGCCAACTGGCCAGTATTTAATGTGCCGACGCCTAGCAGGTTGCCACCGAGGCCATTGGACGTATAGAAGTTGACGCCAATATCCTTGGTGCGGTTGACGTCGACTTCGACAATGATGGCCTGAACGAAGACCTGGACTCGTGGGACGTCGAGCTGGTCAATCACGCGCTTGAGGGTCTCCCAATCCTGAGGAGCGGCGCTCACAACGAGGGAATTGGTTGCGAGGTCGGCGGTGACATTGACTGCGCCGGTAAAGTCAGGAGTCGGGCCGCTACCGGTGCTGGCAGTGGTAGTGCCGCTGCTGGACGAAGAATTGCTGCGCGAGGAGAGGCCAGAAGAGCCCATGCCCATACCGCCCATACTCGAGCCCATGGTGCTACTGCCGATACTGCTGCCGCCGCCGAAACCGGTCATACTGGAACCGGTCGAGCCGAAAGTGCTGCCGGAGCTATTGCTGCCCATCCCGAACGAGCTGCCGTTCATAGTGCCGAGCGAGCTGCCGCGTCCGAGCGAATTCTTGCCGGTCGAGGGTGAAAGGGTACTGGGGCCACCGCCGCCGCCAAGCAGGCCGCTGAGCGTATCGAGCATCTCCGAGGCTGCCGCGTACTTTAGCGGGTAGACGTGAATGCGCTCGTCCTGATACGGCGCGCGGATATCAAGCTTGCTGATGAGATCGGCGATCTGGCGCATCTCAAGCTGGCTGGCGAGGACGATTAGCGAGTTAGTCCGTTCATCGGGGACGATGCTGAAGGTGGAACTGGGCGTTTCAGGCCGCGGACCGAAGCGAGGCATCATCGAAGCGCCATGGGCGGCGGACTCGCGAGCCGTCATGATCTTCTGGATCTGAGAGGCGAGGTCGTCGGCGAAGGCGAGTTTAAGCGGAATCACCTTGACAGTTTCCTGGACGTTAGGGACGTCGAGGCTGCCGATAATCCGCAACAGGCGCTGCACGTTATAAGCGTCATCGGTGATAATCAGGGTGTTGTCCTGGGGGTAGTCCGCGATCATGCCGTCATGCGAGACCATCGGCTGGATCACGCTCATGATCGATGCCGCGTCGATATTGCGTAACTTCACCAGGCGCGTGACGTATTGATCGCCATAGGGCGCGGCTGGTTCCTGCGATTGCGTGAGCATGGCGGAGTCGCGGACGGTACGGGCGGGGACGATTTTTATGACAGAACCGGCCTGAACGGTGGTGAGGCCTTTGAGCTGGAGAACGGAAAGGAAAGTTCGATATGCCTGCTCGGGCGTAACCGGGGTTGGCGAGATTACGGTGACGCGGCCGCGCACGCTTTCGTCGAGGACGAAATTGCGTCCGGTGATTTGACTGATGAACTTGACGAGAACGGGAATATCGACGTTCTGAAAGTTCATTGTGATGCGCTGCTCGCCGGCTGGAAAACCGGCTGAGTCCGCGGCGACTCCCGGTGGCGAAGTATCAGCGGCTGCAGTGTCCACTGCGGCGCTGGTGCCTGAAGGGACTTCATCAGCTGCGCTGATTGCTGCTGCGAAACACGTCAAACAGAGGCCTGCGGCGAACGCCCGCGTCCAAAATCCTCCCATGCTGCTCTCCCTCCGGAGGCCGGCTCCGATTTTGCGCGCGAGTTTATGCCTTCGCCTGCGGCGCTTCAATTGAGACGGCCATTGCAAATGAATCACGGCTCGGCGAGGATAAATCGCGCGGACGCCGCTGAAGTGTTTCTCCCGTCATGACGACGAACAATCGAACCAGATTATTCACATCAGTACGGAACCTTTGGAAGGAGGGCGAGCGGCGCGAGTTCAACGGCAGAGTGTTTACTTCACGCTGACAAAGTTGGCTAAATAAAGCCTTGCTGCAAATAGCGACATTCGGGCGTATCGGAGGCGCAGGCCGCTGGCGGGGAAGATCGGGATTCTTCACGCGGCAGCCACGCTTGAAAATGACAAAAATGGTCCGGCGCACAAGCCTGAGTCAGACTGTTCCACTAGCAGGCCAGTTGACGGATTAACGATGCGTTACGAATGGCTGATCGGCGTTCGCTATCTGCGGGCGCGCCGCCGTGAACGCTTCGTCTCACTGATCGCCCTGATTTCTCTGACGGGCGTTGCATTGGGGACTTTCGCGCTGACCGTGGTGCTGTCGGTGATGAGCGGGTTTCAGGAGGACTTGCGCGGACGCCTGCTTGCCTTCAATCCGGAGATCACGGTCGAAGCCGCCGGTCCCGATAGCGCGCTCAATCCGCGGCTGGCCGATCGCATTGCGCGTACGCCCGGCGTTATTGGCGTGGCGCCATTCATCTCATCAGAGGTGATGGTGGTTTCTACCAACGCTCATGGGGTTCCGGAATACGTATCGGCGGGGGAGCTGCGGGGCGTGCTTGCACGCAATAATCCGGTGCTGACTGAACTTGATCAGAGTTTGAAGTCCGGCAACATTAAAGATTTGCAGGTAAACCATCCGGTGCCGCTGATCCAGCACGGGGAGACGCGGATCGTTGATCTGCCCGGCGCTTTGATTGGGAAATCGCTGGCCGCCGATCTCGGCGTGCGGCCCGGCGATCCGATTGTGGTGATCTCACCGGCAAGTCTCGGCGGCGCCGGTATTCCGCGGCT
Source organism: Binataceae bacterium (SeqCode) (assembly GCA_035502655.1). GTDB lineage: Bacteria > Desulfobacterota > Binatia > Binatales > Binataceae > DATJUF01. The sequence continues at coordinate 6,753 of DATJUF010000138.1, forward strand.
GCGGCGTTTTGTGGTTGAGGGGTATTTCTACTCCGGTATGTATGAGTTCGACTCCTCGCTGATGTTTGTCCCGCTGCATGATGCACAGGCGCTGCTGGCGGATGATTACCAAGCCGAGAGCGGTTTTCAGGTGCGCGTCCAGGACTTGTTCGCGGCCCCGTCGATCAGCCATGAACTGGCGACGATGGCTGGACCGAACTATCAGGTGACCAACTGGACGGAGGACAATGCCGCGTTGTTCTCGGCCTTGAAGCTTGAAAAATTCACTTATTTTCTCGTCCTGCTGTTGATTGTGCTGGTGGCAGCCTTCAATATCGTTGCGACTCTGGTGATGGTGGTGAAGGAACGGCGGAAGGAAATAGCGATCCTGCGTGCAATGGGGGCGCGCGCGGCCTCGATTGCATGGATCTTCGTCTGCGAAGGCGCGGCGCTCGGCGTGATCGGAACCGCGCTGGGGGTGGGAGCGGGATTCGTAGTGTCGTTTCTGATCGGCCGCTATCACCTGATCCACCTGCCACCGGATCTGTTCATCGTGAGCGCCGTGCCGGTGCGGCTATACGCGGTCAATTTCCTCGCCGTGGCCGGAGCGGCGATTGCGCTATGCCTGATCGGCGCGGTCTACCCAGCCTTACAAGCGCGCGCCCTCGCTCCGGTTGAAGTGCTGCGCTACGAATAACTTGCCATTACTGATGGATTCTCGTGGCGAACGAGTGGCCAGCCGTGCAAGAGGGCGGGGAAATGAATGATGGCCCGGCGCATGCGAGAACGGAGGCAGGGCCGGTCCAGCCGCTGCTGCACGCGGAACATGTCGACAAGAACTTTTACGACGCCGGCCGTGTGATCACGGTCTTGCGCGGACTTGAGCTGGAGGCTGCGGCTGGAGAAGAAATCGCGGTTATCGGCCAATCTGGCGTAGGCAAATCGACCCTGCTGCATGTGCTGGGAAGCCTTGAGCGGCCGACGGGCGGTAAAATTCTGTTTGATGGCCGCGATATTTTCGCTATGAACGAGCACGCGCTGGCCGAGTTCCGCAATCATAACCTGGGCTTCGTTTTCCAATTCCATTATTTGCTCGCGGATTTCAGCGCGGCCGAAAACGTTGCGATGCCGGGCCTGATTGGCCGGATGCCTGAGCGCGAAGCGAATGAACGCGCGGCGGAGGTGCTGGAATTGGTCGGGCTCAAGGACAAGCTTCACCGGCGGCCGGCTGAGCTTTCCGGCGGCGAGCAGCAGCGGGTGGCGGTGGCACGGGCGGTCGTGTTGCGTCCCCGGCTGGTGCTGGCGGACGAGCCAACTGGCAACCTTGATCCGCATACGGCAGACGAAGTGCACGATTTGTTTCACCAGCTAAGCCACGAACTTGGAATTACATTGATCGTCGCGACGCATAATGAACGGCTGTCGCGCAGCATGAAGAGAATTTTGCGCCTGCAGAACGGGCGTTTGAGCGAATCCACCATGAGCGACCAGATTTAGGGGGATATGGTGGCGACCCGCTGGCCTGGAGATGGTTTAGTGGTTCATGGCTCTGGCTTCCGCCACGCACGCCAGGTTTACTTCGCAAAGGCGATTGGCTAGGGTTGTCGCCGCCCTGGGGTTGGATTGGTGACGGCAAGGCGCAATGCGGCTGAAGCGGGCGGCCTTTATTCCCGTATACTCCTGTTGATTGCGGCGTTCCTGTTCGGATTCACGAACGTGTACGCGCAGCCGCCGGCTCCGATCATTTCGGCGATACAAGTGCAGGGTAATCAGCGCGTCGAAACGGACGCGATCCGCCTCCACATCAGTTCCCAGCCCGGCCAGCCGCTTGACTTAAGCCAGGTTGATGACGATATCAAGTCGATTTACCGCATGGGCTTTTTCAATAATGTTCAAGCCGATCTGGAGCATCAAAACGGCAAAGCCGTTCTGATCTATAAGGTTAAGGAACGCCCGCTGATCACCGACGTGCGCTTTGGCGGGATGAAAAATATCAAGCCGACCAATGACAGCATAGTCAACGCGGTGAAGCTGCACGGCGGCACGGTGCTCGATCCCGCGCGAGTTCAAGAGACGATCAAAGGTATCGAACAGGTCTATCAGGATAAAGGCTATTTGGACGCGAACGTCACTTTCCGCACCGTGCCTGAGCCAAGCAACACAGCGATTGGGGTTTTTGACGTCAAAGAAGGGCCGATCGTCGAGATTTCGCGAGTTAATTTCGTCGGTAACAACCATTTCTCATCGCGCCAGCTTGGCAACATGATCTCGACCCATGAGCACAATCTTCTAAGCTTCATCTTTGGTAACGGCGTGCTCGATCAGAAGAAGCTGCAGGAGGACACGGAGCGGCTGAGCGCTTTCTATTACGACCATGGGTTTCTCAACGTGCAGATCCCTGAACCCACGGTTGAACGGCATGGCAACAAACTGACGGTGACTTTCAATATCGACGAAGGACCGATCTACAGCGTCGGCAACGTTGGAGTCGCGGGCGATCTCAAAGTTCCAGCCAAAGAACTGCTGGCCAAGCTGACGATTAAGCCCCATAAGGTGTTCAGCGGTTCCTCGATGCAGCATGACGTGCTCACGCTATCGGACTTCTATTCGGATCGAGGTTACGCGTATGTCAATGTCGATCCGCGAACGCAGGTCAATCCGGCTACACATACCGTCAATGTCGTCTTCAACATCAGGCCCGGACGCGAGGTGCTGGTCGATCGCATCAATATCACGGGCAATACCAAGACCTCCGATAAGGTAATCCGCCGCGAACTGACAATCCAGGAACAGGAACCGTATTCGGCGTCCGAGATCCAGCAATCGAAGAAGCGGCTGGACTCATTGGGTTATTTTTCCAACACGCGTATTACGACTTCGCCCGGTCCGCAACCCGACCAGATCGACCTTGACGTGGCAGTGCAGGAGGCGAATACGGCGTCGCTGCAGATCGGCGGCGGCTACGACAGCTACGAGTCGGTATTCGGAAATTTCAGCCTGGGCAACAGCAACCTGTTCGGCGGCGGCGAAGCAGTATCGGCCAGCGCGCAGATTGGCTTTCTCTATCAGAACTACAATCTGAGCTATACCGAACCGTGGTTCCTCGACATGCCGCTGTCAGTCAATCTGCAGCTCTTCTATGACAAGCTGTATCTCTACTCGTTCAATCAGACTAACGCCGGCTTCCTGATTAACACCACTTATCCGCTGACCGAGCTCGGCTTTAAGAAACTTGGCCCGCTGTCACTCGAAAACGTGGTGGCGGGGCTCGGCTATCAGTTTGAGAATGTAGGAATTGGCGGACTCAGCGAATTCACGACCGAACAGATTCTCCAATACGCGGGTTACCGGAACGTTTCGGAGATTATGCCGAGCCTGCGCCGATTTACGGTCGACAACCCGACTGATCCGCGCACCGGGTCGGTGCAGAGCCTTAATCTTGAGCTGGCTGGCCTTGGCGGCAGCAAATTTGCCAAGGGCGTCTTTCATACCCGCTTTTTCTTTCCATATATCAAGAGCCCGCGGTGGGGCGAATGGGTCTTCTCGCCGGGCCTGACCTACGGGATCGGCACCAGTCTCGGGGGTGGCAAAGGCAGCGAATTGCCTTTGTATGAGCGCTTCTTCCCGGGCGGCGTCGGTGGCGGCGGCGAGGTGCGCGGGTACGCGCTTTATTCGTTGGGGCCTCAAGTTACACTGTACGACCAGCAGGGGGTGCCTTTCGCGATTGAGCAGGTGGGCGGAAGCCAGGAGCTGCTGGTGAACGCTGAAACCACCTTCCCGATCTGGTCTGCGCTCGGACTGCGGGGTGCAGCTTTCGTCGACGCAGGCAATGCGTACTACCTGAGCCAGTCGCCGTTCAGTCATCTGCAGACGGCAATTGGCGCGGGCGTTCGCTGGAAGTCGCCATTTGGCCCGATCGCGGTTGATCTCGCATTCCCGACTAATCCACGGCCCAACGATCAGCATACCGTGTTCGACTTTGGCGCGGGGGCACCGCTCTAGCGCCAGCTTACGGAAGCTGCTTTGATAAGCAGCCAAATGCCGTAGCCCGGCGCCGGTCAGGATTCCATGAGAGGCTAATCGTTCCGCGCAATGCGGCAGGAGGATCGCACGATTCGTATGAGATATCGATTTGCCATTGGCGTGATGCTGCTGGCCCAGCTAGTTGCTGGAGTGGCGCACGCTGATATCAAGCTCGCGTATGTCGATATACAGCGGGCTCTCAATGAGTGCCACAATGGCAAAGAGGCCAAGCAGCAGTTTCGGGTTCGCGTGCAGCGGCTGGAGGCGCAACTGCAGGGCGAGCAGAACGAAGTCGAGAATCTCAAGGATGAGCTTCAGAAAAAAGGCCCGCTGATGCAGCCGGATGAGCGTCAGAACCTTGAGGACGAATATACGCGCAAGCTTCAGCAGTTCCAGGACGATTACAAAAATTCGCGCGAAGAGCTGCAGCAGAGGGACAACGAGATGACGGGCGAAATCGTCCGCGATCTCGCGGTAGTCGTACGCCAGATCGGAATCAAGAACGGCTATACGATGGTGATGGAAAAGGGCAGCCTGCTGTGGGCGACTGCGAGTATCGATATCACCGACCAGGTGATTCGCGCCTACGACGCCATGAATGTCAAACCGGGTTCGCTAGGCGCCGAGGCGGACGCGCCGTCCGGGACAGCTTTCGGTTCCGCGGCGGGCGGTTCGCGTCCTTCGGCAGCCGACTCAATGCCGGAGCCGGGAGATGACGAGGGGGGCGGCCGCTCGACGATTTCCAAGTAGCGGCAATTCCTCAAATGGTGCCCCAAGAGCAGGCTGGTAGTGGCGATCGCGAACGCGTTCTCAAGCTGTTGCCGCATCGTTACCCGTTCCTGATGATCGACCGCGTGCTCGAACTTGAAAGCGATCGCGCCGTGACGCTCAAGAACGTAACCAACAACGAACCGTTTTTCGCCGGCCATTTTCCGGGGGCGCCGGTGATGCCCGGCGTGCTGATCGTGGAAGCGCTCGCGCAATCCGCGGCAGTCCTGGCGCTCGGGCGAATTGGCACAGCGCGCAGCCTCTTTATGCTTACCGGGCTGGATAAGGTGCGCTTTCGCCGGCGCGTCGTACCTGGGGATCAGCTCAAGATCGAGGTGCACCTGCTCAGGTACCATCCTCCATTGTGGAAGCTGCGGGCCGAGGCTCGGGTCGAAAATGATCTGGCGGCAGAAGCCGAAATCACCGCGATGGAAGTGCAGGAGCAAATCCCATAGCAGGCCGTATCCATCCCAGTGCAGTAATAGACGCTCGCGCCGAACTCGATTCCAGTGTCGAGATCGGCCCTGGGGCCGTGATTGGTCCCGATGTAAGAATAGGATCGAGCACCACCGTCGGCCCTTACGCCGTAATCGAAGGGCCGGCGACGATCGGGATGCGCAACCAGATTTTTCAGTTCGCCTCGATCGGAGCGGCGCCGCAGGACCTGAAGTACCACGGTGAACCGTCGCGCCTGGTGATTGGCGACGATAACCGGATTCGCGAATTCACCACGATTCATCGCGGGACCGAAGGTGGCGGCATGCTGACCAAAATCGGCAACAGCGTGCTAATCATGAATTATGCGCATATTGCGCATGACTGCTACGTCGGCGACCATGCGATTATCGCCAATTCGACTGAACTCGCGGGCCATTGCGTGCTCGAAGAATGGGTCGTAACGGCGGGAATGTGCGGGATTCATCAGTTCAGCCATATCGGCGCTCATGCCTTTGTCGCGGCGGGATCGAAAGTCGCGCAGGATGTCCCACCGTTCGCGATGGTTGCCGGTAGCGAACGCGCGCGCCTGGTCGGCGTGAACAGCACCGGGCTTGAACGCCGGGGCGTCGCGCCTGAGACGATTGCGGCGTTGAAGAGTGCCTTCCGCACGCTGTTTTATGGCAAACTCCTGCGCGATGAAGCGATTCGCCAAGTGCTGAAGGAGTATGGCCACTGCGCGGAAGTCCATCGGCTGGTTGAATTTATCACCAAGTCGGAACGGGGAGTCGTCGGCCGCGATCGTGAGTAGATGAGCAAGCTGGGGCTCATCGCTGGCAACGGAGTCTTCCCGCTCTATGTGGCTCGCGCGGCGCGGCGCGACGGTCTTGAGGTTATCGCCGTAGCTCATCAGGGCGAAACCGATCCGGCGCTGGCCGAGCTGGCCGAATCCATCACCTGGATCAAGGTTGGTGAATTGCAGCGCATGGTGGAGGTATTCAAAAGCGCCGGGGTCACCACTGCGGCGATGGCGGGTGGTATTGCGCGGGCGTCATTACCGGCGGCTTTCGCTCCCGATACACGAGCGCTCGCGATGCTACAGCGGATTGGGCGTTTTAGTGATGACGCCGTGCTGCGCGGAGTCGCGGGTGAGCTGGAAGCCGACGGTATCGCGATTATCGATCCGGTGCCGATGCTCGACGATGTAATCGCTCGGCCTGGCGCCGCCAGCGGCCCCGAACCCTCGGCATCACAACTCAGCGATCTTGCGCTGGCGTTCACAGTGGCGCGCGCGGTGGGCCATTTTGATATCGGACAGGCCGTGGCGGTTCGCGACGGGGTGGTGGCGGCGGTCGAGGCGGTTGAAGGCACCGACGCTGCGTTGCGGCGCGCCGCCAAACTTTGGGGTCCTGGGCTAGTGGTCGCAAAGGCAGCGAAACCCGGACAGGACCTGCGCTTCGACCGTCCCGCCATCGGTCCGGCTACTATTGAACTCCTGGCGGAAATCGGCGCCGCGATGATTGGGGTCGAGGCTGGCACCGCGATGCTGCTCGAACGTGAACTTGTGCTCGAGCGGGCGCAGGCGCTCGGCGTCACCATCTATGGCTATGGCTGATTTGCGGGCAGCTGTGGTGGGCGGAGGCCGCCTTGGGGCGCTGCATGCTGCCAAGTATCGTGCACTCGAAGGCGTCGAACTGCGATATGTGGCAGACGTGGACCATCGCCGCGCCGATGAAGCGGCTGCCTTAACCGGCGCGGCCGCATGCTACGACTATCACGAACTTAGGGGCAAAATTGATTTGGCGACGGTTGCGTCGCCGGGCGTGACCCATCATTCGATTGCGGCGGACCTGCTGCGTTGGGAAATCGATGTGCTGCTCGAAAAGCCGATGGCCGCGACCCTTGATGAGGCGCGTGAGCTCGGTGAGATCGCGGCGGCGAGCGGCAGGATTCTGCAGATTGGCCATCTCGAGCGCTTCAATCCGGCAATCGAACGCCTGGGCACGCTCCTATACATGCCGCGCTTTATCGAATGCCATCGGCTGGCGTCCTTCACTGAACGCGGGACCGACGTCGATGTGGTGCTTGATCTAATGGTCCATGACCTCGACGTGATCCTAAGCCTGGTTCAATCCGAGGCGATCGCCGTTGAAGCGGTTGGAGTGGCGGTCCTGACCGACCAGATTGATATCGCCAATGCTCGTATCCGCTTCGCCAACGGCCTGATCGCTAATCTCAATTCGAGCCGGGTATCAGCCAAGCGCGAGCGCAAAATTCGTTTTTTCCAGCCCGACGCCTACCTTTCGGTCGATTACGAGGCGCGCAGTATCCAGGTTTATCGGAAGAATCCGCCGCCATCCGGCGGCTCGTTTCCGGTGATCTCCGGCGAGCTTATCGACTTGGCTGAGGGCGACCCGCTGATGGATGAAGTGCGGTCGTTTGTCGCGAGTGTGCGGTCACGCAGCGCGCCGCGCGTCAGCGCTGACGATGGTTTGCGGGTGATGGAACTGAGTGAGCGGATTCGCAGCGCGATCGCCAAAGAAAACGCTGCGCTCAAGCTGTAAGCCAGCGCGATAGCTCGCCTTTTGCTTCATGATTAAGCCCGATGCGATCTGAACCTGCGAATACCTCCCTCATGACCTCCGCCAATATCGCGCCGCGGGCGCGCCGGCGCATTTTAATCGTGGCTGGAGAGGCCTCGGGCGATCTGCACGGCGCCGATCTCGCCAAAGAAATTTTGGCACGCGACCCGGATTGCGAACTGGCCGGCATCGCCGGCTCAAAGATGCGCGAAGCGGGTGTGAACCCATTATTTAAGGCAGAAGATATAGCGGGACTCGGCGTCGCCGAGCTTGCCTCGACCATTCGCTTGACGCTGGGCGCGTTGAATTCGATGCGCCGCAGACTCCGCAGCGAGCCGCCGGATTTGCTGGTTCTGATTGATTTCGCCGAATTTAACATGATTTTGGCCGGCGTGGCCCATCGTGCAGGCGTCCCGGTGTTGTATTACATAACGCCGCAGGTATGGGCGTGGCGGCGCGGACGGATCGGCAAGCTGATGCGCCGCGCCGATCGTCTGGCGGTGGTTTTTCCGTTCGAGGCGAAACTGTTTGCCGGCGCGGGCGAACGTGTGAGCTTTGTGGGCCATCCGCTGCTCGATCGGGTCAAGCCTGAGCAGGATCGGCCCGCGACTCTCGCGCGGCATGGCTTCCGCCCGCGTACGCGTCTGCTGGCGCTGATGCCGGGAAGCCGCCGCGGCGAAATACGCTACTTGTTGCGTCCGATGCTCGGGGCGGCACAGGTGCTCGCTGCCGATCACGATTTGACGCCCGTAATCGTACTAGCGCCGACGCTGACGGTTAGCGACCTGCGGGAGGCGGCGGGATCGGCGCTGGATGGAGTCCGTATTATCAATGAGGACACCTATAGTATTGTTGCCGCCAGTGAACTTGCATTAGTAACGTCGGGAACGGCCACGCTGGAGACGGCGCTGCTCGGATGCCCGATGGTGATCGCCTACAAAGTATCGCCATTGACGTATGCTTTGGGCCGCGTGCTGATTAGAGGAGTTGATTTTATCGGAATGCCCAATCTGCTGGCGGGCCGCCGGATCGTGCCCGAGCTTATTCAATGGGAGGTTACGCCTTCGAAGCTCGTGCGCGCGGGTGAGCCGATGCTGGCCGAATCGTTGCATGCGGAAGTTGCGTCGTCGCTGAGGGCCGTTGCGCAAACCCTGGGCACGCCGGGGGCGGCAGGGCGAGTCGCCGATATCGCCCTCGCCATGCTGCCGTCATGAAGCTGCTGACGCCCCTGTTGCGGCGGCTGATCGCATATCCGCGCCGCTACTTGTTTCCGTACATCGTGGTGATGTTCGCCGCGATGATCGTCGTCAGTTCGACCGAGGGGTCGCTGGTGGTGATTATTAAGGACTTCGCTGATCGCTTCGCGTTGAGCCATGACGTTGCGCGCCTAAGACCGCTATCGATCCTGTTGCTGGGCCTTTTCACTATACGCGCCGTGGCTTCGTTCGGCTCCGATTATCTCGAAGCCTACGTGATGCAAAAAGTCACGATGGATATCCGCGGCGAACTCAACCATGCGTTGCAGAATAAGCCGCTGTCGTTCTTTAACCGCACGCCGACCGGCGTGATGATGTCGCGGGTAATCAACGACGTTCAGGTCGTAACCAATAGCGGGATCGACAGCTTGCTTTCCGCTTTTAGTGACGGCACGCGGCTGATCGCGCTGATTGCGGGTGCGCTGTACGTCGATTGGCGCTTCACGCTGGCCGCACTCGTAGTATTCCCTGCCGCGGTGCTGCCGATAACGCGCTTCTCGCGCGGCATGCGCAAAATGACCAAGGACGCGCAGCGCCAGCTCAGCGGCCTCAACACGATCCTGCAGGAGACCTACCAGGGTAACCGCGTGGTCAAGGCGTTCGGGATGGAGGAATACGAACGCACGCGCTTCAATCGCGAACTGCGGCGGCTATTCCGGATCTATATGCGCGTCGCGCGGATCAAGGCGATCACAGGCCCGACGATTGAGCTGATGGGCGCGTTCGCAGTGATCGGAATAATCTGGTGGGGAGCCTATTCGGTGATGGCGGGTTCGCGAACACCCGGTGTATTTCTCGCCTTTATCACCGCGATGATCCTGCTCTATCGCCCCTTCAAAAGCCTGAGTACTACCAACAACAATATCCAGGCGGGGCTGGCGGCGGGCGAGCGGGTGTTCGAGATGATGGACGCTCCGACCGACGTTCCCGAGGATCCTGCCGGGATCGAACTCGGCGTGGGGCCGCATGCGGTAGCATTTCACGATGTAAGTTTCCGTTATGCCGACGACTGGGTATTGCGCGATATCAACTTGACGATTGGCGCAGGCGAAGTCGTCGCGCTGGTGGGGATGAGCGGCGGCGGCAAATCAACGGTGGCGGATTTGATCCCGCGTTTCTATGACGTGCAGCAGGGCGCGGTCACGGTGGATCAAGTTGACGTCCGCCGCTACAGGCTCGGCTCGCTGCGCGCTCAGATCGGCCTCGTCACGCAGCATACGTTTTTGTTCAATGACACGGTGCGCGCGAATATTGCGTATGGCGATATCGGCCAAAATCTCGATGAGGTAATCGCCGCGGCGCGCCTCGCCAATGCGCACGATTTCATATCGCGCCTGCCCAACGGCTACGACACGGTGATTGGGGAACTTGGGGTGCGGCTTTCCGGCGGCGAGCGCCAGCGGATAGCAATTGCCCGCGCGCTGCTCAAGAACGCACCGATTCTGATTCTCGATGAGGCAACTTCGTCGCTTGACTCAGAGGCCGAGCGGCAGGTGCAGGAGGCGCTCGAGCATCTGATGGAGAACCGCACCACCTTGGTGATCGCCCATCGCTTATCCACCGTGCGGCGTGCCGACCGGATCGCAGTGCTGGTGCATGGCCGAATCGTCGAGGAGGGGACGCATGAGGCACTGATGGCGCTCGGCGGCGAATACAGCAAGCTGCACGGTATCCAGTTCGCGCCATCGCTGGAGATGCCGGGTAACGGCACCTCGGTGAGCTAAAGCGCGAAGCGCTATCGTGAGGCTTCGCGCTGCATCTGCCATGCTACCGCTGCTCTACAACGCTCTATGGTATCCGGCACTGCCGTTTGCACTGATCGCGAGCGCTGGCGCCGACCTCTCGGCGTGGCGGGAACGGCTCGGGCTTGCGGCGTGCGATCAACTGCCGGGAAGTGGCAAGCGGATTTGGGTTCATGCGGCGTCGGTTGGGGAGATTGAAGCGGTAAGGCCGATCGCGCTTGGCCTCGCGCGAGAATTTCCTGAAACTGCGATGGCAATTACGACGATGACGGCAGCCGGGCGTGAGGCGGCGCGAAGGCGCATCCCGGCGGCGATTGCCTATCAGCTTGCGCCGCTGGACTGGCCCTTCGCGGTGCGGTCATTCGTGCGCCGGCTCGAACCTGGCCTTCTGTTAATCGCCGAAACCGAATTGTGGCCTAACTATTTTTTTGAAGCGGCTCGGGCCGACGTCAAAATCGCGATAATCAATGGCCGAATCTCGGAGCGATCGGCCGGGCGCTATGCGCGAATCAATGGCTTGCTCAGTTCGGCGCTGGGCCAGGCTGACTTGATTCTAGCGCAGACGGAGGCCGATGCGGCGCGCTATTGCGCGCTTGGTGCGCCATCAGCGCGGGTGATCGTGACTGGCAATACCAAATTTGATCCCGGCGATACGGCGGCGCCATTGCGTCCGGCGCTGGCCGAATTTGCGGTGTCACAGCCGATTCTAATCGCCGGCTCGACAGCGCCAAGCGAGGAGCGAATTGTCACCGCGGCATATCAGGAATTGCTACGCAGCTTTCCGCAACTTGCATTAATCGTCGCGCCGCGCCATCTCGCCCGCGCTGCCGAAGTCGCTGCGATTCTCCAGGAAGCAGGATTATCCTTCGTCAAGGCGAGTGATCTTCCGCAGGCAGGCGTATTGCCAAATTCGATGATGGCTGGAGTGCCGGTGCTGCTGCTCGATACGATGGGTGAGTTACGCGGGCTCTACCGGCGTGCAACGATCGCTTTCGTTGGTGGTAGCCTGGGTTCCGGCCGCGGCGGTCAGAATCCGGCTGAGCCAGCCGAGTTCGCAGTGCCCGTCATGCTTGGGCCATATCATGAGAACCAGCGCGAACCGGTGCAGGCGCTCCTTGCCGCTGACGGGGCACGGATCGTGCGCGACGCCTCTGAAATCGTGAATACAGCGGCGTCATGGTTGAGCGATGATGACGCCCGCCGTAGCGCAGGCCGCAATGGGCAGGCCGCGATAGCGCGTCTCGGCGGTGGCATAAGCGCGACGCTCGGTCATTTGCGCGGGCTGATGCAGGCGGGGTGACGACGGTAGTGCATCGCACGCCAGCGCGTCCGCGGCTGGAGCGGCTGTGGCAGAATCCGTTACCCCTCCGCTACCTGCCGCTGTGGATGGCATTGACGCCCGCCAGTCAAGTCTATGGCGCGGCGCTGGCCTTGCGGGAGCGCTGGTGGGGTGCAATGGGGTGTTATGCCGCTGTGCCGGCGATCAGCGTTGGGAATCTGACGGTTGGCGGCAACGGCAAGACACCGTTTACGTTATTTCTTGCGCGAATGCTGCGTGAACAGGGAATCGCCGCCGGAATCGTCAGCCGCGGATGGGGCCGGCGCTCACAGCAATCATCGGCAATCGTCAGCGACGGGGAGCGCGTGCTGCTCAGCGTCTATGAAGCGGGTGACGAGCCGCTGATGATGGCGAAGTCGTTCGGCGGGCCAGTCGCAATAGGACGCCGGCGGGCCGGTGCGATTGCGCTGCTTGAGGCGCATATGCGGGCGCGCGGGATGCCCCTTGACGCGGTGATTCTCGACGATGGCTTTCAACATTTGCGACTCAAACGGGACCTTAACCTATTGCTGGTTAACGCTGCGCGCGGCTTCGCTAATGGATGGCTGCTACCCGCCGGTCCGATGCGTGATCGCCGCGAAGCGATCGCCCGCGCTGATGCGGTCGTAATGGTTGACGACGGCCAGTCACGGCCTCGTACCCTGAGCAGCGCCGATCAGGAGGCACTCGAACGCCATCCGATGTTCCACGCGCGTCTGGAACCGCGCACGCTGGCCAGTGCCGAGACCCTGCCTCATAATCCAAGGGCGCCGTCACGCTGGCGTGACCATCCGTTGGCCCTGGAAGGCCGGCGCGTCGTTGCCGTCAGCGGATTGGCTGATCCGTCAGGCTTTCATGCGATGCTTGGCCGGCTAGGCGCCGACGTGATTGCCACCTTGGCCTTCCCGGACCATCATGATTACGGGCCGTATGATATGGAAAACATTCTCGACGCCGCGCACGATGCGGAACTGGTGATCACGACCACTAAAGACCTGGTCAAGCTCGAATACTTTCCGCTGACCGGCCTTGCGCTGTACGCTTTACGTGTGGAGATGACGATGCCACCGGCCGACGCAGAACGCCTGATCGAAATGGCGAAGGCGGCAATCACTAGAGGGGGCGCCAGGCGGCGCACCAGCGCTAACTGAAACGGGGAGTTGCGACATGGCTGTCAGTCAGGACTTGCTCGACATTCTTGCCTGCCCGCAGTGTAAAGGCGATTTGCGCCTGACCAGCGGGCAGGACGGATTGATATGCGACGCTTGTAAGCTGCGCTATCCGATCAAAGAAGATATTCCAGTGATGCTGATCGAAGAGGCTGAACGCCTTCCATAAGGTTTCTATGAAGGTAGCGGTGAGAGGGCGGGCGTAATCTGCAATGCGACCTTTGTGGCCTATGCACCCGGGGGCCAAGCCTGAAGATCGGGGCTATGCCATACCGGGCAGAGAGTTCAAGCGTCTGGTTATTGACCGTTGCGTGCTGTATTTGCGCGGCGATTTGATCGATTACGCGGACACGATTGCAGCCGCGGTGAGCCATGAGCCATCAGGTGAAACCGGGGCTGGCAACCGCCATAGCGGCTTTTCCATGAAGCTCGATAACGGGATCGAACTCTTCGTCCGTTACTCGCGGCGCGGCGGCCTGATGCGTTATCTCACCAGGGGACTGTTTCTTGGCGTCTCTGCACGCCCAGTGCAAGAGCTGGCCGTAACGGCTGAAGCGCGCAACCGGGGAATTCCGGTGGCCGAGCCGCTGGGGGCAGCCGTTCGATGGCTGTTGCCCGCGCTGCATCGATCCGCGTTCCTGACGCGGATGCTGCATGGCATGACGCTATGGGAGTTTATGCAGACGGATGATGATCCGACGGTGCGAAAGCACGTTGTTGAGGAGGCGAGGGTGGCGATTAGCTCGGCCCATCAAAAGGGGCTGTATCACGCTGACCTGAACTTGCACAATATTTTTGTTTCGTCGGCTGGCGAGAGCTTTTCGGTCATATTGATAGACCTGGATAAGGCGCGCCTCTACGGCTCGTCGCTGACACCGGCCTTGCGCGTGAAGAACCTAACCCGCTTACGACGATCGCTGAAGAAGCTCGACCCGATGGGGCTTTATTTTAGTGAGGCATCGGTCAAGGCACTGACGACTCCATGATTAACGCCGCCGCGCCATACCAAAGAACGTGTGAGGCTAGTTGTGGCGGCGGGCGATAGCCTCGATCTCGACGCGTGCACCGCGCGGCAGCGCGGCCACCTGTACGGTTGAGCGCGCCGGATAAGGCGCCTCGAAGTGCTCGTCATAGATGCGATTGACGATGTCGAAGTCGTAAAGGCCGATCAAGAAGATGGTCGTCTTCACGACGTCGTTGAGATCAAGGCCGGCCGCGCGCAGAACTTCGCTCAGATTGCCTAGAACGCAGCGGGTTTCCGCTTCGATTCCGCCCTGGATGAGATTTCCACTGCGGTGATCGAGTGCGATCTGGCCGGAGCAGAACAACAGCCCGCCAGATTCTATCGCTTGCGAATACGGTCCAATCGCCGCCGGAGCCTGATCAGTTATAATTTGCTTCTTCATTTTGCCGCAGAGGTGATACTGATATACCAGCGCCGTACTCGATTATACTCGCATGTAACCGTTGCTCTGGTGACCCAGCCGCGAGACTCGCATCACGCCGTCAATCGCCGCAATGGAATGCATCAGATGGTTGAGCTGGGTCGCGTTACTCACCTTCAATTCGAATAATGACAAGGCCCGCCCGTCATTCCCGGCGGTCTTGACCTCGGCGGTGGAGATGTTCACACCTGCCGCGGCAATCGCCTTGGACATCGCGGCGAGCAGTCCTGGCTGGTCGGCGCACAGCACCTCGAGACGGATCGGCCGCGGCGTCGCCTCGCCTGCCTTCCATACTACTGGAACGCGGCGCTGCGGATCAGTGGCCAGCGCTTCGGGGCATCCGGCGAGATGGACCGTAACGCCGCGTCCCCGCGTGATAAAGCCGGTGATCGCCTCGCCCGGCAGCGGATTGCAACAACGCGCGAACCGCACCATCATGTCGCCGACACCAGAGACGATAACCGCATTGGGGACGCCATTGCGCGCGGGCTTGGGTGTCGCGCCGTCATGGTCAGCGCCGTTCGGCGATTGGCTTAAATCGGCTCGATAAGCTTTCAGTTCATCGGGCGCGAGTACTTTGCCGAGTAGCTGCGCGCCACTGACGATGCCGTAGCCGACGGCTGCCAGCAAGCTATCCGTATCACGCTGCGAAAATTCCTTAAGGACGGAATCGAGGCGGCCTTTTGCGCGTAATTGTGCGACGGTCAGGCCCACCGGCTCAAGTTCGCGATCGAGCAGCGAGATTCCGAGTTCGCGCGAACGTTCGGCCTGCTGCTGCCGCAACCATTGGCGGATACGGCTTTTGGCACGTGCCGTAACGACATGATTGGCCCAATCCTTACCAGGCGACTGACGCTCGGAGGTCAGTACTTCGACGGTGTCGCCTGATTTGAGCTGATAACGCAGCGGCACCATCCGCCCGTTGACGCGCGCGCCCGTCAGATGATGGCCGACCTGTGAATGGATGCGGTAGGCAAAGTCGATAGCGGTCGAGCCTTGCGGAAAATCGAGCAGGTCACCCTTGGGGGTGAAGACGAAAACTTCTTCGGGGAAAAGGTCGTCCTTGACAGTCGAAAGAAATTCCTCGGGGTCTTTAAGATTCTGCTGCCATTCGATCAGCCGCCGCAGCCAGGCGAACCGTTCGGCATCACGAATCTGCGCCGCGCCGCCTTCTTTGTAGCTCCAATGGGCTGCGATGCCGCGCTCCGCCACGTCATGCATCTCGCGCGTGCGAATCTGCACTTCCATTCGCTGCGCCCGAGGCCCAATCACGGTGGTATGCAGTGACTGGTACATGTTGACCTTGGGCAAGGCGATGTAATCTTTGAAGCGGCCCGGAATCGGCTTCCAGTTCGCGTGCACTACACCCAGCGCCTCGTAGCATTCGCGCAACGACGGCACGATGATGCGGAAGGCGACAAGATCGTAAATCTCGTCGAAGCTGAGCCCTTCATGCTGCATCTTGGTGTGGATCGAGTAGAAATGCTTGGGGCGTCCGGTGACTTCGGCCTTGACCCCGGCCTCTTCCAGGCGCTTGCCGAGAATCTCAATGACGCTGCGGATATAATCCTCGCGCTCAGAGCGGCGCTTGGCGACTGACGCTTTCAGCGAGGTGTAGGCAGAAGGATTAAGGTAGCGAAAGGAGAAATCCTCGAGGTCGGATTTGAGCCAGTAGATTCCCAGCCGATGTGCAATCGGCGCATAAATCTCAAGGGTCTCGCGCGAGATCTCCTCCTGCTTCTCGGTGTGCAGATGGTTCAGCGTGCGCATATTGTGCAAGCGGTCAGCGAGCTTGATCAGGACGACCCGGATATCATGGGCCATCGCGATCACCATCTTGCGGAAGTTCTCAGCTTGCTTTTCCTCGCGGCTGGAGAAAGTGATTTTCGAGACCTTGGTGACGCCATCAACCAACCGGGCAACTTCCGGGCCGAACAGGCTACGGACTTCTTCGGGCGAAGCGACGGTGTCCTCGACCACGTCATGCAAGAGGCCGGTGACGATTGACGGCACGTCGAGCCGCAGATGAGCAATAATCAGTGCGACATTCAGTGGATGGATTACGTAAGGCTCGCCCGATTTGCGCTTCTGCTCGGCGTGCATCCGTGCCGAATACTCATAGGCCCGGCGGATCAAGCCAATGTCGGCGCCCGGATTGTACGACTGAACTTCTTTAACCAGCTCTTCAAGCTGGACGGGACAATCGGTGGCTACGTCTTCCATGGCGCGAACCCTTCGCGCAAGCGCGCCACTCGGAGCCGTTCCGTGTTGACGATTGCAGCCAGATCGGAGAGCGACTGGGCGATCTCGGCATTGACAATTACGTAATCGTATTCGACGTAGGCCGAAGCTTCTTCTCGTGCACGCTGAAGCCGCCGCGCGATGGCGTCCTCGGCCTCCGTTCCGCGCTTGCGCAGGCGTCCTTCCAGTTCGCTGAAGCTTGGCGGCATCACAAAGATGGTGACAGTATCGGCGGCGTAAACGCGGCGAATTTGCCGCGCACCCTGGATATCAATGTCGAGCAGGATATCAGTGCCGCCACTGACCGCGCGATCCAGAGGAGCGCGCGGCGTACCGTAGCAGGCGTCGAAGACGCGGGCATGCTCGGCCAGTTCACCGGCGCTTGCTTGACGATTGAATTCCTCTTCACTCACGAAATAATAATCGACTCCGCCGGCTTCATTCTCCCGCGGCGTCCGAGTAGTCAGTGAGATGGACGCGCTCAAGCCGTCAATCTCCTTCAACGCCGCCTGCGATATAGTCGTCTTTCCCGCGCCTGATGGAGCGGACAGGATAAATATAATACCCCTACGACAGCGTTGCTGGCTCATACCGATTATATTAAGCGTTCTCCCCAATATGCAAATAGTGTTTTAGTGTTCTCTCTAACAAATACCGAAACGGCCCAGTTCGTCATTTTCGCGCTTGTCGCAAGAGCGGGATTCCTCCTGCGGCAGCCACGCGCGCGCGGATGAGACCATCGAGCTCCAGCCGCGATCGCGACACCGTCGTATATAGTTGCCTGCGGGACACGACATCATGTAGCAAGTGCGTGCAAGCGGTCATTCGACGTTTTGAACCTGCTCGCGCATCTTTTCCAATTCGCCCTTCATCTCGATGGTGGTCTGCGCGAGGGCGGCAGTCTGCGACTTGGCCCCCATGGTGTTGACCTCGCGATTGATCTCCTGGAGAAGGAACTCCATTGATTTGCCGATCGGTCCGTTGCGGGTTATGAGGGCCTTCAGCGCCTTCAAGTGAACGTTCAACCGCGTCATCTCCTCGGTGATATCGCCGTGTTGAGCGGCGTTGGCGGCTTCGTCGAGCAGGCGCTTCTCGTTGATCGGCAGTTCGGCCAATAATTCGCGCACGCGGTTCTCGAAGCTCGCGCGGATCGCCGCGCGCGATTCCTGAGCCAATTTCTCAATTCGCGGCAAGGCAGTGGTGAGCTTTTTAATGCGCGAGTCGAAGTCGCGTTTCAATGCGCTACCCTCGCGCGTGCGCTCCGCCTCGAGTATCTTGAGTGCCCGCCGCAGCCCCAGAAAGGCCAGCTCGAGGCCGGGACGGGCGTCGTACTCTTCTTCGACAACCTGGAAGATTTCAGGACGCTGCATTACTACGTCTATGCTGAGGGCGCCATCGAGGCGCAGGGTTTTTCCTAACCGGCGAAGCTCAGCCACGTAGTTTGCCGCCAATTCATCGTTGACGCGCAGGCGCGCGGGCGGCGGCTTAAGAGTGACGCAGCGCACGAATAGTTCCACGCGTCCGCGCTCAACGACTTCCTGAACGATTCTGCGGATCTCCGCCTCATGTTCTCCCCATCCGCGCGGCAAATTCAGCTTCAATTCAAAGAAGCGCTGGTTGAGTGCGCGGACTTCCGCTACCACCTGCACCCCTCCGCGTTCGAGCTCGGCCCGGCCGAAGCCCGTCATACTCCGCATCGATTTGCTACCACCTTTCTACTTGTCTTATCGTGCAATTGCGCCATGATGGCTTGCCACAACCTAACAGAGCCATTTTATAGCTTGGGCGCGAGACAATCGCGATATAGCGCCAGCGTACGCTGCGCCATTACTGCAATGCTGAAATGGCCCGCGGCGCGCGTCCGCCCGGCGGTTCCCATAGACGCGCGCAGCGCCGGAGCCGATGTAAGTTCAACTATTGCGGCCGCCAAAGCTGGCGGATCGCCGGACGGCACCAGCAGCCCCGTCACTCGATTCTTCACCAAATCGCGCAAACCGCCAACGGCACTGGCGATGACCGGCAGTCCGCAGGCCATTGCTTCGAGCGCGGCAACGCCGAGGCCCTCGGCGAGCGACGGCATCACGAAGAGATCGAGCGCCGCGAGGATTGGATAGGGATTCTCGCAAACGCCGAGCATCCGGATCGTGCCGGGAGAGATTTGGCCGCTCGCTTCCAATGCGCTTATCTGACCCGCTAATTCAAATTGCAATGGGCCGCCACCCGCGATGAGGCATCGCAGGTTATTTTGCTTGCCGGATCGTGCGGCGAGCGCAAGCGCTTCGATCAGGAAGCGATGGCCCTTGCGCGCTTCAAGCATCCCAACGCTTCCAAGTGCAAGCTGATCAGCGGCGAGGCCGAGCGCCGCGCGCGCTTCGCTGCGAACCGCGGCATCAGGAGGTTTGAAGTGCTCGCAGTCGACGCCGCTAGGAATCAAGGTGATGCGATCGCGCTTAACTCCCGCAGAAACTAAGGCGTCAGCGACTGATGGTGAAATTGCCGCGACGCGATCGACGGCGTGGTTGTACAACCACGCCGCGAACAGCCGGTTGGGAACGTAATCCATCCGGCGGGTGACGATGAGGCGCGGCCCGGGCCGCGCCTGATCGTCACCCGCCAGACCGTATAGATAAGGCGCTAGCGCATGGGCGCGCGCAGTATGAAAATGTACGATGTCGTAACTGCGGGAATGGACGAGGCGGCGCAGGCGCAGTCCGGCGGCGGCGTCTATCGAATTGCGGATCGGCAGGGCCTGGCAGGGGACACCGGCCTCTCTCGCGCGGCGCCATAACTGGCCGGTTGGATCGCAAAGCAATTCCGCCTGATGACCGGCGCGGGCGAGGGCGAGGGTCAGGCCGAGTACCTGTGCCTCTCCGCCGGCGAAACGGTGCTCGGGGTCGACCCCGGCAACGCGCAGCGGCGGCGGCGCCGAGGCTGCAATTGCTGAGGCTGCGTTCGCGCTGGCGAACGCAGCCTCAGCAATTGCGGGGCGATCGCCTGTATCTGTTGATGATGCCGCCATGCGCTCAGTCCATGAAGCGGTAGTATACGATGGCGGCGATCGCGGCTAAGCCGTCGCGCCAGCTAATCTTTTTGCCCTCATCGTAAGTGCGGCCGGAATACGAGATCGGGACCTCGTAAACGCGCCATCCGGCGCGAGCGACTTTGACCGTGATTTCCGGCTCGCAGGTGAAGCGATTCGCGCTAAGCTTCAGGCTGACGAGTTTATCGCGGCGGAAGGCTTTCATGCCGGTCTCCATGTCGCTCAGGTTCAAGTCGCTGAACATATTCGAGATCAGGGTCAGCAGCCGGTTGCCGAGATAGTGCCAATAGAACATCACACGATGAGGTCCGCCGAGAAAGCGTGAGCCGTAGACCATGTCGGCGCGGCCGTCGCGCAGCGGTTGCAGGACCGCAGCATAGTCCTGCGGGTCATATTCGAGATCGGCGTCCTGGACGATCACAAAGTCATTACGCGCTGCGGCGAAGCCGAGCCGCAAGGCCGCGCCTTTGCCGCGATTCACGGCATGGAACAGGCAGCGGACGCTGGGGACTTCGAGCTTTCGCAGGTATTCGCGGGTGCCATCGGTCGAAGCGTCGTCAACCACTATAATCTCATGGTCGAAGCCGCAGGCCTGGACCCGCTGGATAATCTCGCCGATCGTTGCAACTTCATTGTACACAGGTATTACGACCGAGAGGGTTGGCCCCATCAATAACGCACCTGAAGGTACTTCGGGACGGCATTTGTGCGGCTGGCCTGAACTACGGCGAGGCCGCCGTCCCGTTTGATCCGCCGGTCGAGCATCACGGCGACGCGGCGCATCAGCGCGCGCCGGCCGGGTGGACTCATCATCTCTGTATAACCGCCAAGGATGCGCAGGCGATCGGTGCGGCTCAAGTGCGGCAGGGCAAAATGTCCGAGCTGCACCAGGTTGCGAAGGCGGCGCCGGCGGCCCATCAGGGCCGTGACTCGCCGCGTGCGCTCGTTATCGATTAATGCAAACCGCAGCGGTTCGGTGCGGATAAAGAAAATGTTGAAAGGGGTTAAATCGCCGTGAACAAAACCACATCGATGGAACCGCGCAAGTTCACGGCCGAATGCTCGTAGCACCGCCCATTTTTGGCTCAATGGCCCATCTGCGAGCCGAGCGAGAGCGCGCAGCGGGCCGTCCCCTTCGGCGCGGAGC
>DATJUF010000139.1:0-8603 GCA_035502655.1 Binataceae bacterium (SeqCode)
GTCAACTTCAGGAATTACAGCATCATAGCCGTCAAGCGTCACGCATAGCGCGTGCGCGACGGCGCCGTTAAGCAGCGGGAGGTCGCACGAACAGGCAAACACAATCGGATGGTGCGCCAGCGCGATGCCTCGCGCGAGTGCTCCTACCGGCCCCTGATAAGGCGCATCGTCGTGCAACAGCGTAACATTCGGCGGCAAGCCTCGCGGAGGCGGCACCGCGTCTGGCATGGCGGCCCCGGCGGCAACTATCAGCTCATCGAAATGCCGCGCGAGTTCGCCGACAATGCGTTCGAGAATCGTCACTCCACCGAACGGCAGTGACGCCTTATCACGGCCCATCCGCGAACTGCGGCCACCTGCAAGAATCACGGCACTAGCCGCGCTCTGCCTATCATCGCCGCGTTTAATCCTTGCAGCTCCGGGTGATGGCGTCGACGCGAAAGCTCGCATGCCTGAAAATGGGAAGGGCGCCCAATCAGGGCGCCCCTATCGAATTCAAGGCTAACTAATCGTCATTCGCCGGCAGCGGCCTACAGTTTGATCCAAACCGACTTAATCTGCGTATAGAGGTCTATCGCGTACTTGCCGAGTTCGCGTCCGAACCCCGATTGCTTGTAGCCGCCGAACGGCGAGATCGGATCAAGCTGGTTGAAGCAGTTCACCCACACCGTTCCGGCCTTGAGCGATCGCGCTACCTTGTGGGCGCGGCTAATATCGCGAGTCCACACCGCCGCCGATAGACCGTACTCAGTGTCGTTGCCCTGAAACACCGCGTCATTCTCGTCCTTGAACGGAATCGCCGCGCCGACCGGGCCAAAGATCTCCTCTCGTGCAATCCGCATATCGTTCTTGACGTCGGTGAACAGCGTCGGCTGCACGAAATAACCCTTGCCCTCGGCCGCGCTGCCACCGCTAGAAACTTTGGCGCCTTCTTTCTTACCCAGGTCGAGGTAGCCCTTGACGCGATCAAACTGCTCGCGCGAGACCACCGGACCGAGCGTGGTCCCTTGGTGAAAAGGATCGCCTACCGCGACGCCTTTGCTGAAGGTGGCCAGCTTATCGACTACCTCGTCATAACAGTCGCGCTGCACAAAGATGCGGGTACCCGCGCAGCAGACCTGCCCCGAGTTGAAATACACGCCCATCATCGAGGTCGGCACCGCCTGTTGCAGGTCCGCATCGGGGAAAATGATATTCGGCGCCTTGCCACCGAGTTCAAGCGAAACCTTCTTGAGGTTGCCGGCCGAGGCTTTGAGAATGATCTTGCCGACTTCGGTCGAACCAGTGAACGCCACTTTGTCGATACCCGGATGCTCGGCGATTGAGCTGCCGGCGCCTGGGCCAAAGCCAGTGATAATGTTCAACACCCCATCTGGCAGGCCCGCTTCCTGAATCAACTCGCCGAGCCGAAGCGCAGTGAGCGGGGTCTGTTCGGCTGGTTTCAGGATGACGGTATTGCCACACGCCAGCGCCGGGCCCAGCTTCCACGCCGCCATTAGGAGCGGGAAATTCCAAGGTATGATCTGGCCGCATACGCCGACCGGCTCGCGCAGTGTGTAATTGAAAAATGACGGATCGGATGGATTAGTCTCGCCGTAGATCTTGGTCACCCATCCGGCGTAGTAGCGGAAGGTCTCGGCAGCGGCGGGTACGTCGAAGGCCTTCGAGAACATCAGCGGTTTACCGTTGTCGAGGGTTTCCAGTTCGGCCAACTCGTCAGCGTGCTGGTCGATCAAATCAGCAATCTTGAGCATCAGGCGAGCGCGCTGATGAGGCCCGATCGAACTCCATTTGCCCTCTTCGTAAGCCTTGCGCGCGGCCTTGACGGCTTCATCGACGTCGGCCTTATCACCCTCGGCGAGCAGCGCGAGCACCTCTTCGTTCGCCGGATTAAGCGTCTCGAAGGTTTTACCGGATTTCGAAGGCACCCATTTGCCGTTGATCAGCAGCTTCTTGGGCGAGGACTTGAGGAATTCGAGCACCGAACTGACTTTCGCGCCTGCTGCGGCGCGCTCAATCGATGACGGTGTGGCAGCCATGATTACACCTCCTGAAGTTTCAGTGATACGGCCAGCCGCGTTGGTACGGCTCGGCGGAGCTTGAAAAGCACCGGCAAAGGTCCAATGCGCTCTCCCGCCGATATTAGTCTCGCCAGCCTCGAAGCGCAAAACCACCATAAAAGCTTCGAGACTGACCCGCCGCATCCAGACCCCCTGGGCTATTGGTGGAAAGTTGTGATGCTACTGGCTTTTGCCGGTCGTCAGTGCTGGTTATCCTTACCGCGAATCCCGTATCGCACGCGTTCTGAAGTTGCAATCGACTAACAAACCCCCATCGCTGACCAGCACCGGAACGGTGCGTAAGGCGACGCCGCTGATGACGCAGTATCTCGAAGTGAAGCGGCGCGTGCCGGACGCCATCCTCTTCTTCCGCCTCGGCGATTTCTACGAGATGTTCTTTGAGGACGCGGAAACCGGCTCGCGTATCCTCGATATTCAACTCACCTCGCGCTCCAAGGATGGGGCGCCATTATGCGGCGTGCCGTATCATGCGGCAGAGCCATATATTGCCAAACTGCTCAAAGCCGGGCTTAAAGTGGCAATTTGCGAGCAGGCCGCCCCTGAGACGAGCGTCAAGGCGGGCGGTTTTCAGCTAACCGCGCCAGGACGCGGCCTGATGCCGCGCCATATCGTGCGGGTAATCACGCCGGGGACAATCGGGGAAGAGACCGTGCTCGTGGCTGGCGAAAAGAACTTTCTGCTCGCAGTGATACCCGAGTACCGCCTCACCGCGGCTGATCAGGCCGCGCCTGAATCGGGCGCGAGAGCCGCCGGTGGCTGCCATGACTCCACGGTCATCAGCTATGCGATCGCGGCGCTCGAACTTTCAACCGGGGAATTCATTGCCGCCCGCCTCGATAACCTTGCGGCCCTGCGCGAGGAGGCGGCGCGGATCGCGCCTCGCGAGTTAATTCTGCCGAATAATGGGTCGTCGCTCGACGCGCTCGCGACCGAACTCGGATGCACTTTGAGCGTGATCGATAGCGAATTCTTCGAGCAAACTCGTGCGCGAGAAATTCTTCAACGCCATTTCGGCGAGAAGGCTGCGAACCTCGACGACGGGCTCGGCGCCGCGGCGGCCGCCGCGTTGCGCTACGTCGAAGAGAATTTCGGGCATGACCTCGCCCATCTGCAGGCTCCGCGCGTCTATCAGCCCGCGCGTTACATGCTCGTCGATGAGGTCAGCCGGCGTCATCTGGAGCTGATTGCTTCGAGCGACGGTACGCGCACCGGGTCGCTGCTCGCGGTCCTCGACGAGACGCTGACGCCAGTCGGCGCTCGCACGTTGAGCAATTGGATCGTTTACCCGCTGCTCGATCTGGCTGCTATCGGCGAACGGCACGACGCTATCGAGGAGTTGTTCGAGTCTGATCTAGGCGGCGCGATGGCCGACAGCTTGCGGCGGATCGGCGACCTCGAACGAATGGCCGGACGCATCGGCAGCTTGCGCGCGAGTCCGCGCGATTTGTTGCGGCTCGGACAGGTGCTCGCAGCGGTCGCCACCCTGCGCGATTTGATCGGCGGGATGCGCGCGAAGCTGATCACTCAGCTCGTTACACGGCTCCATCCATTGCCAGGAATAGCCACCAAGATTGACGCAGCTATTAGCGACGAGCCGCCAGTCAACCCGCGCGACGGCAATACGATTCGCTCGGGTTTCGATGCGTCGGTGGATGAGTTGCGTTCGCTCGCCTTGGACGCGCGTGGCGTGATTGCCCGGCTGGAGGCGTCGGAGCGGGAACGGTCGCGGATTCCGTCGCTGAAAGTTCGCTACAACCAAGTCTTTGGATACTACATCGAGGTAACCAAGGCCCATCTTGAGCGCGTCCCGGACGACTACGAGCGCAAACAGACGCTGGTCGGAGCGGAACGCTTCACTACTCCCGGATTGAAGGAGCTTGAGCGCAAGATTCTGAGTGCCGAGGCCGGCTTGCGCGACCTCGAATTGCAACTCTTCACCAAACTTCTGCGCGACCTTACCGATGTCGTACCCGAGCTACTCGAAACAGCGCGCGCCGTGGGTGAGTTCGACGCATTGCGCTCGCTGGCAGCGACCGCCCGCCGCCGCGGCTATGTGCGGCCGCTGACGAATTCGGGAACGGCACTCAAGCTGCGGGACGGCCGCCATCCGGTGCTTGAAACAGGCATGAAAGCCGGCGAGTTCGTCCCAAATGACCTCGAAGTTGATCCCGCCGAACGCCAACTCCTGTTGATCACTGGCCCGAATATGGCCGGCAAATCGACCTATCTGCGGCAGATTGCGCTGATCGTAATCATGGCGCAGATGGGCAGCTTCGTGCCGGCCACGACTGCGGAGTTGGGACTGGTCGATCGCGTCTTCACGCGCATCGGCGCTCGCGACGATTTACGGCGCGGGGAATCCACCTTTATGGTCGAGATGCGCGAGACCGCACGTTTGCTCGACGGCCTGACTGATCGTAGCTTGCTCTTGCTCGACGAGGTTGGACGCGGCACCAGCACCTTCGACGGCCTCGCGATCGCCTGGGCGATAGCCGAGCATCTGCACGACGCCACACGCGCCAAAGTCCTTTTCGCGACCCATTTCCATGAGTTGACCGAGCTTGCGCGGGAGCATCCGCGAGTTCGCAACCTTGGCGTTGCCGTGCGCGAATGGAACGGCGAGGTATTGTTTCTGCGGCGCGTAATGGAAGGCGCGGTTAATCGCAGCTATGGCATCGAAGTCGCCAGGCTGGCCGGGCTGCCATCGTCGATTATCACACGGGCGCGAGAGATTCTGGGCAACCTTGAGCAAGGCGAGATAACGGAAGCAGGAATCGCGCGTCTCGCCCACAACCCCCATCAATCGGACGGCTGCCAAGGCCCTGAGCAGATAGCGCTGTTCACTTCAGCAGACGGCCGGGTCCTCGAGGAGTTGCGTGGTCTCGATACCGATCGCATGACCCCGATTGAGGCTTTGGGTACACTCGCCCGCCTCGCCTCCCGCCTGCGATCCGGCGGCTGACGGCAATTTCGCCGCGATCGGGAGTCGGGTCCGCGGTGATCTTGACTCTTACGCATAACCCGCCAGCCCGCTAAGTTAGATGCGGGGATGAGGTTGAGCGGCAGAAGCGGCATCCGATGGCGATTGGCTGAGGCCGGGCGAAGTTACGCCGGATCGCCCCGGTTAGCGCATCGCATCAGCCGGGCGGCGTTTGCCGATGTAGGCCAAAGCAGTGCCAGCATAAGGTTAGTCTCCCGCTGGGCCCTTTCGCTCTTGATAGCCACGTTCGCGCTGACGGCTCCGGCGCGCTCGGTTAATGCCGCAGTAATCACCGGTGCGACGATCCAGCATCAGGACGCCGTCACGGAAATTGATTTCGCGGTAAAAGGCCATGGCTTGGGATGGCGCCTGACGATCCACGGGCAGCAACTCTGGATCGACCTAAGCCACGTACGCTTGGATCTTGCGCCGCATCCATTGCTCGGCGATGGACAGCCGCCGATTGCAAGCGTGCGCACGGCCGATAGCGGCGATGGCACAGCTCGTATCATCGTCGAAGTAACTGGGCGGGCCAATTACGCGATCGCTCGAATTCCGCATGAACTGGTCTTACGGGTGGCGCCCGCAGGTACGCCAGTGGATCTCGCCGCCCCGTTCATCGTACGAACGGAGCGCTATCGGCACCGGCCGCCCGTTAACGAGTCCTCGCTAGCAATCGCCCACCGCGTCACCGGTCAGCCGAATTCCGCCAGCTTCAACGCCGCTGCCTATCCTGGGCCAATTGCCGAGCCGGTGACTTCCCATCCTTCGCTTGCGGCGCCGATCATTGCTGGTGCGGCGACGTCATCAATGCTCCCGGTCCAGCCAGAAAATCCAGAGCTGGCGTCGTATAGCGTGACGCGGCACACGGATGCATCCCGAGCGTCTCCGGACGCCATGCCTTCGCCCGTTACGGCAAACGAAGCTGCGCCGTTGGTGGTGATCGATCCTGGCCATGGTGGCCGCGACCCAGGAACCTCGGCAGCAGACGGCACAACTGAGAAAGCTCTCGCGCTGGCGATCGCGTCGCGCCTCTGCATGGCCCTCAAGGCTGAAGGCATCCGCGCCGAAATGACCCGCACCAATGACACTTTTTTGAGCCTGCCCGAGCGCACCGCGCTGGCGAATCAGGCTGGAGCCGACCTATTCGTTTCGATCCATCTGAACTCCAGCCCCGACACTGCAACCAGCGGTATCGAGACTTATTATCTTAATAATACGACTGATCGCGCGACTATCCGCCTGGCCCAGATGGAAAATGGCGGCAGCACAGGCTATAGCCTATCCGGCGCACCCAACCTAAACTACATCCTTACTGATATGCGCCAGCAATATAAGGCTATCGAATCCGCCTCGCTCGCTACGATGATCGAAACCGATGCTGCCGCCAGCGTAAGCTCGTCATTGGGCCTGCAATTGAATGCGCTGGGAGCCAGGCAAGGGCCATTTTACGTCCTGGTCGGCGCGATGATGCCAGCGGTACTGGTCGAGTGCGGCTTCCTGTCAAATCCAGGTGAGGCGCAATTGCTCGAAACGCCGCGCTATCAGCAGGCAATAGCGGACGGCATCGCACGTGCCGTGGCCCATTACTTCGACACTGGCGCAACCGCGGGCACACTGTGAATCTCACCACTTTTAGTACGGGTAGTCCCGCGCTTCCAGCCCAGCGGCGCGAAGACTTACTGTTTGAGGAGATGCAGCGGACGAAGACGCCCGGAATCGTCGGACGCCAGCGTCTGGACGAGGTCCGTGCAGAACTTTGGCAGCGTCACCAGGCGGGCGGCGGCGGACTGGAAATCGTCAAGGACTTTACCGCGGCCGTCGATGAGCTGATTCGAGCGCTTTACCGCTACGCTGATACCGGTCAGGGCCGCCGTTTCCCGCGGCTGAATCAGCGTCTTGCCGTGATCGCACGCGGCGGCTACGGGCGCGGCGAACTCAACCCTTACTCCGACATCGATCTGGTTTTCCTGCACGAATACAAGCCGGGACCTTACACGGAAGTCGTCACCGAAGTGATCTTGCATGCGCTATGGGACGCTGGCCTCAGCGTCGGCCATAGCGTGCGCAATGTCGCCGAATGCGTCCGGATGGCGTCGAACGACCTCAAGGAAAAGACTGCGATTCTCGATGCGCGCTTCCTGGCTGGCGACGAAAAGCTCTATGCCGGTTTTGCCAAAGCGATTGAGACCGACGTGCTGAATCGGGGGCAGGCCGAATTTTTCAAAGCCAAGCTCAACGAAACCCGCAGCCGCCATAAGCAATACGGCGAGTCGATTTACCTGCTCGAACCACAAATCAAAGAGGGCGAAGGCGGCCTGCGCGACCTGCATACGGCGCTATGGCTCGCTAAGGTCAAATACAAGAGCCGCTGCCTCGAAGACCTGGTGCACAAGGCGATTATCGGCGAGGCCGAATTGAACGAGGTCAACGCCGCCAAGGACTTTATTTTCCGCGTACGGAATTCGCTCCATTTTCTCAGCAAGCGCCATACGGACCAGCTCACTTTCGAGTACCAGGAACAGCTCGCGCCGATGCTCGGGTTTGCCGACGCTGACGGTGTAACCGCGAGCGCCAACCTGATGCGCGCTTACTATCAACAGGCAAGCATAATCCTGCGCTTCTCGGAAAGCCTGATTGCGCGCGTTACTGAAGAGGCCGCGGCCAGCCGCTTTCTGCGGCGCGTGCCGGCCCGCCAAGTGCGTCCCGGCGTGATTATTCAGCATCGTGTACTAGGTATCGCCGATCCCGGCTTATTCAAACGCGCACCGCTCAACCTGATCACAGTCTTCGCCGACTGCCAGGCGCAGGGCGTCGAGCTATCTGGCAGCGCCTATCAGCTAGTGCGCAACAATCTCGGCCTCATCGACGATGCGATGCGTCATGACAGCCGCACCGGCATGGCCCTGATGGGAATTCTGAGCGGGCGCCAGCGCGTGGCAGAAACGCTCGAAGCAATGCATCGTGCGGGCGTGCTCGGCGCGCTGATACCCGAGTTCGGCAATCTCTATGCGCGGGTACTCCATGACCTCTACCATATTTACACCGTTGATCGTCATTCGCTCGCGGCGGTACGCGAACTAGAACGGCTGCGGGGCGGCGAGTTTAAGGGAACCAACCCGTTGCTGACCGAAGTCGCACGCGATTACGACGCATTACCGGTGATATTCCTCGCGCTCCTGCTGCACGATATCGGTAAGGGCTATGGCCATGACCATCATGAGCGTGGCGCGCAACTGACCGTGCAGGTATGCGATCGGCTCGGTCTCGACGGTGAGGAGACCGACCTAGTGGTCTTTCTGGTGCGGAATCATCTAACGATGTCACAGGTAGCGCAGAAGGGCGATGTCAATGACGTCAACACAGTTGCGGATTTCGCCGCTGAACTCGGCTCGGCCGATCGCCTGAAGGCGCTTTACCTGCTGACCTTTGCCGATATGCGCGCAGTGGCGCCCAAGGTCTACAACAACTGGCGCGACATGCTGCTCAGCGAGCTCTACATGAGCGCGCTCAAGATTCTCGAGCACGGCCATTGTGACGCA
>DATJUF010000140.1:0-30460 GCA_035502655.1 Binataceae bacterium (SeqCode)
GCGGCGAAAGGAAGCGCCGGCGGCACGCCACCTCGCGAGGCGTTCATCACCAGATTTAGAGGAGGCCTCTTTGAATTCGAGCAAAGCACCGGCGAGGGCGTCGTCATCGGCTTCGAGCAGGCCGAGCTTTTCCACTAGGCGACCGATTTCACTGCGCCGTTTATCCAGCAGTTCGGCCTGCTTGCGTTCGAGGCGCTGTTGTTCTTGTTTGAGGGCTTTCAGGCGTGAGCCGTAATCGCTGGCTTCCTTCATTTTTTTCTGGCTCCAATCTGGATCGGTAGCGCGCAAGCGCATTTTCCGCCGTTGCGGCGCGCGGTAGAAGAGAATCGCCGCCGTCACCACACCGGTTTGGATTACCCAAGGAGAGGCGGCGGATCAAGGTTCTGAAAGTCACGGGAGCGGAGCAGAGCGGAGCGGGAGCGCACTTATAGGTTGTCTACACAACCCTGTGTTAGAGTGCCGCGATGGGAAATAGCCAATGCCACGCAAGCGCAAACCCATGAGCCAGCCGCCCAAAGGCCAACGGCTGATCCCGCTGGCGCAAGACCGGCGGCCCTGGTATCACGCGCCCTTGCGGACAATCGCGAATGGCATGGAGAGCTTATTCGGAATCTTTAGGCGACGGCCCAAGCAGGTAGTGGTCCAGAAAAAACCGCCGCGCCCGCGCCGCCGCCGGAAAAGTAAGTAGCGATGGCGATTTACCATT
Organism: Binataceae bacterium (SeqCode); assembly: GCA_035502655.1. GTDB lineage: Bacteria > Desulfobacterota > Binatia > Binatales > Binataceae > DATJUF01. The sequence goes on from DATJUF010000140.1 coordinate 707, forward strand.
TCACGGCCAAGATCATCGGCCGCAGCCAGGGGCGCAGCGCGGTGGCGGCGGCGGCCTACCGTTCGGCCAGCGAGCTACATGATCAGCGCCAGGGCCAGAGCTTCGACTACAGCGACAAGCCCCACGTGGTGCATTCGGAGATCATGCTGCCCGCAGGGGCGCCGGAGTGGATGGCCGATCGTTCGCAGCTGTGGAACGCGGTCGAACTCGGCGAGAAGCGCAAGGACTCGCAGATGGCGCGCGAAGTGGAGTTCGCCATCCCGCAGGAGCTGAGCCAGGCGGAAGGCATCGCGCTGGCGCGGGAGTTTGTGCAGCGCGAGTTCGTCGCGCGCGGGATGGTGGCCGATCTCAATGTGCATTGGGAAGCAGACAATCCGCACGCCCACGTGATGCTGACCATGCGCGAGGTGAACGGACAGGGCTTCGGCTACAAGGCGACCGCGTGGGATAAGGTCGCCTTGCTTAAAGAGTGGCGCGAGCACTGGGCGGACCTGGCCAATCAGCATCTGCACCGGGCCGGCCACGACATGCACATCGACCATAGCAGCTACCAAGACCAGGGCGTGGTATTGGAGCCAACCTCGCATCTGGGCAAGGCGGTGGACGAGATGCGCGCGCGCGGCGCCTACACCGAGCGCGCCCAGCGGCTGGAAGAGGTACGCGAACGCAATGCGGAAAAGATCGAGCAGAAGCCCGAGATCGTTTTCGACAATTTGACCCGGCGCCAATCCACCTTCACCCGCCGCGATATCGCGCGCGAAGTCTTCCGTTACATCGACGACGGCGAGCGTTTCAGAAATCTGATGGCAAGGCTGGAGGGATCACCCGAGCTGGTAGCGCTGACCGCGGCGGTGACGGATGAGCGCGGCAATGTGATCGAGCCGGTACGCTACACCACCCGCGAGATGCTGGCAGTCGAATCGCGCATGGCCGAGCGGGCGCAGGAAATGGCTGATACCAAAACGCACGGCGTAGGGGAGGGCACTCGCGCGGCGGCGCTTGGGCGCCACAGCTACCTGAGTGACGAACAGCAGGAGGCGGTCAGGTTCATTACCAGTGAAAGATCGATCGAGGCGCTGACCGGCTTTGCCGGGGCGGGCAAGTCGGCGGCCATCGCGGCGGCGCGCGATGCCTGGCAGGCGGAAGGCTACCGGGTCTTAGGCGGGGCGCTGTCGGGGATCGCGGCCGAGAACCTGCAACGGGAGTCAGGCCTCGTGAGCCGGACCTTGGCGTCGTGGGAGAAGGCGTGGCGGGAAGGCCGCGAGCGGCTTAATCAGCGCGATGTCTTAGTGATCGACGAGGCCGGCATGGTGGGCAGCCGCCAGCTTGAGCGGATCGTGTCGGAGGCCGCTAAACGCGGGGCCAAGGTGGTACTGGTGGGCGATGCCGAACAGCTGCAGCCGATCGAGGCGGGCGCGGCATTCAGAGCGATCGCCGAACGGGTAGGGTACCAGGAACTCTCCGGCATCCGCCGCCAGCGCGAGGCCTGGCAGCGGAACGCCTCATATGATTTCGCGCGCGGCGCACCAGACCGCGCCTTCAATCGCTATCAGGCCCACCACGCGATCCATTTCGGCGAGAACCGGGGTAAGGCCAAGGAGGAGTTGATCAAAGAATGGAATGAGTACCGCGCCGCCCAAGGGGCGGAAAAAGCTTCGCTCATCCTGGCCCATACCCGCGCCGACGTGCGCGAGCTGAACTTGCAGGCGCGGACGATACTGCAAGAGCGCGGAGAACTGGGAAAAGAAAGCAGGGTTGAGGTCGTCCGCGAGCTGGCGGCCGATGACGGCACCATCAGCATCGAGCGCGGCGAACGCTGCTTCGCCCCCGGCGACCGCGTGATGTTCCTCAAGAACGATCGCGAGCTCGGCGTGAAGAACGGTTCGCTTGGCACCGTTGCCCAAGTGAGCAAGGACTCGATGCGCGTGTTGCTCGACGGCGGCGATCGGCGCGACGTGAATTTCGCCATCAAGGATTATGCGGCGCTCGATCACGGCTATGCCGCCACCGTACACAAGGCCCAGGGCGCCACGGTCGATCAAACCTTCCTGCTGGCCACCCCCGGCATGGATCGCCATCTGGCCTATGTCGGCATGACCCGCCACCGCGACGGCGTGGAGGTGTACGCCGGGCGCGATGACTTCAAGAGTTTCGACGAATTGAAAGAGAAGCTTTCACGCGCGCGGCCCAAGGACTCCACCCTCGACTACGCGCAGCGGCGCGGCATGGAAGCCGCCCGCGCCCAAAAGGCCGAGCAGGAACATCCGACACAACAGCCCCGGCCGGAGCCAAAGCGGCCGGAGCGCGAAGCGCAGACGCATGACCAGGAACGTAAGCCGGAAGCGGGGCAGGGCGATCCGGTCGCCCGCTTCAGGCAGGCGCAAAAAGAATTCATCCAGGTGGCCGGCCTCGCCGATTTCGATCCGAGGGCCAAGGCCCGCAGCAACGAACTCCGCAACGAAATGAAACAGGCCTCACAGGAAATCGCTCAAGACCCGGCGCGCATGCGCGCCGCCGAACACGAAGGCTTCGCGCCCCAAGTCAAAAACTTCGTCCGCCAGGCCGAAAAGGAACGCGGGCGCGAGAAGGGCCGCGGCCTGGGCAAGGATCGCGACTTCGATATGGAGCGGTAAAACCTGCATGTAACTAGGATCGGCCATCAGCCGATGTCTTCCGATCGTCGGCTTCGATCCCCAACCGCTAAATTGTCACTTAAGTGGGCTGGTCTTTCCGATATTTCTCTTTGCGATTCATTGTCTTTGTTTTGCCGATGATGCTAGGCTTTAGTAGCTAATAGCTGCCTATCTATACAAATCACTGCCAATCGAATTCCTTAAGGGGGAAGAATATTGGAAGACACCGCAAAGCATCAGGCTACGACGGCTGGCGCATCCGCCAATCGGGGCGTGCACTCTTATGTTCACTATCCCGCATCCTTGGGCGCTAAACGGCCGAACTGCAAACCCTATTTCAAGCTAGCGCGGTCCAGAGCTGCCGCTGCTGCCGACGTTCCATGGAACGTCCCCGATTTGTGCGCGGCGTATAGTTGGCCGGCTCCAGGCAGCGTCCCCGGCGGCGGCGTGATTGCGATAGTCGAACTTGGAGGCGGGTGGGTGCAGGCAGACATGAATCAATTCTTCGGTTCGATAAACCAGCCGCTTCCTCAGATTACAGATGTCTCCGTAGATGGCACAAAGAACAGCCCTGCCCCCGATCCTAATGGTGACGATGGCGAGGTCGCGCTCGACATTCAGGTCGCGGCTGCCGCCTACTACGTCGCGACCAGCCAGCCGGCCACCATCCGCGTTTATTGGGCTCAGGACATCGCGTCGGCAGTTCGCGCCGCGACCGCCGACGGCTGCGACGTATGTTCTATTTCGTGGGGCTCGGACGAAGCCAATTGGGGCGCAGCGGCCGGCCAGGATATGGAACAAGCGGCAACGGACGCAACCACCGCCGGCATGGTGGTGTTCGCAGCTTCGGGCGATAACGACTCGAGTGATGGTGGACCGAATGCGGCCAATGTTGATCTCCCCTCGTCATGTCCACACGTCATCGGGTGCGGCGGAACTTCGAAGACCGCTACTACGGAAACCGTATGGAACAATAACCCTGGCAATCCAAGCGGTGAGGGGACAGGCGGCGGGTACTCGACCCTTTTCACGCCGATGCCGACTTGGCAGGCAGGCGCAGGTCCCGGTCCGGGGCGGATGGTTCCGGATGTGTCTGCGGATGCCGATCCAAATACTGGCTATAACATCGTACTACATGGCGCGCCGCTGGCTATCGGAGGAACAAGTGCGGTGGCCCCACTGTATGCCGGACTGTTCGCCTCCTTCGGTACCAAGCTGCACTTCGTCACGCCTGAGCTATATCTCAACCAAGTCTGCTTCAACGACATCACAGTTGGTGACAACGGTGCGTTCCGCGCCGTCACAGGGCCTGACCCATGCACCGGGATTGGTTCTCCGATCGGCACGAGACTCGCGAAATTGCTGGCGCATCCAGCGGCGACGCCGTCAAGGCAACTTAGAAATCTCGAAGCGGAGAACGCCCGGCTCCGTCAGGTCATCGCCGACCTGACGCGTGCGTAACGCGGAAATACGAGTGACCACTTTTTTTATTCTCGTGATGGACAAGTACCGGAATGACCCGAATTACTGGGTCTACAGCGCGAGTGCGAGCAACGAGGCTACGCTCAAAGGAATGGCTTGCTACACGGACCCACCGCACAGTCTGCCGAAGGGCAGCTTCGTCGAGGTGAGTTCGACACGTACGAGCCTCCCGCCGTGTGCGAGCGGACCCCCAGAAGGAGGCACAATCTATGGGATCAGGCATGTCTAAGTGCCTGATCGCGTCCCTCATTGTATTTGTTGCTTGGGGCTGCACATCGAATCAGATCATCGGCCGCTATAAGAGCGCTGTATGCGAAACCTCGGGATCCGAAGGGGTTAGCTGCAATTCGGTAATACCTACCGCGAGTGCGTACGCCGTAAGTATTAAAACGCCTCCAGCCTCATCGCCGTCGAGCGGAACGGCTTTCCCGGAGCGAGCTCTAGCCGCGTACATCAATGTCTTGGCGAACCCTAAAATGAGTCCAACAGCGAAGGACTTGCGGACAAACCTTGCCGCCGCGCTTGCATCCGCATCCTCACCAGCGGCTGACGATCGCACTGTTTTTCATCGAACGATAATAGTGACCGTCCGCAAAACGGGTGGCTTCAATCCGGCGGATCGGCTCGAAGCCACGGATGTTGCCATCATTCCCGACAACGCGCGATTTGACAGTTGGGATACTCTTGCGACCGCGTACACCACCATCAATGCGGGCACTGTTCAACTGACCCAAGTCCGAGGAGCCACGGAGAGCCTGAGCGGCGGGCCGCCGAGTGGTGTGGCTAGCGCCTCGGTTAGTGCGTCGCAGACGGATACCAGAGTTGAGAATTTAACGGCCTCAAGTCAGGCGGAAACCCTGTCGGCCACGATCGAAGAAGATGACACTAAGCCTGGAGCCACCGAGCTGGTGATTCATCGGCAAGGCGGCTACGGCATCGACTTAACGGGTAACACTGTCATCAAGGTGGACATGTCCTACTCCGAGAATCCTTTGTCCACATATATTTTCTCTGTTTCCAACTACGTCGATCCCAAAGGCAATTGGCTTCCCGCGAAAAAGGTCGCCCTGAAAGCCACACCAGTTTCTGCGGCGCCGCCAGGGACGGCGATAACTGCTCGTGTCATTTTGATATATACCGTAAGACACGTTAAGTCAGGCGACGCCACCTATGAGGAAAAGGACGACAATGTCCTTGAGTTGACGTCAGCGCCTGTCATTACAACAGTGACACTCATCCCGGCGCGTGAAGCGTCTCCTCCGGGTTTCGGCCTATGGGAGGCAACCAGCCCGGCTAAAGACTTAGCCGTAAATGTCGAACGTCCTGGTAGAGGCCCCGTAGGCTTGTGCTTCGATAGCTACAATGAGGCTTCAGATTTCCTGGCTTATATGAAAGCCGCAAATGCCAAACAACCCCACCGAGTCGGTGATTCGAAACTCGGATTTGTCGTGCCTCTCAATCCTTTGGAGCTGCTGACATCTTCTGAATTAGTAGACCTCGAGGTGCGACCGAGGTGTTTCTGAGAAAGTTCGAGGAGTCTCGGCACATCGCGGTGTCGCGCGAATTCAATAAGCGATGACGCCCTTGCTGATTACCGGTCGACGAACGGAGCAACCGTTTGTCGGCGCAGTTCGGTCATCGTGAATCTCCCGGTGGGGGGTTGGAGGCCAACCGATGATCGAACTGGTTCGCAAGGGAACTGCGATGCTCAACGCAAACGGGAGAGAATTACCCGGTAGAATCGCAGCAGCCTATCCGACTGCCGCAAGGCTTAGTTGTGTGCTGGGCATGTTCAGCAGCTTGGAGGTGAAAGTCCTCCGCCCAAGCTGATGGAGGTGAAGGGCTAGTGAAAACGCAAGGGCTATCGCCGCGAGGCGAGGTCTGAAGGAAGCATTACACGGCGTCATAGGGCGCAGCCTGCCCGCCGTCCGCAGAATGTTGAGATCTATAGTCAGCTCTCCGACCTTGCGCTTGAAGCGGTTGAGCTCTTCTTCGCGCAGCGCTTCATCTTCCTTGGGCCGCGCGACGCTTGGCCGTCCAGCGTTGAACTTCTTCTGGCCTCTGCTCGTCTGCCATTTGCCCACCTCACGGTCTCTCGGACCTTGTATTATTGGTGGCTCGATTCTCAAGGGGAGCAAGATATGGGAACGGATCTTCAAGGACCCAATGGCGACCGCGGCCGCGATCGATCGGCTGGTCCATCACGCAACCATCCTGGAGTTCAATGTTCCCAGCTACCGGACCCGAAAACGCCGTCGCCCCGATGCTGCTCAGTCCGGCGAAGCGGTCGATGCGAGCGCAGGTTGATTCGATGAAGTCGATGATGCGGATTGTCAATCAGATGGAATGAGGCGGGTGTGGTTGCGTCCTGCTGGGTACGCCTGAATCAGCGCATGAACACGTTCATCGTGCGTTCCTGACGCAGTGGCTGAAGGTTCGAGCGCAACACGACATCACATCTAATAATTGCTCTCCTGAGTTGCTTTGGACGCAGCGACGCCGGACAGGAGCCTGCTTTGGCTTGACTCCTCCCGGCTCGGAACGTCCTCCGTCTTTTTAGACGGTGGTTCCCATCCGTGGAGTTCGTAAACCTCGCCAGCCAACTTAATTAAAAACATTCCGTTCTCCTAGAAGTGAATCATACGGGTAAATTAATCATAGAATCAAGAATTTTCTCGACAAGTTCCGAGCAGACATCTCCAAGGAGCTTTTGGTCGACTTTAAGCCTTTCTAAGTTTCCGCTGTCGTCTGTGCAGCTCAGGGATACGACTAAGCATGGGACCGAAGGATCTAACAAAAGTTCGTTCCGGTTATCGGAGGTACTGGGAAGTGGCACAGGTACGCACAGCAAATGCCGCTCCTCGCTCTCGGGAACAGCTCGATATATACCTGCAGTCACTCCGTCGGAGATGTCCACGAAGACTGGACGACGGCGGCGCATCGCCCATCCTACTACGCCTGTTCCCCAAGGAAACTTTGAAGTTTGGCTTGGCACGAAAGTTGCCGCAACTATGCGCGCGGCGGCTTGCTCCTGGTCGAACACAAAAACTGATAATTTGACGGTTTTCGGTTGATTTTCGTGCCAGCCCAAGTACCGCCGAGCAACACCATCGCGGATCACTTCTAGCCGGGAATTTAACCACTGTCGTTGGCTTGACTCTAAATGCAATAAGCGCCTGACTTCCTCTCTAGCATATACGGCTTCAGTCAACTGTGAGGTAGGTGGCTCGGGAAGCTTCCAACTGAGAACGTAATGATACTGTGGCAACGCGTGTTCCACGTTCAGCACACCGCAGCCCATATTTTTGTCGTAAAAGAAGCCTTGAGCTACGCGCGCAGTCTCTTCGTGATCCTCCGGCCGATCCTCCGGCCACTTATTGGTTGACAGATCTAGGGCGTTTGGCACAGACGCGGTGATCTTCGGTTTGTCCATTGGCGCATAGCCTTGTGGCCAAAAGACCACGAGCCGAAGCCGGCGCGCTGGGAGCTGTCCTCGAATACTGGTCTGCTCCAGCTCGGGGTGTTTACGGAGCTTTGACTCGCGCGTAGTCATTGCGAATGAATTTATAACTCGCGTCGCGACAGCGAAGCCTTGGTGAGCTGTGTTTGCCCTGGCAACTGGCTTGAGCCGCAATTTTCCCTCGAGGACCGGTGCCGGGGGTGGCATGTCGGTTTTTTCTAAGGACCAGCCCTGCTGTAGATCCGTGATGCTCTCTAAGACACAGGTTCCATATTCTGGCATTGCTTGGAATTTATATGGTATCGAGGATATTTCACCGTTTTCGGGACCGTGAATCTCGATAATCCTATGGCACTGAACGAGGTCGCCGAACTGGTCAAGTTCCTTGCGCAGCTCGAGCAATTCGTACCACCCGTCTCTCCGAGCTTCCTGTTCCCAGTTCAAAACGTTACCCAGCCTGCGCTTAAGCGTATCTAATTCCGCCTGTAACTCACGCACTTTGAAAGAGCCACCCTTGTCGCTCCATGCAGCGTTGGGAAAAAAAGGTAGAGAGCGGATGTCACCTTTCTCTTGCTGGGGTGTATGGACTTCGGGTCTCACCGCATCTAGTTTAAAATTATTTTTAATGTCTTGTTCGACCAAAACTGCAAGCTGCTGAAGTGAAAGAAACTCCTCTGCTGCGGGGTTGCCCGCCATTAACACCCGCCGTAGAGCGCCGGAGAACATAGTGTATTCGCTTTCCCACGGCGCCTTGGCTTTGACTTTTGGCCCGGCCGCGCAGAAGAGACTCGTTCCTCTTTCAATATCTATCGCGGGTAGAGACTCACGGACTTGCGCAGCGACTTCGCGCGAGGCTTCGTCTGCGTTTGCATCGAGATTGAGAAAGTCTCTAGTCGCACCTGCCGCATAGCAGGCATCGAGGATCACGATCTGACGCTTGTCGCAAGCTTCTGTTTTGAGTGTCCCGGCGATATGCCGGACTGCTAGTGTCGTTAGTTCTGTATTGGTTTGGCTTGTGCAATGGAGGGCTAGAAAATAATCCCCATTCCTCCGGTATCCACCGTGTCCTACGTAGTAGAAAAGGACATTCCGAATAGATGAATTAGCTTTGGACCGGAGAAAGTCGACGATTTTTTGATTAATCTCACCAGGTTGGTCGTCATCGTCGAACAGCCAAAGTAAATTGGGCTGTTCTAGGCCGTGTTGAAAAAGGTAGGCGCGAAAAAAATCAGTGCAGTTCCCAAACGCTTTATGCGCTTCAAAGCTTGGATACTTGGGCCATTCTGATGCGCCGAGGATAATGGCCACACTCTCGGCGAGGGGCGTCATTTTCGCGGAGATCCCGCTTTATTTTCTATAGCCCTTACGATCTCAGCGTAGTCTTGGCTCCGAACGTTTTTTATACGCGCGCCGTTTATCTCCAAGATAGTGCCGGTGCGTTCGACCCAAGACTTTACGGCTTTCGCCAAAATAATCACTGCCGGTGTGCCAAGAACTGCAATTAAACTGACCCCAAAATCCTGTGCCTCGCGGTCATTTCTCTGCACAGTTGTCTGGTCGCGATCGAGGTATTGCTTCAACTCAGCGTCTTGTTTGATCTCGCTGAGAAGGCTCTCGGCCAGCTGGTTGCCTTCAGGGCCGTCACAATCTGGGAAACCGAACCGTACGACTGTCGTGTCCATAAATGTCGCCTTAACTCGGTATTGCGCGCTTGCGCGCGCCCTATCGTACCATCATCAATTATAGGAAGCAAAACTATTATTGAGTCCTGCTGAAGATAGTGACAAATGTGCTGGGATTCTGCTAATGTATAGGGCATGGGTAATCCAGCGGGTGTGCGGCGGGATTTCGCTGCGTTGGAGCAGCGGCGGATGGAGGCGGCGCGATTACTCAAAGAGGGACTCAGCCAGTCCGAGGTCGCGCGCGAGTTGGGCGTGCACCGCCAGTCGGTCAGCCGCTGGGCACGCGAGCTTGAGCAATCGGGGGTGCGGGGCTTGCGCAAGGCCAAGCACACGGGACGGCCGGCCAAGCTCAGCCCGGCGCAGTTGCGCGATATTGAGCGTGCGCTTAAGCGCGGTCCCGAAGCGTTCGGTTTCGCCACCGGGCTGTGGACCGCGAGCCGCGTGCGCGGCCTCATCGAAGACCGGACCGGCGTGCGCTACCACGAGGACCACGTCTGGCGCATCCTGCGCAAGCTCAACTGGAGCTGCCAGCGGCCCACGGGTCGGGCGCTGGAGCGCGACGAAGAGGCGATTCGGCACTGGCAGAAAGTGGAATGGCCCCGAATTAAAAAAAGCCCGCTGCGAGCGGCGTACCATCATCTTCGCCGACGAAAGCGGATTGAGCGAACGGCCGCACCGGGTACGGACCTGGGCGCCGCGCACTACGCGCCCATGATAGTCAATTCAATCGTTCTCGACATGGAGTTGACGAAAGCGAAAAAGCCGCTTAACTGACCATGAAGCCGCTACTCAATTTCAACAACCGTACGGACATCACCCCGGGATACGGCGACGCAGTTAATCCAACGTTTACAATTTGAAATGCCCATTCCTGTGACAAAGGACATCCTCGCTGTCGACGTTGCCCTTCAATTTAAGACGCCCCCGCTGGACTTAAGCCTCTCGACAAAACGACAACAAGAAAAACCCCGAATCACTTCGATGAGGATATCGCGCAGCCGGCTCTTCAAGGCCATCTCGGCCGGACTTTCGGCCAGCGACCTCAAGCCAGTTGTTTAAAGAAATCCCGAGTTATCTGCACACGATGCTCGACTTCGTGCTGTCGGACGCGCACGCATGATCTGCTCCTCCGGTATGTTCCTTCTTCGCTATTTTTCTGTCCTCCTACAACGCTTCAGAGGACCACGCAAAAATGCCGCTTACTTAACTTCTCATTGGTCCAATTTTCGGGATTTGAGTCATAGTCAAATCAGTGTGCGTCTATTTTCTTAGTTTCCCTGCTGGTATCGCTGTCTATTAGTTGGTAATTCACTTCCCAGTCGACACCTAAGGCAGGTGCCTTCAATGCGATGCCCGAACTGTGCCAGCGACAATTTTGCCGCTGCGCGACTCTGCGCGAATTGCGGCAAAGTGTTGACGCCGCGATGCCTTGCCTGCGGCGCCGAAATCACGCCCGATGCTCGCTTCTGCTCCCACTGCGGAGTGGCGCTGAAAGCGGCGATGCCATCGTCGTCGTACGCCGCGACAGCTTCACCAGGCCAGGCGCTGTCCCGCGAGGAAGCCGAGCGGCGGCACCTAACGGTGCTGTTCTGCGACCTCGCCGACTCCACCTCGATCTCATCACAGTTGGATCCCGAGGACTGGCGCACAGCGGTTGCAGCGTACCATCGTGTGGCCGCCGAGGCGGTCACCCGCTACGGCGGTCATGTTGCCAAGTATCTCGGCGACGGTGTCATGGCCTTTTTCGGCTATCCTGAAGCGCACGACAATGACGCGGAACGCGCGGTCCGCGCCGGCCTGGCGATTCTAGAGGCCTTAGCCAAACTCAATGGGCAGGCGCCACAGGCGAAACTCTCTGCGCGCGTCGGGATCGATTCAGGCACCGTAGTGGTCGGAGTGGGCGCCGGCCTGGAGACCGACGTGTTCGGCGATACGCCGAATATCGCCGCGCGTGTGCAAGCCGCCGCCGATCCCGGCACGGTTCTCGTATCCGAGCGTACTCACAAGCTGATTTCCGGGCATTTTGTGGTCGAGGTCCGGAGTACGCAATCGCTCAAAGGCGTCGCCGAGCCGCTGAATCTTTATCGCATCATTGCTACGAGTGGCGCGCGCGGTCGCTTCGAAGCGCTCGCAGCTTCCCGCGGCCTCACACCATTCATCGGGCGCGAGGACGAACTCCGCGCGTTAACTAGCCGCTGGGAGCGGGCGTGCGACGGTGAAGGCCAAATTGTATTGATCATCGGCGAGGCGGGCATCGGCAAGTCGCGCCTGCTCCATCGCTTTCGCGAGACCCTCACCGATACTCCCCACGCGTGGATCGATGCGGCAGCCGGTGCCTTCTTCCAGATTACGCCATTTCATCCGGTCGCGGAGATGTTGCGCCACGCTCTATTCGCTGGCGGGGACAGTCGGCCCGATGCTATCGCGCAAATGACCGGCGCCCTGACTCGTGTGGGTCTTGATCCCACCGAAGCGATCCCGCTGCTCGCGCCACTACTAAATCTGCCGCTGCCGCCCAAGTATCAGCCATCCGTGTTAGCGCCGGACCAGCAGCGCCGCCGGCTGCTGGCGACGCTGGTCGAATGGATTTTCGGAAGCGCACGAATCAAACCGCTGATTATTGCGATCGAGGATTTACATTGGGCCGACCCTTCGACGCTTGAGTTGATCCAGCTCTTGGTCGAGCAAGGCAATGCTGCGCCGCTGCTGCTGCTCTATACTGCGCGCCCCGAATTCCATCCGCCGTGGCCTCCGCGTTCGCATCACGCGCAGATCAACTTAGACCGTTTGCGCACGCCCGACGTCCGCGCGATGGTAGCGCAGGTCGCCGCGCAGAAAGCCCTCGCCGAGGAGACCGTCGCGGCAGTAGTCGAGCGTACTGGCGGCGTTCCGCTGTTCGTTGAGGAGTTGACCCGCGCCGTGCTCGAGAGCGGCGAAGCGAAGCTGGTCGGCCACGCAATACCCGCGACGCTGCACGATTCGCTGATGGCCCGGCTGGACCGCCTTGGCCATGCAAAGGAAGTTGCCCAGATTGGTGCCGTGATTGGCCGCGAGTTCTCCTATGAGCTTTTGCATGCGGTCTATCCTCTACGCGAAAATGAATTGCAGCACCATTTACGCACTCTTGTAGACGCCAAGCTGCTTTACGGAAGTGGTGAACCGCCAAACATCACATATCAGTTCAAGCACGCCCTCATTCAGGATGCCGCCTATGAAGCTCTTCTCAAGAGCCGTCGCAAGGAACTGCATCAAATTGTGGCGCGTACTCTAAGCGAACATTTCCCGTCAATCGCGGCCTACCGTCCTGAAGTTCTTGCTCGTCATTGGTCAGAAGCGGGTGAAACGATTGCAGCGATCGAACTGTGGGCCAAATCCGGTGAAGCTTCTCACTCGAAGTGCGCTTTTAATGAGGCTGAGCGAAGCTACGAAAATGCACTGGGGCTGCTAGAACATTTGAACGAATCGAGGGAAAAAGATGAGCGGGAATTGTCGCTTCAAACGGCACTGGCCGCGGTGATGCAAATCACGAAAGGCTATTCGGCACCTGGGACAGTTCAAGTCAACGAACGAGTGAGGGAACTCAGTAATCAGACTGGGAACCTATCTCAGTTAGTCCTGCGGTCAGCCAGCAGATGGGCTGCCCTTTCAAGTGCCGGTGATTTTAACGCGGCAAGCCGAATCGCTGATGAGATGCTCGATCTTGCCTTGCAGGATAACAACACCCTTAATTTAGCATATGCTCACATGGCCTTAATGACATCCCGGTACCGGCTGGGCGAACTTGCTGCCTCAGAAGAGTTTTTCATGCGCGGTCGGATTTTTTTTGAGGATCGTAATTTTAAGCGTGCGCCGGGAGCGGTGGCTCAGACGTATGGCAATGCAAGTCAGGTTGCTCTACTGATGGGTCGCGCTGATACGGCTCGAGATCGCATCAAGTATGCGATCTCGACAAGTTACGAGAATGACAATCCCTATGATCAAGCTTTTGCGCAATTCATGCGCGCGATGCTGCATTTACTTCTCCTAGAGCCGGAGCAAGCCGAACTGGCGGCGACTCAGTCCTTGTCAATGTCTGAGGAACATAAATTTCCTCAATTCGCCGCGATATCACGCATTGCGCTAGGAAGAGCTCGCGCGGAGTTGGGAGCCACGGCAAATGGTATTCAATTGATCCGTCAGGGTATGGGCGAGATGAACGAAACTCGCAATCGAACCGCCATGACGGTCTATTTACATTGGCTATCAGAGGCGCAAAGCTTGAATGGAAACATTGTTGAGGCTCTGGAATCCATCGAGCGAGCGTTGAGCGAGAACGCCGATGAAGTCTATTTTCGCTCCGAAAATCTCAGATTGCGCAGTGAATTACGGATCAAGCAAGGAAACGCTGAACTTGCGATCAGCGGATTTCATGAAGCTATCGCAGTTGCAAAAAAAATCAAAGCTAAGACTAGCGAATTACGTGCGTTGACAAAACTCGCGCGTTTGTTGGAGGAGCCACATCGGCGCAAGGAAGCTACAACGATGCTTCTAGAACTCTACAAGGGTATCAGCCGAGATTTTGCTACTCGAGACCTCAAAGAAGCAGAAGATCTCCTGGCGGCTTGCGGGCTGCAGTCAACATGAATTTTTGTAATGGACAGTCCTAGTTTCATCCCCAGTAGATTTACTTGTTGAGCCTGACTGCTTCGACTTGCACAACTTCATCAGGCGTATAGGCAGAATTGCCAATAAATGTTGCGCCGGTTGAGATCAACCAGAAGCTGTCTCCATTAGGATCCGTAAGAACTAAACTAAAATCTCCTCCTTCAGCCGCACATCCGCTGGTCGTTGGCGTGAATGTTATCGTCGCCGTACCAGTCCCATCGCCATTTACCTGATATGTCCCGGAGAGTTGATATTCGCATAGAAGAAGGCTGGCGTTAGCACCGGATAGCGGAGTGGCAGAAGAAGTCTGTTTACCGCTTGTCACATTCCCTTGACCGTCAAGCTCTATCAGGCCAACCCCGATCAGATAGTAAGGTATCGGAGCGGCACCAGCCGCAACCGTGACCATGGAAGTTCCATTGAAGCGGAAGGCATATGTTCCTACTACCGTTCCATTGTCGAATTGGTTCTTTCGGCTCGTGCGATTCCGAGTGGAACGCTTTTTCATTGATTAACCTCCCATGAAGACTTCAGTACTCATTGAAGAGTAATAAGCAGACATTGACAGCTATTACAAACAATAATAGATCTATAAGGCAATAAAGAAAGAGGAGGCTAAATATGCCAAAGCCAGTTACTTTAGACAGCTTGCAGAGGGGAATTTACCACGCCGAATGTGCTGATCCGCCCCCACCTGGCACCGAAGGCCCATTGCATCTTTTCAAGTACGAGGTGTACTGCGCCTTCTTGCGCCTATCCATAAGTATTTCCGACGAGTCCGAGGAAAATAAGAAAAAAGTCGCTGAGATAATAGAACAGCATCTTAAAGCGTTTTTGGGTTAACAGTCGATGGGGCGCGGAATAACGATCCCTTGCGATTCTCCCGATGCCCGCCACCTTGATCATCGGGCATCAAGCTTTCAGCTTGTGAGGCGCAGCCACCAGCGTCGTAAGCTCGCGCGATCGCGCCATCATCGCGCGGTGATGACCTACACCTTCGCGCGGATCGGCGCTGGCAGTGGAGGGATTTACTACCCGCAGAAAAACGTGGTTGAGACCATAGACTGATCACAAGCGGACCACACGCTGTAAGCTCCCGCCCTCCCCGGCCATTATCATGTGTGATAACCTCCTTTATCACACATGATGATCGAAGACGAATTCATCATCCTCGATTGCCCTCATTGCCGGACGCGGACCCGTGCCGAAGTTGCTGGGATGGTCGAATACTCTGCCGACGGTCCGGAGGAAACGGGTGTTCGCGTCAAGCTCGCGCAATGTCCGGGCTGCCGGTATCCGCTCGTGGGTTACCAGCACGATAATGCGATAGACGAGTACGGGAATGAGTGCTGGTCTGATCTCCAAAGAATTTGGCCGCGCCCGGACGCTAGTCTTTCCAGCAGCATTCCACCAAAGATCGCGGCCAGTCTAAGCGAGGCACAAAAGTGTCTGGCGGCCACCGCCTACACGGCGAGCGTGGCCATGACTGGCCGCGCACTCGAGGCCATCGGGCGGCATTTTCATACGAATGGCAAAGCCGATCGGCTGATGCTAGCTGCCGGATTAGATGAACTGCACGACAAGGAGATTATCGATAATCGGCTTTACACATGGGGCAAAGCACTGCACGAAAACCGCAACCTGGCGGCGCATGCCTCAGATCGGATATTTGACCGCCATGATGCGCAAGACTTGCTCAATTTCGCCATAGCTATCTGCGAATACGTATTTGTGCTTGCGGAGAGATTCGCCGAATTCCAGAAGCGCCAGGCCGCTAAGAAAACACCCAAAGCTACCGGTTTCCAGTGGAGATGAAACATGAACGGCGAGCTAATCCCCTCCCCTGCCCCCGCCGTGTTTCCCGTTCGGCTCTTCGCGCCGACACCCAAGGCGGCGAAACGCGTACTCGAATTCTTCACGACTCAGATTAATAACGACCATACGCGCAAGGCTTACATGAATGCGGCGCGGCGCTTTGCGCAGTGGTGTGAGGCGCGCGGTATCGCCGAACTCGCCGCGGTTGAACCGTTTCACGTCGCAGCTTTCATCAAGCACCTTCAGGGAAAACTCTCTGCGCCAACGGTAAAGCAGCACCTGGCCGCGTTGCGCATGCTGTTCGACTGGCTGGTGATCGGCCACGTCATCGACGTCAATCCGGCCCATGCGGTGCACGGACCCAAGCACGTCGTCAAAAAGGGCAAGACGCCGGTACTGACGGCCGAGGAGGCGCGCGAGCTGCTCGATAGTATCCCCATCACCAGGAACACGCAGGCCGACGGCCGGGCGGAATCGCTTATAGGGCTGCGCGATCGCGCGCTGATCGGGGTGATGGTATATACCTTCGCCCGCATCAACGCGGTGCTGCAAATGAAGGTGAGTGATTATTTCGTACAGGGCCGCCGCGGCTGGGTGCGGCTGCACGAGAAAGGCGGCAAGCAGCACGAAGTGCCCTGCCATCACAACCTGGAGCAATACCTCGATGATTATATCGGCGCCGCCGGTCTCGGTGGTGATCTGGACGGTCCCCTCTTCCGCACGGCGGCAGGCAAGAGCGGCGAACTCACCGGCAACGCGATGTGGCAGCAGGACGCCTACCGCATGATCCAGCGCCGCGCCCAGGCCGTCGGCCTCAAGACCCGCATCGGCAATCACACCTTCCGTGCCACCGGCATCACGGCGTATTTGAAGAACAAGGGCACGCTCGAAACCGCGCAGTTCATCGCGAACCACGAGTCACCGCGCACCACCAAGCTCTACGACCGCCGCCAGGATGAAATTTCGCTCGACGAAGTTGAGCGGATCGCGATCTAGCGCCGCGACGATGCGGTACATATGAGTTTCCTAGCTCAATTGGTGGTATCGGCTGTTGGTGGAACAATCGGCGGGTCTTTTGTACTGCTGGGAGTGAATGCTCAATTCCGCAGCCAGAGTCGAGCGGCTTGCCGAGCTTTATTGGTCGAGACCAAGAGCAATTCGAAGGCAGCCAAGGCGATGGCTATGAAACCGGAAAATTCGCCTTGGAAAGAAGGCGAACCAAATCCCGGTTGGCTTAAAAGTTCAGTGTGGACTTCACAGCTGCCCTATCTCGTACAAATGCTGGATCAGCTGACCTTGGAAGCGGTCGTAACAGCTTACGGGACTTTGGACGTAGTTCCCGAGATGGCCATCAGGAATATGAGCTCACCAGGTCCGGCCTATTCGTACGGTGGCTGGATAGACAAGCACGTCCGGCAGATCATGATCGCCTTTGATGCTGCGGAAAAAGCGCTCGACCGCCTTATTACTGGATTAAAGCCGCCATTGCATGATCGAGTTGTAATGGTAATTCGACGCCCACTTGTAAAAGCAGCTACCACCTATCGTGAAGGACCGGTGCGGACAGAAGCCGGGTCTGACGGATAATGTTGCTGGGATATTGTGGAAAACCTACTCTTCTATACATTGAATGCTTATCTCGGTCTGTGCAGCAGAATATAGAGGGTTTGCTCTTTGCAAAACGAGAGAGTAAAGGTCCCCGTTCCTATCCGGAGGCGCCTATTTATAGAGGTAGGCTATCGTTGTTCTGTTCCTCGTTGTTCTGCCGAGGCCGCGCTTGAGATCCATCACATTGATGGAAACCCGTCGAACAACGACATTCTCAACTTGCTTGTTCTCTGCGCTAATCACCACACTCAGGCAACTAAAGGCGACATCGACCGACTCGCGTGCATCGAGATTAAAAGACAGCTTTCAGACCAGAATGCGCTCGGTGTCGACCACAAAAAACTCGCCAATTTGATAGCCGAGAGCCTCGTTCGAAATTCTGAGTGGCCAGATCCAGTATCCTCAAACGCCTCTCTGAAGCAATTGTCGGAAGAGTTGGACGAGCGGGTCGGGGCAAAGGCCGAACTGATTTTACGGCACGGTGATAGACTGATTATATGGATTCAGGCTAAGCCACCCGAGCTGACGGACCTAGCCCAGGCGAAGGCACTTGCCCTCGCAGTTGCGTGCGTAGCCTCATCTCTTACCGGCATAAGACAGCTCGAAGTTGGGTTCTCGGATACACTTGACTTTGTACGCACTTCCGGAGGATTGGGCGTCGCGAAGTTCCGCCTTTTGTTTGATGTGGAGCAAGTGGCGAAAGTGGCAAAAGACAAAGACGTTCCAGCTCGGTTCTGGGCCTCGAGTATGGTTCTAGTCGTTCTTGATGAAAATCGCCCGCCACTTCGGGTTATCGAGGTGTCGATGGACAATTTCGAAAGGCGAGCAAGATGATCGCCGAAATTGGAATCTCCGAGAAGCCGGATTGGCATTCGGAATTGAAGGTGTTCGACTCTGCGGGTCAGCAGGTCGCAACTTTTAAGGATTCAACGTTCCGAAAGATGTCCATTACGATGGCGGTCTCGTGCATTCCATATTGTGAAGCAGTCTTGGTTGCTGATAAAGCCGAAGCGATCAAATTCATTCAGGTCGGAAATGTAATTGAGAATTGGGTCGGCCGTGCCGGACAACCTGAGACAATGTCGATCAGAGCCGTGATCGAGTTCGTTGCCGCTCGAACGGGTAGCGAGGCTGAAGAAGGTACAGCTGTCATCGAGCTGCAGGCGAGAAGTAATGTCTCTTCCTGTATGGATTCACCTTTCTCGGGAACGGGGTCAGGGTCTCTGTCTGATCTGGTGACCACAATTATCCGGCCGCACCAGATCCGACTCCAGGTGGAGACAAACGTCAATAAAATCGAATACTTCGCAGATGTTGAGTCGGCTTACGCAGCGTTGCTTTTGCTTGGCCTAACTTTCAAAGCAATTGTTATCACTGACCGTGACGGCCAAATCCGGTTCTTGGATCTGCCCACATTTCTTGCGGAAGAGAACGAGAAGCCGATCAAGACAATTGCGGGTACTGACATTCTGGGTGCTCGAATGCAGCAAGGCCGTCCTGTTCGCAGACGAGACGAGTAGGGGTAGAGAGGGGTTTTGCTTCAACTTATACAGTAGGAAAGTTAGTTTACTTCCAAGCGTGCCTGTCTAATTGCTGGCGATGCAGTAATTGATTACTTCGGAAGGAAGACGACTATGGATCAGGGGGTATAACATAACCTCCTTTATGTTGGGCTATAGAGCGCTCCCGTCTGTAGCCCGATGTGCCTTGGATCCGTTTGCAGAAATGTTATATTAAAATATAACTCAGGAGATGCCATGCACACTACCAATCTGCGCAAGGTCGGCGGCTCGGTAATGCTGGCCGTTCCGCCCGCTCTGCTCGACATGCTGCAGCTGCGGCCAGGAGCCAAGGTGGGCCTCGCGGTCCAGGGCGGCCGGCTGGTGGTGGAACCGCAACAGCGGCCACGATACACCTTGGAAGAGCTGCTTGCCCAATGCAACCCCAAAACTCGGCGTAGCAAGGAAGAGCGGGAATGGCTCGACAGTAAGCCCGTTGGCCGCGAGATCATCTGATGAAGCGCGGCGAAATCTGGTTTGTTAGCCTCGATCCCACATCGGGGCACGAACAAAGAGGGCGCCGCCCCGTCCTGATAGTCTCGCCCGAAGCGTTCAACCGAGTGACGAAAGTGCCCGTGGTTCTGCCGATTACGAGCGGAGGAAGTTTCGCGCGGACGGCTGGTTTCGCCGTAACGCTGGAAAGTGCCGGAACCAAAACAACTGGCGTCGTGCGCTGCGATCAGCCTCGTGCGCTCGACCTTGCGGCGCGCAATGGTAGGAAGCTGGAAAACGTTCCCGACGCGATCGTGGACGAGGTACTGGCGAAAGTGGCGGTGATTTTCGATTAAAAACGGCGTAATTCCGGAGCGCCCTGCCCTGCTCCCAGCTTAACTTTCCTTTTCTCAACGTGTGGATTGGTTGCGGATCTCCATTCCGTCTGGTTGATTAGACAATGCTAATGTTCTCGTCGCTGAAATCCTCTCCGGTCAGGGAATGCCACGGCGCATTCCAGTGCGGAGATCCGCTGCGGTCCAGACTAAGTCTGTGGCCAACAGCAAAGATAAGAGGATTTCATGCGAACTATACGCGCGTGCATCCGCTGCGATAGCGCGCTTCCCCGACGGCACCGCAAATACTGCGCTACTTGCTCGCCGCTGGCCAGCATGTTTTGGAAGCGGACCAGACGCCGCGAGTGGCGAGGGACGCAGTATTACCTCGATCCATGGCTCAAACGAGCGAACGGCGACGAGAACGAGGCACGGCGCCTGCGCAACGAATATATGCGCAGATATCGAGCGAAGCAGCACCGGGCAGTTCCGCGTCCAATTCAGCGAGCAGCCGCGGACGGCGCGATGCCGTCAGGATGATGGCGCTTCCACCGGCGAGAGAGGGGCTCCAAGGCTCAGGAATATCCCGAGGAGCGAGATGCAAGAGACGGACTGGATCGACCAGGAAGAGGATGGCCTCGGAACGGCGGATTGCGAAATGACCATTTGGGGAGGCGACAAACCTTACGTGGCGAAGGACTCGATCCCGCTTTGGGGCGAGGTGGATGCGGGACTCTTCGCGCCGTTTTATTCGTCGGGACCGCGGCTGCCGGCGGCCACGTATAGCTGCGTGATGCGGCACGATCGCGGGATTTGCCTGCAGAAAATTGAATCGGGCAATGATGAACTAATCATGCTGCCGGACAGCGTCAGCACCGAGTTAATCGAGGAGGCCCAGCGGTTTTGGGCGGCGAAAGATGAGTTTCGCAAACGCGGCTTTCTGCACAAGCGGGGTTTTCTGCTGATCTGGTGACGGATCCGGTCCGCGCTGAACTGGCGCTTGCGGCGCTGCGGCGAGTCGAACCCGAGCGCGCGGTCCTGGTGGTAATCGAGGATATCGACGCGATGCTGGGAGAAGGACAGGAGGAACGCTTACTCAGTTTTCTCGACGGCAAGACCCAAATCGATCACGTTCTGTTCATCGCCACCACGAACTATCCGGAGCGGCTCGATCAGCGTCTGCGCGCACGGCCGAGCCGCTTTGACCGGGTGCAGGTGATTGCTGCGCCCTCAATCGAGGTGCGGCGCGCATACCTGGCAAAGAGACTTCCTGATCTTGCGCCGGCACAACTGGATCTATGGGTCGAACTGTCAGAAGGCTTTACGATTGCTCACCTCAAGGAATTGATTCTGGCGGTTCAGTGTCTCGGCGCCGATCTGATGCAGACTGCCGGGCGCTTGCGAACCAACCTGACCGAAAAGCACACGAGCGAGAATTTCATACGATCCCGCTTAGGCTTTCGTCAGAGCCGCCGCTAGAACTGGATATGAGCTGGGGCTGTACAGGAAAAGCGTTCCTGATTTTCTGGATAATCACAAAAAGGCTTCAAGACTATGGGCATGTATGACGAAATAAAAATTCCCAAACTCTACTGCTACCACTGCGGCGCCGCCCTGGTGGACCGTTTCTGGCAGTCCAAGTCGGGCGATTGCGTGCTTAAGCGATATAACTCGCTTGAGGAATTCGGTGCGGAGTTTGACAGACTCGGGGCTTTCCGGCTGGTCGAAATCTGCCCGGAGTGTGAAGAGTTTCTCGAAGTCGAATTGCGTAACCCATCTCAGGAACACCGCGTCTATCTGGCCGAGCGTGACAAGGAGTGGCGCGCAGGACTGATCGAAGCGCAAACCGCCAGGCATCCTAATCATGACTTCGGCGGGTATAACGGCACGGGAGAAGTGTTCTACACCAACGCCTGGTGCCGCGCCTGCCAGGACAAAGGCTATGCAAAGGGTCGCGAGAATCCCGAGATGTCACCTGCCCATATCGCTGCAGGTAAAATTTGGGCGAGCCAGCAGGTTAACGAAAAACAGCGCAAGCGGCGTCAGGCAAGCTTCCTCGGCATCGATGCGATCGGAATCTGCGTAGGCCAGCTCGTCACTTCGATCGCTTTCTACGAGAAACTCGGGTTCGTTAGAGAGAAGGAAACCGATCGCGATTGTTTAATGTCGGCTACCGGCAGACTCTTCTTCGCGAATCCGCGTCTATTGCTTTTTCAGACGAATGACGAGGCCACTTCGGAAACGCGCCGCCGATTCGACTTGCTCGACCATCCCACGGGCTTGGATCACATCCGGTTTTTAGCCGACGACCTCGACATCTTGTGCGCCGATCTCAAAGCCAAAGGCATAGTTGTCGAGAGACCGCCGACCACTGAACACGAACAGCTCAGGTTTGCACGATTGCGGGATCCCGACGGTAACAAGCTCGTGTTCATCGAACAGGACGAAGCGGAGTAGCTAAGCACTTCATGCGGCGGCACAGTTTAATAAATCCATTGTCTGACCTACCGGCACGCACTTGAATTGAAGGTAATTTTCCTTCATTAAGGAGAATACCCTTATTGAAGGGAAAATACTTGTTATTTCAGTAATTTTCCTTCATTATGATTAAATTCAAAAATGAAGGAAAATGATGCCGGCGCTTATCGGGAGCTTTCGTCGGACCAACTTCGGACAATCGTAGACGCCCAGCAGCTTTTTGAGGCTTGGGCCGAGGCATTCGAACGCACGCGAAGTTTCCGCGGAGGAATGCACTGGAAGACCGTTGCTGGAAAGCAGTATCTCTTTCGCACTCGCGATCGTCGTGGTTATGGCAAGAGCCTCGGGGCGAGAAGTACTGAGACCGAACGAATCCTCGAGCACTTCAAACGGAACAAGATGGAGGCCAAGGCACGCGAAGCAAGCCTGCGTCAGCGTTTAGCCGAGCAAGCGCGATATTGCAGGGCAGCCAGAGTAGCTCGCGTTCCGCGCCTGAGCGCGGCGCTTGGAAGAGAGCTGTGGCGCGCCGGCTTGGAAGCCGCGGTCCTAATCATCGGTACCAATGCCCTGTATGCCTACGAAGCCGCGTGCGGAGTGCAAATCATCTCGGCCGGACGGCTCGAAACGCAAGATATCGACCTCTTACTCGATTCGCGCCGTTCGCTGGAACTGATGGTCAGCGAGGTCCGCCGTGACGGGCTGATCGGCATTCTCCGCAAGCTCGATAAGTCTTTCACCATCATGGAGAAGCAGAGCTTTCGTGCTGTGAACGCCCGCGGCTTCATGGTCGATCTCATTCGTCCAATGCCCAAGCCGCCCTGGAGGAAACAGCTCGATATGGTAGGCACCGAGCCTGATTTAAGAGCCGCAGATATAGAGCATTTGGACTGGTATCTTTCGGCGCCCAAGCTTCGGCAAATAGTTATCGGCGACGACGGATTCCCAGCGCCTTTCATCGTCCCGGACCCTAGGATCTTCGCGCTCCACAAATTTTGGCTGAGCAAGCAACCCGGCCGCGATCCGCTGAAAAAGCCCAAGGACCGTGAACAAGCATTTCTGGTTGCTGAACTCGTGACACGCTATCTGCCGCAGTCCAGGTTTTCCAAGCCTGAACTGCGAATGCTGCCACGCGAAGTCGCACAGCTCGCCGACGAACTTCTTGATCGAGCGAAATCGAGAACCAAGAGCGAATTACCTTTGGGCTTTGAACCACCCGATGATCACTAACCCCTGCCCCGCTGCCTTGTTGGCGTTCAATGACCCGAGGATTTTAAGCTACGTGTACGTCCTTGACGCCAAGGCCACCAGATGCCCTTTCAGGAATTGCAGCGCGGGACGGTCGCCGTCCACGCCGGCCTCTCGTCTCTTCAGTCTCTATTCCGGTTGAGCTGCTGAGGCGGATGCTTCGGGTTCTTGTCGCGGCATTGGGTCTGATATCGCCCGGCTTGGCAGCTCAGCGCTTAGATAGCGTGCCTCGGTAGCCGCCGCTAAACGGGTCGCCGCCTCGGCGAGCTTGTCGGCTGCGCGCTCGAGCTTATCCGTGGTCCGTGACAGCTGCGCCACCGTTTCGGCCAGAGCGGCCCGGCCCTGGGGTTGTTTGGGGCTAGCGAGGGGCTTTTTGGGCTTAGCCAGTTTGGCCAGCGGCTTTTTCGATATCATCGGCGTTTTAGCGCGGACAGGCTTGGTCGCCTTCTTCATATGCTGCTCCTTTGCCTTCCGGTTTTCCGGCGGCCAGCCAATAGCGGCGGCGCAATGGCGGCTTCCATATCAGCGTGATTTTCTTGCGGGTCCTCAATCGAGAAAGCCAGCTGTCGCGGATCTGGCTTAGGACGTTGCGGCCGCAGGTTCGTACGCCGGTTAAGCCGGGCGAGCAGCAGCCCGCTGGCCCGGAAGCGCAGCACGCGGCGGGCGTCGATGGTTACCGCTTCGCCGGTGCGCGGGTTACGCCCCTGCCGCTCGCGCTTGGCCTTGACGTTGAGCGCGCCGAGCCCGCGCAATTCCACCCGCATGCCGCGCTCCAGCGCGCTGGCGATCTCTTCCAGCAAGCAGCTGACCAGGCGCTCGGCTTCCTCCCGCCGCCTAAGCCGCGGGCCCTGCCCTTCTCCGCCGTTCGCTCCGAAACGCTCGTAAAGCGTGCGGACCAGTTCTGATCGGTTGAAGCTCTTGGGCGGTCTCGGCGATCGCGGAAAACCGGCAGGCAAGTCCATGAGGGCATTGTACCCGCGCCGATCTGGTGGTTCGACAATACCGCCCTTCCCTACGCTCATTGACGACGTTTATATGACGTTATATTAAGATGGCTATCACGTCACTTTGACGTGCTATGGGTGGAGGAGAGGCGGATGATAATCACTGTAGGCGGCATCAAGGGCGGTACCGGCAAGACTACCGTGGCGACCCACTTGGCTTGCATCGCCGCTGGGCAGAAAGACGACGTTCTCTTGGTGGACGCCGACGATCAGGAAACCGCAGCGGACTTCACTGCAGCTCGAAAGGAAGACCATCCCAACGCGGCACGTTATACTTGCACCAAGCTTACCGGCCGTAGCGTGCGCACCGAGGTGATGGAACTCGCCCCCAGGTACGACCACGTAATTATCGATACCGGCGGCCGGGATACGACCAGCCAGCGGGCAGCCTTGACCATCAGCGATCTCCTTTTGATTCCCTTTGCGCCGCGCAGCTTCGATATCTGGACACTGAACAAAGTAGCCGTGCTGGTCGACGAAATGCGCACGGCGAACCCAAAGCTTGAGGCGTACGTGTTCCTGAACCGTACGGATCCACAGGGCCAAGGCACGGATAATGCGGAAGCGGTAGAGCTGCTACGAGATATCAAAAGCCTTACCTTCATCGATACGCCACTGGGTAGTCGCAAAGCCTTCGCGCATGCCGCCAGTCAGGGGCTCGCCGTTACCGAACTCACTGGCTCACAACGGAATCCCAGAGCTAACGCTGAGATTATGACTTTATTTACACATTGTTTTAACGTTGATAAAACGTTGTTTCAACGTCCGGCTGTAGGATAAAAACTGCCATGGCAATACGCGCAAAACCGCAATCCATATCCCTTGCCTCCGATGAGCGCCGGGTTAACGCGCTAATTGAAAAAGGCGGGACGGTTCCTGAGGGCGCCGCGGATGATAGCCGGCGTATGCTTGTCCAATTGCGGCTATCGCCGGAGCTGATTAAGCGCATCGACAAGAACCGCCGCAAGCGGACCGTACCGCCATCGCGACATGCTTGGATACTGGAAGCACTTCTCGACAAGCTCAGCGTCGAGCAGTGACAACGTTATAGCGACTTGACGTTAACGTTAGAGTGACGTGGAGTTTGGAGATGGCGTGGTGGAAAAACTCGACGAGTTGCTAGAAAGATTACAAAAACAGGCGGCTATCAAAGGGCGTGGAAGGGCGGCGGGAGAGGGCGGTCAGGCCGTCTTAGGCGATATTCTGAATCAGTCCTTGATGAGCCCGCCGCAGTCTCAATTCGCACAGGCGGCAGACCGGCCGCTGAAGTCCCTTTCGCGGATCCAAAACCGTTTGCTCGCGCCATCTTCGGACAACGACCAGGAGCTTTGCTTTCAGCATTCAGTCTTCTGCCAGACGGGATTGCCTTATCGCGATCCCGGCGATGGTGTGCGGCTATGGAAGAGGCGGCAGGGATTTGCGGCCCTTGAAATCGAAGCAGGCCGCGCCTTTGATGCAAGCAGTGACGACTACGTTAATATCGGTCTACCTTGGGGCCCCAAACCGCGCTTGATTCTCGCCCATCTAAACGCTGAAGCTCTTCGGCTCAGCTCACCAGAAATCGCGATTGATAACAGTCTTACGGCTTTCGTGAAGCGCATCCGCGGCTTCACTACCGGGCGTGAAATCCAGACGTTCAAACAGCAGCTAACTCGATTATCCAACGCGGAGATCCGCTTGGCCATGGTCCAACGCGATCGGGTTATGCAGATTAACACCCACGTCGTGACGGGATTCGAATTGTGGCTCCCGAAAGACGAACGGCAGCGCGTTCTATGGCCCTCAACGGTGCGACTTTCGACGGAATACTTTGATAGCTTGAAGCACCATGCGGTCCCGCTCAATGAAGCCGACCTTGGCGCTCTGGCGCACAGCGCGATGGGCCTCGATATTTACGCATGGTTGGCCCAGCGACTCCATCGCATAGACCCACGTAAACCCGCCTTCATTACCTGGGTTTCCCTCAAGGAGCAGTTCGGCCCTGACTACGATCGCATGGCCGATTTCAAGCGCTTTTTTCGCAAGACTCTTTCGCAGGTCCAGCAGCGCTACCAAAGCGCCCGAATTGAGCTCGACAGCAGGGGCATGACGGCTCGTAATAGCCCTCCACCCATTGGCCGACGTCTCACGGTGATGTCGGGTCCAATTTTCAAAAACCGTTGATTTGACAGCATAAAATCACGCTCACTTGGTCACCTTCGAGAGTGGACGAGTGAAAGTACTCTCTGGCTCACAACTGGCTCGTTTTATCCACGCTCACTTGGTCACCAAAACCACGCTCACTTGGTCACCAAAACAGCCAAAAACCACGCTCACTTGGTCACACAATCCTATAATCTGAACCTATAGCTTTCCGATAAGGATCTGACTCACGCCGGAATACCTAAAAGGTGGGCCCTACGGGCCACCAAGAATCTAAATGCCAAACCAAAAAATACCGCGCCGCCGCCCTGCCCAGGCCCAGAGCGGCGGGAAAATGGGCCGCAAAACGGCCCAAAAGAGTGGAGGAAATATCTTCCGCTGCCAATCAGCGCAAATAATCACCTTTACTTTCGACGGAACGAACCCTGGCGCATTTCCCAGGTGATTTCGCTTGCAGGTGTCTCCTCTTCGGCAATCCTGATTAGTGCTGTCTCCAGCTCCAAAATGGCCTTGTGGGGGTAGTTCGCTCGAACAAACGCGCTATCTTTCCATGCATCCAGGTTCAGCACGAACATCCCGGCCGCATCGCAATTTCTAACGGGGACCATCCGTACCTCGTTCAGCAACGGCTTGAGACTGCCTGAAGAGCCTAGCGCTCCTACCAGGGCCCCGGCGTAAAGCCGGTTCGATTGGCTCGCAAGCAGCGCTTCGACAATCTGCAGGTAACAGGCAAACACGGGATGTGCCGTTCGGATCGTTTCCACTTCTTCGATTATCAGCAGTCCACCCGCGCCCAATTGCGTCGCCCATCGTTCGACGATCGCCTCCGGGTCATGCAAATGCGTGAGCAGGTAACGGCAGAAAATGACCTCAGCCTCCCCGCACGGAAACGGAACCTTTGTTATGTCGTGGGCTGCGAACGATGGTCCTCCCGGCATCGCGGCGCGCGCCAGCTTGAGGAAGCTTTCGGAGGTATCGAGCCCCACCACCCGATCGCACTGGAGGGTTTGCGCGATGAGCGCAGTCGTGAATCCAGGACCGCATCCAAGGTCTACCGCGAGCCGCCAGGCGTTGCCGCTCGCGGCCTTGAGCAGCAAGGCGCGCGTCGAATCATGGAAGATGTGCGCCAGCAGCTCAAGCCGCTGCGCCGCACGATCGCTGTCGCCGAAAAGATAGTTCACCGTGCTTTTCGATTCGCTCATGGCCGGACTCCGTTGCGAGCTGTGCCGCTCTTGACCCGAGCGACCATGTCAGGCCTTCGGAAATAAATCGCGCGTCCGCAGCGCAGCGGCGGGGCATTCTGGATGAGGACGATCTGCTCGTCGTAGCGCAGGCGATGGAGGACCTCTTCGGGCTTGATCAGGCGGCGGGCGACCTGCTGGCGGCTGGTGGATTGATGGGAAGACCGGCTGCGGTGCTGCCAGCTGGAGGAGGAGCCGGAACCTTCGGTGATGGAATCGCCTAGCGCGGTAAATTCGCCGCAAGCCTTCGATAAGTACTCGGCGGCCTCATAGTCCTGGATATGGGAGAAGAGCCGCAGATAGGCGGCATCGAACCAGGCTTGGCGGCCATGGACGCCCCAGGTCTGGGTCAATTGGCCGAGCGACTGGTAGATCAAGCAGAGATTGATGCCGTACTTGCGGCCGGTGTCGCGGGCGGCCTCGAGAATGCCCATGTAGCCGAGCCGGGCGACCTCATCGAGCAGGAACAGCAGCCGCCCGCCGCGCAGGAGGCCGCAGGCCTCATAAACCGCGTTGAGCAGGGCGCCGAGGATGACGCGGGCGGCTTGCGGGCTCGATTGCAGGACCTTGAGGGGCAGGTTGATGAACACATCGAGCTTGCCCGAGAGCAGATGGCGAGTCTGAAAGCCTTGACCGTTGCCTTGGCCGCAGACCAGGCGGGCGAGGGACGGGATGGCGAGCCAGGCAGTGGCGTTGCCGGCCTCGCCATAGAAGCCGGAGAACTGCTTTTCGGTGATGTCTTTCAAGTTGCCGGCCAATTGCGCGGGAAAGCCGAAACCGTAACTGGCACCCTTGGCGTAGATCGCTTCGAGCAGCTCCTTGAGTTCCGGGATTGGCAGCGCGACCCGCTGGCGCAGGAGCGCGAGCGTCTTGCGCTCCGACAAGAGGGCGGCATCGAAAACGATATCGGCGAGCAGGCAGCCGAGCAGGGCGCGGGCGGCGTGCTTGAAATAATCGTTATAGCGCTCGCCGGGGGTCTCGCCGCAGAGCCAGCCGACCACTGCCTGAATATCAATCAGGGCACGATCGGTAGTGGGATCGATCCAATCGAGGGCGTTGAAGGAGTCCGAGCGGGGATCTTCGGGGTTAAGCGCCACCACGCGGTGGCTAAGGCCCCGCCGGGCCGCGTAGACCAGCCGGACGGCTTCGGCTGAGGGATCGAGGCAGACCAGGCCGGAAGGCCATTCCAGGGCCGAAGGAACCACCGTGCCGGTGGTCTTGTAGCCGCCGGAGCCGGCGAAGACCAGCAGATGGCCTGAACCCTCAGTGCCGTCATAGCGGAGCAGGGGGGCTTTACCCGCCTGCTTGGGCTGCAAATCGGGACGGCAGGCCTCGCCGATGATGATGCCGCCGTGCTTGAACCAGGCTTTCGCCGCCGAAAGCGGCAGCCAGTCGCTCTCACCGTGGAGCGCCGAGGCGGCGCGGCGCACCGGCTGGGGCACGACCAAGGGCAGGCGGGCCTTGCGCAGGGCGGCGATACTCAGGGAGATCGGCACCACCGCACCCACCACCGCGAATTGATCAGTGTAGCCGAGCAGGGTGAAGAGCGAAAAACGCGGGTAGTACGGGGCGAGGCGGGCGATTTCGCCGTAGGCGGTGGCCAGGCCCGAGGTGGCGGTGGCGAGAGCGGCGGCATAGAGAGCAAAGCTGTGGACCCGCTCACGGACGGTCCAGACCAGGCCGAGGACAATGGCCGGGGCGATGGAGGCGGCGGTGATGGCGCTGCGGGCGAGAAAATAGCGCAGCCAGGGGATGCGGGCCTGATAAGCGAGGCCCCAGACATAGAGTTCGGTGTAATGGTTGATGACCACCATCAGCGCGATGGCAAAGGCCAGCAGCAGGAAGTGGCCGAACAGTTCGCTCTTGAAGAAGGCCGAGCCGAGCACGAACACGCACAGCAGCAGGAGCAGCGGATAGACGGCAGCGGGCATGGGGTCACTCTTGAGTGAAAGCCTGATCTCCCAAGTCCTTCCAGCGGCGCCGCGAGTCAGCGG
>DATJUF010000141.1:0-8454 GCA_035502655.1 Binataceae bacterium (SeqCode)
TTTGCGCAACCTCATCGCCGCCAATACCTATAGCGTCATCTTCTCTAACGCAGCCCTGCAATGGATCAGCGATCAACAGCCGGTTTTCGCCGCTTGCTTCAATGCTCTCAAGGCGGGCGGACGCCTCGTCGTCCAAATGCCTGCCAACGGCCATGAGACTGCGCAGGTTACTCTCCGTGCTCTGGCCGCCGAGCCGCATTGGCGCGCCGCTATCGGCGTTGAGTTGAAGGAAGCCCTCACCGTCCGCGAACCTGAGGATTACCGCGCAATTCTTACGGATCTCGGCTTCACCGCAATCGATTGCTACTACCACACCTTTCAGCATCCGATGGAAAGTCCAGCCGCGGTCGTCGCTTGGTCGCGTGCAACCGTCCTCCGCCGTGTCCTCGATTATCTGCCCGCCGCGCGCCATGACGAATTTCTTGGCGAGTTCGAACGCCGTCTCGCGTACGCTTACGGCAGTACGGGCCGGTTGATTTTCCCCTTCCGCCGCCTCTTTCTCTGGGCTTCTCGCCCTCTCTGATTCCCCGCGCATGAATTTCGTTGCCTAATTGGATTCGAACTGTTTTCACCGGTTGTATTTTTCTGCCGCTCCCCACAACCTATTGGAGATGCCGCGCCATTCCACTCCTCCTGTCTTGATCGTCCATGGCGGCGCAGGCGCTCTTTCCGCTCCCGCTGACCGTCCCGGCCGCCGCCGCGCTTTGCTCGAAGCCGTTGCGCGTGGGGCCGCGATCCTGCGTGACGGCGGCAACGCCCTCGACGCCGTGATGGCTGCGGTAGTCGTGCTTGAAGATGATCCGCTCTTCAACGCAGGCTACGGCTCGGTCCTGACCATCGATGGCCGCGTCGAAATGGACGCGGGCGTGATGGTCGCCGAGCAGCAACGCGATGACGCCGCTTTTGCCAATGCGCGAACACAAGCGCCGGCTACTTCGCCGCAAGGCTCGCGCTCTTTACGAACTCGTGCTGGGGGTGTCGTGACTGTTAGCCGTGTGCGCAATCCGATTCTTCTCGCACGTGCTGTGATGGACACGACACCACATGTTCTAATGGGCGGGGCGGGTGCAGAAACGATTGCTCGGCGCGTGGGGATTAAGCTCTGCCGCCCCAGCGATCTGATCAGCCCGCGTGCTCGCCAACGCTGGCTTGCACGCAACGAAGTTGCCGGCGCGCATGGCACAAGCTCTCACGGGACCGTCGGCGCCGTTGCCCGCGATCGTCGGGGTAATTTCGCCGCGGCAACTTCCACCGGTGGGGTCGCAGGCAAAATCGCCGGACGTATCGGTGATTCCGCAATCATTGGCGCGGGCCTTTACGCCAGCGCAGCCGGGGGCGCTTCGGCCACTGGCACCGGCGAGGCGATCATGCGGATGGCGTCGTGCCGCGCTGTCGTCGAATTGCTCTCACGCATCAATCCGTCACTAGCTGCCACTCGCATTATCGCTGCTCTGCGTGACATGACGGCCGGCGAAGCTGGCCTTATCGTGGTCAATCGCCGCGGCCAGATCGGCTATGCCCATAACGCCGCTGCGATGGAAATCGCTATGCTCGACTTAAGCGGCTCGATTACCCACCTTGCACCGCCGCCCCTCCCTTAGGTCTCGGTAAATCTCTTCTATGACTTTAAGTTTTGCATGCTGACGCCAGCGTTCAGGCGAACCATGCTCGCCTTCATCATTGCGCTTGCATTCCTGAGCGCCGGCCTTGACGCCCCTTTCGCCAAGGACCAGGAGCCGCAATCGGCGCAATGGGTCGTTGATATCGTGCAGCACAGCCATTGGCTGCTTCCCTATGATTATTATGGCTATGTCGAGCGCAAGCCACCCCTCTTCTATTGGCTCTCAGCCCTGGCAGTGGAAGCGGCTGGCGGGCATGTCAACGAAGCCTTCGCTCGTCTTCCCTCTCTGATTGCCGCCGCGGCGATCACCGCCGAGGTGATGTTCTGGGTCTCCGCCGAATTCGACGGCCTGACTGGCTGGCTCGCCTTTCTTTTCCTGCTTGGGATGTACGGTTTCGCCTCGCGCGCCACGCTCGCCCTTACCGACATGTTGATGACGGCCCTTACGCTCACCGGCTATTACCTGCTCCAACCGCTGCTTGAAGGCCGCATTTCGACTCGCCGTGTAGCCGCCATCGGCTTCATCCTTGGCCTGGGTATTTTGACCAAGGGGCCGATCGCGCTGGTCCTCGCCGCCGTCGCCGCCACCATCTACCTGCTGCTGATGCGCGCGAATCCTTTGCGGATGTTAACCGCGCGCTGGCCTTGGGCAATTCTGGCTATCGCCTCAGCGATCGCGGCGCTATGGTACGTGCCGGCTTTTATCGAAGGCCGCAAAAGTGATTTGCTCGGCGTCTTCGCGCAAGAGAACTTCGGCCATTTCATGCCGGCCGCTATGGGCGGCACGGGCGAGGCTTCACGCCCTTTCTATTACATCGCGATTCGCCTTCTTGGCGGCACTCTGCCGCTATGCCTCCTGCTGCCATCGGTGATCGCGGCGTTGCCTCGGCTAGATGAACGCGCGCACCGTGCCGTTACCTATCAGTCTGCGATGGTCCTCACGGTCTTACTCATCTTTTCCCTCGCCAGTGCCAAGCGCGATGACTATATTCTTCCGGCAATTCCTCCCCTCGCCATCATCATCGCTGCTCTCTTCAGCCCCGCACTTAGTGCGATAGCAACGAATGCTGCACGTTTACTCCGCGATGTGTTCACAGGATTTATCGCCCTTGCGGCCGGTCTCGGCACGATTACCATCCTCATCCTTATCTCAGACGGGCAGCAAATCAGCCTCAGCCGCCTCAAATTGCACTCCGCCGATGCTTCCTTCGCACAGATATTCGTCAGCGGCGTCGCTCACCATGAGGCCCCATTCCTTGGCCTGCTAACCGCGATCGTCATCGGCGCCGTCCTCTGCCTGTACGGCCTCTGGCTCCGTAATGATTCCCGCTCCGGGTTCGGCCTCGCGATCATCGCTCTCGCCCTGACGCTCACTTGGACCGCTTTGCTTAAGCCTCGCGAAGCCGCCACCCGAAGCCTCCGCCTCTTTGCTCGCGAGGTCCACGAGCGCCTCGGTACTGCGACTATTTATGTCCCGTGGCAGGACCCTGAATTTGCCTATTATTACGGCATCGGCGTACCGCCGCTGCCGCGCGCGCTCGCCCGCTATGGCCCGCCTGCGGATAGGACCATCTACTTTGTTGCACGCCCCGATCAGCTTTTCGTCCTTGCTCCCTCCGTGCGTGAGCGACTCCTTTCAATCCTCAAGGCCAATGTGATCGGTGGCGGAGGCCCGCCCGAGCTCTATCAGTTGCGTTCCCTCCGATGAGGCAAGACGTGGCTGACTCGCGTGTGAAGCCATTCCTGGGCGGTTGCCTCTATACTAAAGTCTTGCCACGAATCAGGGCTGTAAAAGGCGAATTGCTGCCCGCCCACAGTTGTTCTATTCTGAGCGTTGAATAGCGGCTGGCACGAGCAGCCATAATCTTATGCCTATCTACGAATACCAATGCGCCGCCTGCGGCCACCTGAGTTCCCAAGTGATTCTTGGTTCGGAGCGCGAGACTCCACCTTCCTGCAAAGATTGCGGTTCCCCTGAGACTCGGCGCGTGATGTCGGCCTTTGCCGTAGTTGAAAGTGAAGGGTCGCGGCTGGCTAACTTCGATACCACGCAGGCCCGTGGCGAATCCTTCTATCGTGACTCGCGCAACGTCGGCTTATGGGCCAAAAAGCGCGCACAACAAATGGGCGTCGATCTTGGTCCCAAATTTGACGCTACGGTTGAATCGGCGCGCTCCGGCAAACTAATCAAGGACATGATCTGACGGTGGATCTCGCGAGGGGAAAATGAGCGAAAATAGCAAAGATAGGCTGGGCGAGAGATATCACGACATCCGAAAGGCTCGCGAGGACCAATGGGTACGCCAGCAGGAAGAGGAATTGCTCGAGAAGCTACGCCATCGCCACGCGGGTATGAAATGTCCCGAATGCGGCGACGCGCTTATAGCGGAGGCGTCGCTCCACGCGGGTGCGATGGTCTGCCCGAAGCATCATGGAGCATGGCTCGATCACGAGGCGCTCAACACGGTGCGTCATCATCTGAAGCGTTAACCGTCTGCTGTTGCCGCGGCTCTTCCCTATCCATGCTTCCTTGGTTGACAATCCGTCCACGCCAAACTACACGGAAACGAGCATCTAATGTATTTTGGCTTTGCCATACCGTTCGCCTTGACCATCATCGGCCTGCTTTTCATGGCCGCTATGATCGGCCTGCAAAAGCTGCTCGCGCCGAACAATCCTTTCGCGCGCAAGCTCATGCCTTACGAATGCGGCGAGCCGCCCACCGGCAATGCCTGGATTAACTTCAATGTTCGCTTTTATTTGATTGCTCTTGTCTTCGTGATCTTTGAGGTCGAAGTTGCTTTTGTCTATCCAATTGCCACCGTTTACCTCGATTGGGTGCGCCGCGGACAGCGGCTCTATGCCCTCAGCGAAATTCTGATCTTCTTGCTCATTTTATTTGTCGGACTCATTTATGTATGGGTCAAACGGGATCTCGAATGGATTAAGCAAGTTCCCGACTAGACACAGTCCGCGAGGATACGCGCATGCCTTTGCTCAATACTCTGCCGGATTACGTCCTCACCACCAAGACCGATGAAATGATCAACTGGATGCGTAAGTCGAGCATCTGGTATATGCTTTTCGGCCTCGCCTGCTGCGCCATTGAATTGATGCATACGGGCGGCCCCCGCTCGGATATCGAGCGCTTCGGCGCAACCCCGCGAGCCTCCGCCCGCCAATCTGACTTGATGATTATTGCGGGCACCCTCACCCTGAAAATGGCCCTCCGCACGCGCCTGCTCTACGATCAGATGCCTGACCCCAAGTACGTCATCTCGATGGGTAGCTGCTCGAATTGCGGTGGCCTATTCCAGCTTGCCTATTCGGTCTGTGACGGCGTCGACAAAATCCTTCCCGTCGACGTTTACGTTCCCGGCTGTCCGCCGCGTCCCGAAGCGCTCACCGAAGGCCTCCTTAAGCTCCAGGAAAAGATCATGGCCGAGCGCTGGCTTGCGCGCGAGCGCACTGTCGAACTTCCCGCTCAGGCTTAAATGGAACCGTCCGCGATCTTCGATCTTATTGGAGGACGTTTCGGCGATAAGGTGGCCGAGGTCTCGCTCAAGCCGCCCGGGCTCTTCGCTGTGATCAAATCTGAAGCTTTACTTGATATTTGCCGCTATCTGCGCGAGGATCCCGAGCTCGCGATGGATTGCCTCAGTAATCAGACTGGCGTTGACCGTAAGGACTGCATCGAAGTCGTCTACCATCTGTTTTCCTACCGTCTGCGCCATGAGGCAGTGCTCAAGGTCCGGCTCTCGCGGGAAAATCCGGTTCTTCCCACCGTTGAAGGCATTTGGAAGTCCGCCAACTGGATGGAGCGCGAAATTTTCGATCTGCTTGGCGTTACCTTTGATGGCCATAGCGATATGCGCCGCATCCTGATGCCCGAAGATTGGCCCGGCTTCCCGCTGCGCAAAGATTTTGTCGAGCCGGCCGAATATCATGGTATCTCGACGGTACGCGAAAGCCCGATCTTGCGTCTCGACGAAAAGAAAAAATGAGCACGCTTAGAACGGAAGAGATGACCCTCAACATGGGTCCGCAGCATCCCTCGACCCACGGCGTGCTGCGCTTCGTGATTCGCGCCGACGGCGAGGTGATGCGCGAGGCGATTCCCGACGTCGGTTATCTCCACCGCTCCATCGAAAAAATCGCCGAAAAAGTCGGTTATCACGGCTTTATGCCCTACACCGACCGCGTCGATTACGTCTGTGCTATGTTTACCAATCAGGGCTGGGGGATGGCCTGCGAAAGGCTCGCTAATATCGAGGTTCCGCGCCGCGGCGAGTATTGCCGTGTAATTGCCGCCGAATTCAATCGCCTCGCCTCGCATTTGTTGACGGTCGGATTGATGGGTATGGATATCGGCGCGATGACGCCGTTCCTCCATGCCTTACGCGAGCGCGAAATGATCAACGACCTGATCGAAGAGCTATGCGGTGCGCGCCTGACCTTCAACTATATGCGTATCGGCGGCGTCGCCTGGGATCTGCCGCCCGGCTGGCGTGAAAAGGCGCTCGCCTACCTCGACCATCTCGACCCGATTATCACCGAATTCAACGCACTCTTTTCCTACAACAAGATTTGCGTCCAGCGGCTCGCCAACGTGGCGCCGGTCAGCGCCGAGGAGGCTATCAACTACAATCTGGTCGGCCCCAACTTGCGCGCCTCCGGCGTCAAATGGGACGTGCGCCGCGATATCCCTTATTCGGTCTATCCCGAATTCGATTTCAATATCCCTATCGGTACCGGTGAATGGGGCACCGTTGGCGACGCGATGGACCGCTACATGATGCGTATCCGTGAAATGACCGAGTCGTCGAAGATCCTCCGCCAGGCCCTTACCCAAATCCCCGAGGGCCCCGTTCTTGCCAAAGTTGTACGTAATTTCAAGCCGCCCGCCGGCGAATGCCAGGTCCGCGTCGAAAGCGCGCGCGGCGATCAGGGCTGGTACGTCGTCAGCGACGGCACCGCCAATCCGTGGCGCGTCCACGTGCGTACCGGCTCCTTCGCCGCGATGGGTATAATTCAAAAACTCAGCCGTGGCCTGATGATCGCCGACCTGGTTGTCCTTATCGCCAGCCTCGACGTTATCGCCCCGGAGATCGATCGCTGACCGCATTCGTCTTATGCAAGCCTGGCTAAACAGCTTGATCGCCCGCGGCGCCTTCGGTCCGCACCCGCCGGTGATGCTGATCTACGTGATCGGCATAGCGATCTTCTGCGCCATCGTCCTCTTTGCTATCGCTGTCCCCTTTGCCTCGGTCGTTACCTGGGTCGAGCGGCGCGTATGGGCTCGCATCCAATCGCGTATCGGTCCCAACCGCGTCGGCCCGAATGGCTTCCTCCAATGGCTGGCCGACGGCATCAAGCATGTCTGCAAGGAAGACCTGATTCCTGCCGAGGCCGATCGCCGCCTCTTCAAATTGGCGCCTTATCTCGTAGTGCTCGCCTTTATTCTGCCATGGGCCGTGATGCCTTTTTCGTCGTCACTGATCCTCGCTGACCTCAACGTCGGCATCCTCTACATGACCGCTGTCACGGCCCTGACCGTCGTCGGCGTTCTGATGGCCGGCTGGGCTTCCAACAACAAATGGTCGCTGATTGGTGGCATCCGTTCGGCCGCACAGATTATCAGCTATGAAATTCCCGCCGGGCTCTCGATTTTCCCGGTCGTCCTGATTACCGGCACGCTCTCCATGCAAGGGATCATCCGCGCGCAAGGATGGTCGCCCGAGCGCTGGTTCATGTTTGCCAATCCATTCTGTTTGATTGCCGCGCTCATCCTCTTTATCTCGGGCCTCGCCGAAAACAATCGCACACCCTTCGATCTGCCCGAAGCCGAATCGGAACTCGTGGCCGGCTTCGCCACTGAATATTCGAGCATGCGCTACTTGTTCTTCTTCATGGCCGAATGGGGCAACATGTTTGTCTCCTCGGCCATCGTCGCGACGCTCTTCATGGGCGGCTGGCAATTTCCGCATATCAGCTCGAATCCAATCACGATGAACGTCCTCCAGTTGATTACTTTTAACGTCAAAGTGCTCTTCCTGGTCCTCGTCTCGATGTGGGTACGCGGGACGCTTCCGCGCGTGCGTATCGACCAGATGATGTCGCTTTGCTGGAAGTACCTGGTCCCCATCGCATTCGTTGATATGATCGGCACGGCTGTATGGGTCGCCATCTGGCCGGATGGTAATCCAGTCGCCTCATGGATTATGGTGGCGCTCGGCTTAGTTGCGGCCGTCTTGTTCATGAGCCGCGTGGTGCACTACACACGTCAGTCGCGGATGGCGCTTTATCTTCATCCTACGATTTGAGGAGCCCGTTCTTCTTACCACCATGGGAGCCGCTATCACCTACTTCCGTCATCTGAAGGAAGCCGTCACCTCGATTTTCGATGGGATGGCCGTCAGCGCATCGCACCTGATTCGCCGCCCCTATACGGTTCAGTACCCCGACCGTATCCCGGCCCGTGTGCAGGACACGCTGCCCTTCCGTTACCGTGGCATCCTCGACGTGGACATGGAGATCTGCACCGGATGCCTCGCCTGTGACCGCGCGTGCCCCATTGACTGCATCGCCATCGCTATCGAGAAAAATGCCCAGACGCGCGAAATCGTCATCTCGCAGTTCGATATCGATATTGCCAAGTGCATGTACTGCGGCTTGTGCAGCGAGGTCTGCCCGACCGGGTCGATCCATCACACGACCGAATTTGAGGGCGCCGATTTCTCCCTCGAGAGCCTGATTCGCCGCTTCATCACCGAGCCAGTCGTGGCCTACAAGGCTAAAAAAGGTCCCGAGCCTGACGCCGAAGTCGCGAGTCT
>DATJUF010000142.1:0-5991 GCA_035502655.1 Binataceae bacterium (SeqCode)
TTTCGAGCAGGCCACGGTCGTCGAGCTGGTGCAGCAACGCGAGCAAATCCTTCTGACAGCGCTCCGGTTCGACGTCGTATTGATCGAGCATGGCGGCAGCGATGGTACTGACCGGCTGCGGCTGAGCTAGCTGTTTCCAGATAAAGGCACCGACTGGATCCAAGCCAAAGTAAGCACCGCTTTTCAAGTTGAGAATTGCAGCCTCACCGTCCAAATCACACGAGACCTGGCCGGCGATGGCGCAAACAATCGAATCCAATGTAATAAGTGCCGGTTTGCTCAAATCGATAACCGCTGGAGCGGCGTAGCTCTCCTTGGGTTGATTATCGGACGCGGCGCATCTTCTCGCAATAGTTCAGCGGCTGGCAGCGGCGCGGAGCGTGGCGGGTGGCTTCTCAAATTGCGCGATAAAGCGCGGTCGGCGCCAGGCGATGTACGAGGGCAGGATGAGCACGCCAGCGATCATGTTGGTAGCCATCAGGAAAATCAGCAGCACGCTCATTTCGTTATGGAAAAGTAGCGGGGAAAAGGCCCACGGCAAGATGCCGCCGATCATCACGGCAAAGGTGCTGAAAACCGAGGCGCCGGTGCTATGCAGGGCGGTAACGACGCCTTCGTCAATAGTGGCGCCACCGATTACCTCGTCGCGAATGCGGGCGACAGTGTAGATGCCGTAGTCGACACCGAGGCCGATACCAAGCGAGATGACGGGGATAGTATCTATGGTGAGGCCGATGTTGCGGGCATTCATATAAACAAAGGCGCCAAAGTTGGCCATCACGCACGAGATGATAAAGAGCAGGCCGGCTACTGGCGATCTGAAGGTGAACGAGCAGCAGAGATAAATCACGCCGAGCACGAAAGTGAGATTGATGAAGTCGAGCCGGTAAAGGACATCGTTGGCGGCGAGATAGAGGCCGGCTTCTCCGCCGAGGTAACGCACGCGGACCTTGTTAAGGGTGGGGTCGGGTGTAACCCGGCCGGCGACGAAGGCTTGAATGTCCCTGCGCAGGTTATTGAGCCGCGTGTAGGTATGATCAGGCAGCAGGATGCGAACGCAACTGCTGGTCATCTTAGGTGTGTGAGCGAAGAACCGTTCCATTTCGCCCGGCGCAGTTCCGGCCATGAAGAGATACCAGAGATTGCCGCCAAGCTCGGTGCCATTCGGGATCTTCCAGAATTTGGGGAAGCCGTAATGGAACATCATGTTGAGCGGCTTGATCACCTGAGAGCCGAAACTCACGACGCCAATCGCATCACCATGGCTTAGCAGGAAGGGGCCGAGGTCGTTGGTCATGCGCAAGAGGGAGGGGCCGAGGCCTGATTGAGGGCTGGGATAGTCGGGAGTTTCGAGGACGATCCAGCCGACGTCGGTGGGAAAGAACTTGCCGATCTCCGCGATGTCCTTGTTGACCTTGGCATTCGGC
This sequence comes from Binataceae bacterium (SeqCode), assembly GCA_035502655.1. Classification (GTDB taxonomy): domain Bacteria; phylum Desulfobacterota; class Binatia; order Binatales; family Binataceae; genus DATJUF01. The sequence goes on from DATJUF010000142.1 coordinate 1,428, forward strand.
TTGTAAAGCGGCGTTCCGGGAGCTTCGTAGCCGATGCGGGCGCGCTGCCCTGAGATGACGCCAAAGACGATGAAGGCGGCACCCCCAGCCAGCAAAAACGTGCGGATGACGCCCGGCGTAACGGGAACATGGATTAGCCAGTTAACAAACCCGCCGAAGAGGCCTCGGCGCCCGTCGCGATGACGGGTCAGCCAACTCCGCTCGCGGATACGCGGACGGGGCAGGAAGCTCATAAAAATCGGCTGGAAGACGAAGACCATCGTGAGGCTTGCGGCGAGCCAAACAGCGCCGCCTAAGCCGATTTCCTTCAGTACGGGGATGCCGCCGAACGAAATGAAAACGATGCCGGCGATGTCGGCTAGAATCGAAAGCAACCCCGGCGGCAGCATCACGTCGGTAGTGGCGGCGCAGGCCAGCAACTTATCGTCGAGGCGGTCGAGCTCGTCGTAATAACGGCCTTGCCATTGGATGCCGTGGCTCAAGTCGCGAGCGGTCAGGATAAACGGGATGACCAGCATCACCGGGTCGAAGTTGTAGCCCATCCGGCTGACGAAGCCGAGGCCCCACATGGCGGAGAACGAGCCGGTAATAATCGGGGCCCACCAACTGCTGCGCTGGCCGATACTTAGGTAGAGAAGGGTAAGCATCAGCGCGATGGAAATCGCGAAGATTAGCTTGATGCGGTCGAGATAATAATAGCCCCAGCCAGATACCATCGGCTGGCCGGCGACGTAAATCCTGGTATTGGCGTCGCTGTATTTCTTGATCAGATTCTGAACGTCGTTGAACAGGAGGCCGTAGTCGAGCGCACCCTCGTTGAAGCTGGCGGTTATCAGCGCGCCCTTGTCGTCATAGGTAATGAGGCCCGCCACTGCCTCGCGATGAGCGAAGACATTGCGCTTCAATTCGGCGAGTTCGGCCGGGGTAGAGGGCACCTTGGGATACATGAAGTTGGTCGAGATCAGTGCGCCGGGAATCGCCCTGGTGAAGGCGACGCGATACGAGGCGAGCGAGAAAATCTCGTTGTGGTCGACGCCGGGGAGGATGTTGACGTCTCTGGTCAGGTCCTGGATTTTCTGCAGAGTCGAGTAATTGAAGATGTCGCCATGCTTGACCCGCATCATCAGCATGAGGGTTTGAGCGCCGCCATACTGGTTCTGGTACTGGCGATAGAGCGCGGTGTCCTCGTTTTGAGCGGGGAAGAAATTCTCGAAACGCGTGGCGATTTTGACGTGAGCGGCCCAATAGCCGAAGTAGGCGGTAATCAGAATTAAAACCAGCCCAATCGGGACGCGAAACTGCAGGATGTACTTGCCCAGTCCCCAGGGCTGTCTGCCGCTGCTCGATGCCGCCATCAGCTGGAATTCTCCCCATAATCCCGACTGTCGGGCGGGCGCCAGGCTGTCCCCGAGCCAGAAAGCGCCCTGCCCTCAGCGGGAAAGTGACTGCGTACCATCCTAAGCCGTTGATGGCAAGCCCGCCACAAATAAGCGTTTCTCTGTCATTAAAGGCAGGCTAATCCAGTAATGAGTTGGTTAGAAGAAATATGGTGGTGCAGAAGGGTCATCCGAAGAACGTTACGCCGCGCGGTCAATGACCCGCAGCGGGAGCATTAAAGGATGCTGGACGACGCATCACGAACGCCAATGGCGTCAAGAAAAAGAAGATATAAGCGATGAGGCGGAAGTCGTCGAGGAAAGCCATCACCGAGGCTTGCCGCTGCATTTCGATATAGAGCATGTCGAGGAGGGGGGCCTGGCCGTGGCGATCGATCTGATTGAACATGCCAGAGGCGGAAGGATAGGAGCGGATCCACTCGCCAAAACTGAAGGTGTCGACGCGCGCGCTCAGGTAACTCTGATGGATTTGCGCATGGCTGCTGAGCATCGCGATGAGGACCGCGATGCCGATACTACCGCCGATGGTGCGGACCATATTGAAGAGGCCTGAGGCGGTGCCCATCTCTTCTTTCGAGACCGCACCGAGGCTGATAGTCGAAAGTGGAATGAAAATCAGGCCAGAGCCGACGCCGCGATAGATGCCGGGAATCGCGATATTCCAGAAATCAATACCGGTATAGAAGTGCGCCATGGCCCATGAGCCGTAGCCGCCGAGCAGGCAGCCGATCGCGACCATCACGCGCGGGTCGAAGCGGTTGAACAGGCGGCCGGCGAAGACGATCGAAGCAAAGGTGGCGAAGCTCTGGATCGAGAGTACCATCCCGGCCATCAGCGGCGTATATCCCGCAATCTGCTGGCAATAGAGGGGAATCAAGATGTAAGTGCCGTACATCGCGAACATGATGATAGTGGTGAAGAGCGTTCCGGTCGCGAAGGTACGATTGTGCAGCACGCGAAGATCGACGATCGGCTCCTCGGTGGTCATTTCGCGGACGATGAAAAACACTGTGCCGAGTAGTGCGAAGATGGCCAGTCCGATGATGACGTGTGAACTGAACCAGTCGAGCCGCTCACCTTTATCAAGCATGATTTGAAGGCAGGCGACGCCGATGCTGAGATAACCAAGGCCCCACCAGTCGATCGACTTGATGGCACGGCGAATATAGGACGGATCGTGGACGAAGGTAGCGACCATCAGAGCGGCGAGGCTTCCGACCGGCACGTTGACATAGAAGATCCAGCGCCAACTGTAATTATCCGTGATCCAGCCGCCGAGCAGCGGACCCATCACGGGACCGAGCATCATGCCAAGGCCCCAGACCGACATCGCGACGGCCTGTTCTTCGGGAGGAAAGGTCTCCATCAGGATGGCCTGGGAGAGCGGCATCATGGCACCGCCGCCGATGCCTTGCAGGACGCGGCAGGCGATTAGGGTTTGGAGATTGGGTGAGGCGCCGGCCACGAGCGAACTGCCGACGAACAACAGGATCGAAAAGAGGAAGTAGCGCTTACGGCCGAAGTAAGACCCGCACCATCCAGTGATCGGAATGATGATGGCGTTGGCGACGATATAAGAGGTGAGAACCCAGGCAGCCTCGTCAACTCCGGCGGAGAGGCTGCCGCGGATATGCAGCAGCGCGACGTTGGCGATGGTGGTGTCGAGCACCTCCATGATCGTCGCGAGCATCACGGCGATCGCGATCAGCCATTTGTTGGAGGCAGCGGCGGTGAATTGCGGCGGCGCGGAACCTTGTGAAGGAGCAGCCGCCATCAGGAATCAGTGATCAGCGATAGGGCGCGGCGCGCGAACGGCATGAAGAGCCGCGTGCTGCGGAATAGCGAGCCGGTGCGACGGGCGCGGCGCGGGTAGGTTGATGGGTATGGCATCGTTCATCAAGCGTCAAGGATGCCTAACGTTGATAGACTAATACAACCAAAAACGAGGCTAGGCCGGCATCGATTTGGAAGTAACTTAACTTTTTCGCACGCGGAACGAAAGTCCCGCGAGATGGATCAATCGAGCGGCGGATGCTGGTCCTTCCAGGGACGCGCTTCCTCGAACTGAGCAGCCAGCGAAATAATTCCGGCCTCATCGTTCTGGCGGCCGACGATTTGCAGTCCAATCGGCAGGCCTGCCTTGGAAAAGCCATTCGGAAGTGAGAAAGCGGGCTGGCCGGTGGCGTTGAAGGGATAGGTGAAGGCGAGCCATTCGAAGACTTCTTTGGCCCAGTCGGTGCCTTTGGAAGGCAATGTACCGAGACGCACCGCGGGCCGCGTCAGAGTCGGGGTGATCAGTGCGTCGTAAGGCGCGAGTGTCTGCATAATCGTGCGGGAGATATTGTGCATCTGCGTGAGTGCGTTGATGTATTCCGAGGCTTTGATGTTTTTGCCGAACTCCCAGGTCACGCGCACGACGGGATCCATCAGCTCAGGGTCTGGGAAAGGTGTAGAGCCGATTCCGGCGTTAATAATGAGGCTGGCCGTTCCGGCCAGCATGGCAGCAGGATCAAGCTTGAGGTGTTCGACCGTGTGTCCCATATCCTCAAAGCACTTGAGTGCCGATTCGGTCGCTGCTTTCACTTCGGGATCGACTTTGGCTTCGGCGCTTTCGAGGATAACCGCGAGCCGTAACTTCTGCGGATGCCGCTTGAGAGCAGCGCTGAATGGTTCATTCGGCAGGGGCGCCCAGTATGGATCGCCTACAACTGGGCCGGCCATCACATCAAGCAACATCGCAATGTCGCGGACTGATCGTGCAATCGGGCCGCTGGTCGCGAACCCGGCCCAGGCTTCGCCAATAACCGGTGCCCATGAGACGCGGCCGCGCGATGGTTTCAACCCGACGGTTCCACAGCAACTCGAAGGGATGCGAATCGAACCGCCACCGTCGCTGCCTTCGGCGAGCGGTCCAAGTCCAGCCGACACAGCGCAGGCCGCGCCGCCGCTCGACCCGCCGGCCGTATGATCGCGGTTCCATGGATTGCGCGCGGGCGGGCATAGGCCGCCTTCGGTGGTGGGACGCGCGCCAAATTCCGGCGTGGTGGTCTTGCCAAGCAGGATGCCGCCCGCGTTGCGGATGCGAATGGCGGTCTCGGCATCCTCCGGCGGCACAAAATTTTCAAAGTTCTTCGATCCCATCGTGGTCTTGATGTCCTTGGTCCACG
>DATJUF010000143.1:0-4998 GCA_035502655.1 Binataceae bacterium (SeqCode)
CCTTGAATGATTGGAACCCCGAAATTTTATTGCGGCAGCTTGAAATTCACCGTAACCTGCGTCTCGATCTCGACTGGCTCTCCATTCAGCAGGTAAGGCCGATACTTCCATTGCTTCACGGCGTCCACGGCCGCCCGAGTGAGCTGCTGATTTCCACTCAATACTTTGATGTGCGTGATGCTGCCGTCTTTCGAGATTGTGGCCAGCAATTCGACAGTGCCTTCGATCCGCAAACGGATCGCGCTTGCCGGATAGGACGGGGAAACTTTCTTGAGAATCAGTCCCTGCGAGACACCTTGCGAGATATTCAGCTTCTGCAAGAGCGGCTTCACCGAGGCATCAGCCGCGGGCACGAAATTCAGAGGTGGCGCCGAGGAGCCAGGAGCCGCTATTCCAGCAATACTGGGGGCCTGCGCATCCTCCTGCGCTGCCTTCGCATGAATCGCTGGTTCTTTTCCACCTTTAACCACTAGAGGCGTTTCGGCCGGCTTGTCAGCCGTCGCGGGTTTGTCGACAGCGTGAGTGGCAGGTTCTGACTTTGTTGCCGGAGCCGAGTGCAGCTTGATCTCTTTTGCGCTCGAATCTGCATCGTCAACCGTATCGCTAGGCTGCTCCGAAACCGGAGCTGAAGCCGCTGGCGCAGGCACAGGCGCAGACTGTACCGGAGCGGGCTCGGCCTGTCTGCTCGACGGCTTGGCTGTCTGCGAAGCCGCCGCAGCGGGAGCGACCTGAGTCGCGGCTGTCTGGTTCTGATGCGACTCGTACTGCGTATATCCAAAGTAGCCGGCAGCGGCCACCACGATCGCCGCCACGGCTCCAATCAAGATCTTCTTGCTGCCGCCGCTCGATTCGCTCTCAACATTTGCTCCCCCAAACGTGAACGACGGAGCCGATCCCACAATACCCGTAGCCTCTCCCGAAGGGACGCTCACCGCCTTTTCGGCGATAGTCTCAGCCGCATGTTCGGCCGCTTTCTCAACAGCAGCGTCCGGTGCTTTTCGGGCTGGAGCAGGCGCGCTCGCCGCGCCTCCCATGCTGATCGGAGAACTGGCAGCAAATGTCGGCTTCTCAACCGCCGGGGCCGCTGGTTCCGGCGATGGAAAGGACTGCGGGGCCCTGACAACGGCCTCCGGCGCTTTCAGTGCAGCCGCAGCGGGCTCATCAAAGCTGATGTCCAAAGGATCATCATCTTTGGCGCTTGGTGCGGAACTCGCCGCTGCCACAGGCCACGCCGGCGCGGGAGGCTTGGGCGGTTCGACAGCGCGCACAGGCACCGGTGGAAGCGTGCTCGGTCCCGGAGGCTTCGCCGCCAGAATCGGCTTCAGCGGCGCGGGCTTCGGCTGCGGCGGCTCCGGTACAGGAGCAGCCGCTGGTGCTACAGGCTTCGCCGGTTCGCTCTTCCGCAGCAGGCCACGCGCGACCCGCAGCGTTCCTTTGGCTTGTTCGATATTTATGGGTTTGGTCAGGACGAGATTAGCGCCAATACGAAATGCCTTGGCGACCCCGGCCTGACCTTCCACAACGGCCACGGCAAGCGACGTTTGGTTGGACGCCGAATTGCGCGCGCTCTTGAACAACAAGGTGGCATTCTGCTCGTTATCGCAGTCCACCACAACAGCGTCGAAGTGTTGCCCCATCAGCTTCTTAACTGCAGCGAATGGCTCGATGCAGGCCTCGACGGTGAACTCGAGTTCGCTCAGGACCTGCGTCACTGTGCGAGCGGTCTTGTCATCGGGACAGAAGAGAAGAGCTTGGTAACCCATATCAAGGTCATCCTAGGTACACCTGTAAGTAGCGGCAAGTTACGCTGGTAATTCGCCACACTCCGGTCTCGCTGGTCGTTCGCAAACGTGCCCAGGCGACTAATCACAATTACGTCCGGACATGTGCCGCGGTAATCGATCTGTTGGTCGCATACAATGGCGGCAATGCGCATGCCACTCTGGTTGAAGATCGCCTGGACGATCTGGCTCCTGGTTTGGGCCCCTCTCTATTGGCGGCAATACGGTGCGCAGAATTTTCTCTTCTTCTGCGATCTTGGAAATATCCTCATCGCGATAGGACTTTGGCTCGAAAGCCCGCTGATCTTCTCCTGGTGTGCCTGCGGATTATTGTTATTCCAGACGCTCTACACCATCGATCTCGTCGGCGAACTCCTGACTCGCGGCCATTTCGCTGGCGCCACGTCCTACATGTTCGATCCTCACCTCTCTTTGCCGATTCGCCTTTTGAGCTTGTTTCACGTGGTGACGCCGCCCCTCCTGCTGTGGTCGATATGGCGTCTCGGTTATGACACGCGTGGATGGAAAATCCAGACAGTGATGACGTGGATCGTAATTCCAGTGAACTATTTCTGGCGTCCCGAACAGGATGTGAACTGGGCCCGCGGGCTCTTGTTTCACGAACAACATCTCGTTCCGGGATGGCTCTACCTGACGAGCTACCTGGTGCTGGTCCCGCTCGCAATATATTTCCCCACGCATTTATTCCTGACATGGCTAGATCGCCGATGGCACGCGAGAGGAAAGTAGAGCAGTTTCACATTCTCACTGTTCGCTTCACTCAGTGTCATCTCGACCGGAGCATTGCATTCCGCGAAGCGGAGGCAATGCGGAGTGGAGAGACCCTTTGTTTCGCAATTAAGACGTCGAAGCCCGTTACCGGCTTTTCCCCGGCCCACCATCATCCCGAAGCGTCGACTCTGGCGGCGGGTACTCAATCGATCCCTTGAACCCCGAAATATCGTCCTTGTGAAAGTCAGGGAATGGCAGCTTTTTTCCGTCGCGCAGTTCCGAGATCTTTTTCACCGCCCCCTCAGTTTTATCTTTGTCGAGCCCGCTATCACGGCTGATGTACAGCGTCTGGGCCGGAAGGGCGAGACCGCTTCCGGAATCTTCCATGATGTCCATCATGCGCAAAAGCAGGTCCTCGCGCACTGCGGCGAACTCATTGAAGTCGCGCGTCAGGATGTAACTGAGCACTTCCAGATTGAGCGAGCTTCCTCCGATATCTGTAAGCCGCACGCGGACCGTTTGCGTCTCGACCTTGGGATGGCTGTAAAGAAGCTTGCGAATTTCCGATAGCACAAAGCGCACATGATCGGCTTGCGACTCCGGACGCAAGCTGAGATTTGTCTTGAACAGGATCTTGTCGCGGCGGCTGAGATTCTCCAGGTTGATGGTCGCCACTGTGCCGTTGGGAATCGCGACAAGAGTGCGTTCCTCCGTACGAATGCGAGTCGAGCGCAGCCCGATGTCCTCGACCACCCCAGTGCGGTCGCCGAATCGGCACGTATCGCCAACGCGAAAGACTTCGTCGCCGAGAACCGAAACACCGCCGAAAAGATTCTCGATCGTCTTCTGCGCCCCGAAGCCGATCGCAAGTCCGCCGATGCCGAGCCCGGTCAACGCGGTGCTCATGTCGAATCCCAGGTTGCTCAGCACCGCAAGCACGCCAACTACGAAGATGGCAAATTTGAGGATGCGCTCGCCCAGCAGCACGAGCGAGCCGGTGCCTGCATGTCCTCGCGCCAGGGCGCGGCTTCGCACTCGCCGCAAAGACCAGCGCACCAATCGCCAGCAGATCCAAGTTGCGCTGACGATCAACGCGATCGATGAGATCTGAAAGTAGTAATGCCGCGGCAGCAGCGCGATGCCCAGGTATCGCGCAAAGATCTGATGGACCAACGTCCCGGCAAGTAGCCACACCGGCGCCGAGACGGAGCGCCACTTTGCGATCTCGATCTGGCCGCGCCTTCGCGCCCACCATCGCAGCGGAATTTCCAGTAAAACAAGCGCCAGCCAGCCGATCCCCGCGGCTACCGGCAAACCAATCAGCAGTGCGAGCCACTGCCATAAAGGCATGCCCGCAATCTGATGCTTTACCAGCACGCTCGGCAGTTTGCTGGCGACCTGTCGCGCTTCCACTTGATCGTAAAGTTCCGGAACTTTGGCCAGCGTTTCCGCCGAGACTAGCCAGATCTTTCCCGCGCTGGGATCTGAAACCCGCACCAGCTCGAGATCGTCCTCGATGTCATCCGAGCTCAGCGTTCCTAGTTTTTGCCGCCCGAGTGGGACGCCTTCCTGCGGAGTTCCTTCCGGCTGAGTGAAATTTCCGATGCGCACGCCCGCCGCAGCAGGGCTGTTCAAGACCGCATTCAGTTGCCGCGCAACTTGCTCGCCTTCCATCTGCCGCCGCGACGCACTCATCTGCAGGTACTGCGCTGCGATACTGTAATTCCCCAGTTGCGCCTGGTGCAGAAACCCAAGCACGGAGCCCGACGGTGTATTTCGCCCTAGAGGATCGGATGGAGCGCTCGATGTCGCGGAAGTGGTCGAAGGCAGAACACCGCTGAGTGCGCCTTGCGCTCCGGAGGGAATACTCGCAAGACAGCCTAGGATAAGAAAAACAGGGACGATTGTTCTCGGAAATGAACGCATGATCTTCTCCAACCCGAACCCCCGCGGGATGCACTCTCGTTCGCGGCCCGGACGAAGCAAGCGAGGAAGTATTCTATCGAATCATTGGGTGGCAATTTGGCAGGCGAGCCGGAAGGTCCGATTCGTATCAGGGCATGCATTTATGCACGCCGTACATGACGTCAAAACGAACGCGCCTTTAGGCCCTGGGAATTGCCGCTACGCTCGCTTCGGCCGATAAATATGTGTGCTCGTGCCGTAAAACACCTCGGCCGATTCCATCACAGTCTCCGACAACGTCGGATGCGGATGAATGCTCATCGCAACATCGCTCGCCAACGCCGCCATTTCAATCGCTAGCACGCCTTCAGCGATCATCTCTCCCGCGCTCGGGCCGACAATGCCCACGCCCAGCACGCGCTCTGTTTGCGGATCGATCAGCAGCTTCGTCATTCCTTCGGGACGATCGAGCGTGACCGCCCGCCCAGAGGCGGCCCACGGAAACTTCGCAACCTTCACTTCGCGATTCTCTTTTTGCGCCTGCGTCTCGGTGAGGCCGGCCCATGCGACTTCAGGATCA
>DATJUF010000144.1:0-5318 GCA_035502655.1 Binataceae bacterium (SeqCode)
GAGAGCGGGCGGTGAAGTCAGGAACTGAGTTCGGGTGAGGCCGGTGGCTTCGGCAAGTATCAGTTCGGCGTCGAGGCGGGGATCAGGAATCCCGGCGCGGTGCAGAGCCGCGATAGCCTCGCGGAGGAGTGTGCGGGAATCCATTGAAGCGCTCTATCTAAAATCGTTTGCCAGCTCGCTCGTCTTTCTGCGGTGCATTCGAGCTTGAGCAACTTTTGGCGCCCTGCCCTAGCCACCGTACTATTCGGAGTGGCGGGTGGTAATCAGGCGCTCAGGGCTTCGGCCTGCTCCTTGGTATTGAGGGCGTCGATAAGCGGATCGATAGCGCCGTCGAGCACCTGGTCGAGTTGATGGAGGGTCAGATTGACGCGATGGTCAGTGACGCGGGACTGTGGAAAATTGTAGGTGCGAATGCGCTCGGAGCGGTCGCCCGTACCCACCATCGAACGGCGCGACGCAGCGATTTTCGCGTCCTGCTCGGCGGTGGCTTGCTCAAGCAGGCGGGCGCGGAGAATCTTCAGGGCGCGGGCCTTGTTCTTGTGCTGCGACTTTTCGTCGCGGCAGATGATGACCATCCCGCTCGGGATGTGCGTTATGCGCACCGCAGAGTCGGTGGTGTTAACGCTCTGGCCGCCCGGACCAGAAGCGCGCATCACGTCGATACGGAGATCCTTTTCCTCGTTGATGTTAACTTCGACCTCGTCAGCCTCAGGGAGGACGGCGACGGTGACAGCCGACGTATGAATGCGGCCAGAAGTTTCAGTGGCCGGGACGCGCTGAACGCGATGGACGCCACCTTCGAACTTAAGGCGGCTGTAGGCGCCGCGGCCAGTTACGAGAGCCACGACTTCCTTGATGCCGCCGAGGCCGGTGGCACTGAGATTGAGCGTTTCGATTTTCCATCGATGGCGCTCGGCATAACGCGAGTACATCCGAAAGAGGTCGCCAGCGAAGAGTGAAGCTTCCTCGCCGCCGGTGCCCGCGCGAATCTCAAGCACGACATTCTTATCGTCGTTAGGATCACGTGGTGCGAGCAGGTGCTTCAGATGCTCTTCGGCCTGCGACTGCTGATGCTGCATGGCCGGGAGTTCCGCCTTGGCTAATTCGCGCAACTCGGCATCGCCGCCTTCGAGCAGGGCGCGATGGTCATCAATTTCGCCAAGCAGCTTGCGATAGGCCCGAATCGCGGTCGCCACTTCCTCGAGTTGCGAGCGCTCGCGGGCCAACGCCGCATATTCGCGGTTGTTGGCAATAACTGCGGGGTCGCTGACCCGGCGTTCGAGTTCGGCGTAGCGTTCCTCGATGCCGTTGAGCTTTTCGATCAGCGACATTCAAACTGCTCCAATCAGGTTGAGGATAAAGTCAGGCGCCATCGCGAGGACGGCCCTTCACAATGGCGCAGGCGAAATGGGCTTACTTCTTGCCGTAACGACGATTGAAGCGCTCGACGCGGCCGGCCGTATCGACCAGGCGCTGCTGTCCGGTATAGAACGGATGGCAATTCGAGCAGAGCTCGACCTGTATCGCGCGCTGGGTTGAACGCGTTTCGAAGGTGTTGCCGCAGGCGCAGGTCACAACGCATTTGCGATAAACGGGGTGAATTGCAGCTTTCATCTGAGTGCTTGAATTGATTTGCTCCCGAACTTCCAACGATACCATCGCAACAACATAAGCACAATTCGCCGTTCAGCAACGCCAGGCCAATAATCGGCTAATAGCGGGCGCCGCGGATTTCTGAGTCCAAACACGAGCCATCGAAGCCGAACAATTGTTAATCCTTTCCACTAAGGATTATAATCGCGCGGTCAAAGTTAACCTGAAACTGTAACAATGCGCCTGATCGTTGCGGCATTAGTCTTAACCGCGTTGATCTCGCCGGCCGGATGCGGGATCGATGCGACCCCGAAGACGAGTTCCGGCCCGAACAACCTGACGATGGGAAACTTGCCCCAGCATAATGCTTTCGTTGATTCGGAGGCCGCGCCGCCCGCTCCGCCAACGGCGCCAAACAGCGGTGGGCCGCGCGTGATTACCGATCTGTCGCAGCTATCCAGCGCGCCAACGGCAGCACCGATGAATAGCGCCGAGGAGAAGGCGTTCATCAAGACTGAGACGGCCAGTGGGACGCAAGCGGAAGTGACGCGTTATAACATCGATCGCTTTTACCTGGCGCAGCAGCCATTCGAGCTGGATCCGCGGCAGGAGACTGCCGTGAAGTTCAAAGGGGACGTGACCCTGCTTAATAAAAAGGCGGCGCGTTATCCGGAATTCAGCTACGAGATGTTGAACCGGACGCTGCCGGTCGCGGAGAGGATGGCAGCGGCGACGCTGGGCGGCCGCGAGCTTCCGAGCGGGATCAGGCCGGTGATCCTGACCGCGACGCTGACACCAACCGGGCGCTTGAGCGATATCGCTATCGAACAGCATTCGGGAGTGGCGGACGTAGACCACATAATGATCGATGCGTGCAAGCAGGGGTTGTGGGGGATGAATCCACCAGCAGCGGCGGCAGCGCTGGACAAAAGTTACAAGGTGCATTTTGAAGGGGTGGTCTACAATTACAGCTACAACCGTTACGGCGTGTATACGTACATCACGCATATTGGGGTTGGCCTGCTTTAGCTGAGCTGGGGAGGCGATAACGCATGAATGCAAACCTGACTAATGCAGCACCGCATGACAGTGTCGCGAAAAAACCTGGGACTGGCAGCGGATGGCTGTGGGCGCGCGCGTACCAGGCCCGGGTAGGGCTATCGACTCCAATCGTGACCGTACTGGATCGGAGCGGGCGCGTTCTTGCCGAGGAGCAGCGCGCAGTGATCCGTTATGCAGTCCAGGAGGGGAGCGGAGCCAACATTATTTTCGCGGCAGGAACGACCGGCGAGTGGAACCGCCTGGATAATCCGCGGCGTCAGGCGGTGATGCGTATTACGGTGGAAGAGTGCGAGCGGTTGAAGCGCGATGGCTCAGTGGCCGAGGCTTGGGCGGGAATAACTGCGAAGACAGCAGCCGAGACGGTCGAGAATCTCGAATATGCGCTGGATATTGGAGCGGATGCGGCGGTGGTAGCGCCACAGTCAATCGTGGATACAGGTGACCCGATAGACTTCGTCGCTCGAACGATCGGCGGGGTGTTCGAGCGTCGTGGCCGGGCCTTGCCAGTATTCCTTTATGACAACGCCGACATCGCTGCGCCGGGCAAGGCGGCGCATATTTCAAGCGGCGAACTGCGGCAGATGGCACGGCTGAGCTACGTCCATGGGATCAAAGTGACGGCGAACAAAGAGGTGTTCGCGAGTTACGCGCGTCCGCCCGCCTACTTCAAACTCGGCGGCGGATTTGCGATTTATCCGGGCAATGCCTATTTGATCTTTGACCTGTTCAAGCCGTGGGAAGGAATCACCGGGCGCGTACGCGAATACTGGTGCCGCTATCTCGGCGCCTGCACGATGCCGCATGGAGTGGTGGCGGGGGCGTCGAACGTGATGCCGCGCGAATGGCAGCGGGCATGGCAGGTGTGCCGGTTGGGCGACGTCGAATTGATTCAGCGCTACGAGCGGATCATGTTAAGCTTCCGCGAGGCGGCTGAATTTATCCGGGCGGGCGAAATCTATAAGCCGGTGATTGCGTGCCTGAAGGCCGCGCTGGCTGACCTCGGCGTAATCTCGAGCGATGCGGTCGCGGCGGGAACACCGGCGCTGGAAGCGGCGGAACGGCGCGAATTCCTGCGGCGCTTCAGGGATATTCGCCGGCGGGCGGCGGTGACGCTGGAACCCGAATGGCTGAGTGGATGGGCTGCGCGCCCGGTGCCGATGCAGGCACGGCTGGATGGCTGAAGATGCCCTGGATGTGGCTGGCTGCGGCAGCATGGTGGTGGACCTGTTCCATCACACGCCGCGCATAATCGGCGCCGAAGAAAAAATCCTGCTCGATAGCGATGGCAAGAGGCCCGCAGTTGAAGCGGCTGCCGGCGGGGTCACGCTCAACCATCTAGGATGGGCGCGAGTGCTGGGTCTCAAGACCGGCATCTTCGGCAAGATGGGTGACGATCGCAACGGCGAAATCCTGCGTGACGGGATGAACCGGCTTGGGATCGAGCACCATCTGACACTTGACGGCAGCGCGAGTTCCTTCGCCGCGGTTTTCCTCGACCGTCAAGGTAATCGGGCTATCTATATGATGCGGGGGGCGACTGCCGAGCTGAAACCGGAGGAGATTCGCGGGCGGCACGGCGCGTTTATACGGCGGGCTCGGATGGTCTCGACGGAAATCTCACAGTTGCCGCTGTCAACGGTCGTGGCAATTTTGAGCTTCGCACATAAGCAAGGGATTCCAACGATGCTCGATGTTGATGTGCCACCGTCGGATGCCTGTCCCGGACTGGGCAGCCATGCGCAATTGAAGCGTGCGCTCAAGCTGGCAACGTATCTCAAACCGGCAAAAGCGGCTGCACGCGAGTTGGTGGAGGCGAAAGATCCGCGGCGAATTGCCGAGGAAGTTCACCGGCGCTATGGCAGCAAAGCGGTGTTCGTGACCGGCGGCGCGGAAGGCTGCGTGATTGCGGCGGAGGGGGTCGTTGAGCAGATACCGGCGTTCAAGGTGAAGCAGGTTGACGCGACCGGTGCGGGCGATGCGTTTCTGGGTGGAGTGCTGGCCGGCCTCCGATGGGACCTGCCGTGGGCGGCAATCGGACGGCTCGCCAATGCGGCGGGAGCGGTGTGTGTCACGCGCATGGGGGCGTTTCCGGCAGGGTTCGAGGTACGCGATGAAATCGTCAAGCTTTACGGCGGCGAGCTGCCAATTCCGGCGTGGGAAGCCGATCGGAACCGCGCAGGGTCAATCGGGCAAGCGGGGCGGCGTCTGGCGAACGGACGAAAGCCCCATGCGAAAAAGGCGGAACCTTGACGGCGATAGCAAGAGGCGTGGGAGTCATATTCCGTAAATTGATAGAGTGGCTATTCATCATATCAGTAACTGATTACCTATTCGCACGACTGTGTAATCAGTTTGGAACTGAGTAAGGCTCCAGAGGAGGTAGTCATGAAATACGGAATCGCTATCAGGAACATGGGACCGCAATCAACCGAGCGGACGATTCGCGCCTGTGTGCGAACCGCGGAGCAGCTTGGCTATGACGCGATTGTCGTCTCAGACCATCTGTGCATCCCACCGGACCAGACTGAAGGATCAGGCGGGCGCTATCTCGACGTGCTCGCGTCACTTGCGTTCATCGCAGGAATGAGTGAACGAATCCGGCTGGGGGTGTCGGTGCTGGTATTACCCTACCGCCCAGCGGTGCTGACGGCGAAACAGGTTGC
>DATJUF010000145.1:0-8404 GCA_035502655.1 Binataceae bacterium (SeqCode)
GAAGCTTTAAGCCAACACCTCGCACCCAAAAACCCTCAACTTTCAGCTGCTTGACTAGATGCGAGCCAATAAAGCCCAAGGCCACAGGCAAGTGCTCTGCGCGTACCATTGGGCATGGGGAAATGCCTTCCTTTTTTGAAAAAATCGTCTTAACGAACTTGAGCTACAGGAACAGCGGAGATATTAGAGTCGTCCGTAACTGGAAAACGGTGAACGAAGGCGCCGCGGCGCCGGCTGAGGGATCGATCCAACTCACCCAGGTAGGCCATCGCTGGCAACTGTACCAGAAGATCGACGCTGAAGACCGCTGAGCAGTTTTCCGGGTAGCTCCGCATTGTCATGAACACTAGAACACCCGCAACCTGGAGTAAGGTAGTGCGTTCGCTTTTCGTCATCAGATGGCGGCGACGGAATGCTCGTATCAATAAAACCCATGACAGCGCCAGGCCGCCAATGAATCCAGCACCCCCGAGGAAGCCGCCGCAAAGCAGTGCATAGAGGACCCCATTCTGGGCGTTCCGAACTAAAGTGAGGACTCGCCGATCCGCCTGCGGGCCATATCCTATGAATGGCGCGGCTTTGATCAGTTGCCAGGCTTCGTCAAAGATACGGGTCCGCCCGGACATGGACGCGAGTTGCTGACCCTGCGTTCCCCGCGTTGAATAGAGCCAAAGATAATGGAGGGTGCTGTCGGAAACGAAGCCAGCTAGCAACACTATGGCTGCGACAAGCGATATGAGGATGACTATCCACCGCTGCTTTCCCTCCATCAGAATCATCACGAAGCCGAGGGCGACGGCGGAGGAGACCAGTGACCCGCGCGACTGCATCACCCACACCAGGTAAGCCGCGGGGATAAATATGGCCGCCCACCAGATTCGGAATACACCGTGGGTATTCCAGCACAACACAAACGCTACTATCGCGGGTATGGCCGCGAGGCGCGATATGCCGGAGGCTCGCACCATTGGCATCCCGCCGACAATTGGGATCCGATTAAGAACACCATAGCCACTCATTCCCATTGAGGTTTGTTCGAGCAACTGTCCTCGCGCGACCCAGACCACACTCGCCAATACGAGAGCGCCCAATACCCAGTTCAGGCGATTGAGGTCGCCCGCTCCTTCCGGCGTGGACGATTCGCTCATGTATATCTCAGTTGCCGCGAAGGCACTCAAAAAGGCGAAGCCCCAATACGCATAATCGAACCATGGATGCGCGTAGACACTCGCGATGACAGAGACTATCCCGTAATAGAGCCAGAGCGCTTCCGGCCAGGTAAAACTGCGAATAGCGCGCTGCTTGCGCAGGAGGATATGAAAGAACCAGAGTAGCAGAACGGCGAGTGGAAAGGCCGCTCTTACACCGTTGAAGAATCCAGTCCAGCTTCCTTGGATTAGGTCCAGGTCGAGATTTCCCGGGCCGGTATTGATTCCCATCCACAGCAGCAGCCAGCACAACGCGCCGAAGCTAAGCAGGTTACGACTGAAGGCTCGCCAGAAGCACGCTAAACTGTATGTCCATTTAGCGTGATGAATAGCTGGACGCCTCGATTGCAGCCATCTTTATGCAGCCATTCTTCCGATTGGTAGCGCGGAGCACTCGATCATAGACTTGATTGATCGCTTGCGCTTTCACTTCCCAGGAGTAATCCCGTGCCCTGAGCAAGGCTCCCTCAGCAAGCCGGTGGCGCATCGATTCATCGCGGGTGATCGCAACAATGGCGCGGCTCAACCCTGCCTCGAACTCGCGAACATTCCTGATTGGAATCTTGACGCCGCAGCCTTCATTTATAACGTCCGTGAACCCACAATGGTCCGGGCATACAACGGGCACACCATTGGCCAGTGCTTCGAGAATAACTGTCGATGTAAGGTCCTTCAAACTTGTGATCACGAACAGATGCGCCGACTTCAACCCGGCAAGTGCCTCTCCGCGTGACACTTGGCCGTGCCAAACCAGTTGCTGGTTTAGATTCAATCTGGCGGCGAGCCGCTGCCAGATTGGCCTGCACGGGCCGTCACCGAATATGTCAAGATGCCAATCAATAGTGTCGGGTAGGTCCGCTAAAGCGTGAAACAAAAGGTGTAAAGCCTTACCTGGCAGAAGGCGGCCGCTCCATACTATCTTGAGGCGCTCGTCATTGGTCCGCATTAAAGTGTGCCCTACGTTTTCCGTCGGAAGGCCGACTTCGCAAATCACTTCAGAATCGACGCCGTACCAACGCTGGAGTTCGCGCCGAATTCCACTGGTAGCCGCGATTACTCCGGGGCCCGCAGCGGCCAACGCTTTACGAGGCTGCTGCAGAAAGCGCCGGTGAATCGAATTCACGACATTGCGCGCCCCATAATACGTCGCGCCGCGCGGACCCATCGTGGGCAGTATCTCCCACGGAGTGTTCTCAAGTCCTCCGATAGGACCCCAAACGAAGGGTATGTTTAATTTCCACAGATGCCCGGGAAAACGAAACCCCACATAAGTGATTTGATGTGCGAGGTCGAAGCCGATTTCAGAGTGAAGCTGTTCTCCGAGAATAAACGCATCGAGCAACCACAACCGATAGGCCCAGTTTACAATTGGTTTAACGATTGAATTTTCGATCTTCAACCAAACCGGTGTAGGCTGATAATGCCACGGCTTTTCCTTGATGTAAGCAAAATGCAGACGCCCAGAATTTTCAGGTTCACGGCGCAGCGCTTCCTCAACGTCAAGCCGATGATAACTGGCGGTCAGCACCCATACTTCGTGATGCTTCGCCACAGCGTTTACCCATCCCCATCCGACGCCGTCTTCGGATCCGTGGGACGGGTTACATGCATACGCGCACGCGATGATTTTCATTTCTTGAGGAGGCCGTCTGAGTACGATCTACCCATGCAGACTGCTGTTCTCAACTCTCCAAAGCCACCGGCGAAGTTTCTGTCTTTGCTCCGCGCGCATAAACTCAACGAGCTCTGCGGGAAGTTCGGTTTTCATTCTGCGAGCCCAGGACCATAAGTACCCAAGGAACATCGCGATGCCGGCCAGCACGACAGGAGGCTTAAACATTCTCACCCCACTACGAAGGAACTCGAACCAAAAAAGCGTCCCCATAATGTAGTCCGCCTGACCCATGCGAAAACATACCGGGATTTTTTCTCGAACCGTATTCCTTGGAACACCATGTTGGTAGGCTTTGACCTCGGGAAAGCACCGAACCTTCCAGCCATGCATACGAGCGCTGGCGGCAGATGTGCCATCTTCGTTCCCAGCGGGGAGCAATCCACCGATTTGTTTCCAACATTCTTTCCGAAAGACTCGGACGGGACCACCGACGAATTCGGGCTTAAGGAAGCCTCCGGGAGTGCCTACGTTATGGATACCGCCGCCGGCCAAACCGAGCTGCGGATCACGGTCCATTAATCCAATCACTTTTTCAAAAAACTTAGGCTCAAGGGTTACGTCCGCGTCCAGTTTTCCAAGATACTCGTAGTCAAATGGGCCCAGCTTTTCCATGCCGGCAGCGACAGCGAATGCTATTCCCCTGCCAACCCGATCAATGGTGAGGGCTCTCTGCACAGGCCTTTCAATCCTCAGATGCTCGATGAACCTATGCTTTGCCATCGCGGCCCGGACAATGTCATCAGTTTCGTCGGTCGAGCCGTCGCTTACAATAATCCAGCGCAGCGGCAGAATACTCTGCGCTGCAACCGACGCAATCGTATGCTCAATAAAACCTGCCTCGTTGTAGGCAGCAGTAACTAACACGTACTTAGAGTTCATACGACTGTTCCTTTGAAAAGCCCGTGAGCTCGCTATCGTCTGACGAGGCTCGATTCGGCTATCCGGTGCCCTGAATGGGCCGTTACACGCGAAAACTTTTCTGCCTTATCGAAAGTATTGTCTCGATAAGCCTGTTCGAGCCGTTGGTCTCGGGAGTTACCGTCGACAACTAGAGCGCTCGCGTAATGGTTAAATCTTCCTAAAAGGTTAAGGTTGCAAAGGGCGGCCCCTCAGCGCTCCCTGCCGCTCGCGGAGGCTCATCTTTGTAAACGACACGTTCGAGCTCTTTTACTATTGTTCGCCAGGAGAACCGTGCGATCGCCGAGCTTGCCCCTGTTGCTAAGCCTGCCGCAAGCACAGGATATTCAAACGACTCTATTACACAGCTAACAAACTCGGCTGCATTACTGGCGAACGAATATTTTTGCGATTAGTGAGTGGGAGGCCTACGGCGGCCTTTTCGGTTGCTACTACGGGAAGGCCAGCCGCCAGTGCTTCGAGAATTTTGAGCCGGGTACCTGAGCCGGAACAAATCGGCGCAACCGCGATTCCACAGGCAGCCACGAAACTCGCAAAATCGTTATACGGAATGGAACCTACGCTTTTGAGCGATTGTTCATGATACGGCGTGCCCGCCGGTTAGAGCTAAGGTAGCTGACGGATAGCGGGGCGTGGCTTGATCGAGACGCCTTGACAATCTGCCAGGAGCAACTGAGCAGCCTTAAGCTGGGAAGCCACTTTACGTACCGCCATGTGCATGATGAGCCTCGAAGGCGACGGCGCCCCACAATCAAAAACGATACTTTCTGTTTTCAACCTGGTCTACGGAACGCACATCCATCGGCCATTCAACCCGTGCACCCAGGATCCCGTTCTGGTCCCGCTTGACGTGCAGTCGGCTGCCGGATTCATGGGCGGATCGCAATTCGGACAATAGAAGCTGCCGCCATTCACTACAGGTTCTGGCAGAGGCCAGCGAAGGCCCGTGCTGACCATCATCCCACTCAGCCTTAAGCTATCAGCGGTTAACCCGCCCACATGGAGCGGGGCGTGTCCTGTGAGGCCGTAGACCTTCTGAGCCTGACTGTTGGGCGTGTAATCTAGATTAACGCCGCCGGCGGCATTTCCCGGCGTGGCCGAGAGACTATAGTAATCAGGCTCGCTTCCTTGTCCTAAATAGATAGTGCGTGCGCCCCAGCTATACGGCCATAATATACTGCCGCCAGGTCCAAGATCATTTGCAAAGACTATATTACTAATCATATCGGGCGTCAGATATTGTTCCACAGTGGCGATCGAAACCGCATTTACGCCCCAGACAAAATTGTGCGTAGTGTGCGATTCGAATTGAATCACCGCGCCGCCCGCTTCTGCATAGAGATTATAAGCGACGTTGCCCGCACCGATGAAGTCGAGCGCTATACCTCGTCGGAAATTCTCGACGTCGGGAGAGAAGAGAACATTCGCTCCGCCGGCTAAGCGAAACCCGACACCTCCGGTTCCGAACGGCTGAACGTTGCCGCCAATCCAGGTATTTTTATTTGTGGATTCATCGAAATCGACGCCTATCGCAGCGCCGACCACTTGATCATCGACAAAGAGATTATAGCAATCGCATTTCCATCGATTGTTTGGCCAGCCGACGCGGATGCCTTCCGCAAAATGATCTACCCTGTCATGTGCGATCATGCCGTTTACAAGACCTTGAAGATCAAAGCCGATTGAACGGTTCGAGATTGAATCGCCTATGATATGAATTGAATCTATTACTATCCCCGGCCCGCTCGCCACGATGGCACCACCCCCAGCGCTGCCCGACAATTGAATGAGCGTCGCTTCGGATGGGGCACCGAGGGCTCCGTCACCGATCAAGCGGCTGTTGCTGCCCAGTTTAAATACCGGAGTGACGGAGGCCCTAAAGGATACTTGGCCGAGTAAAACTGTAACCTTATCTGGAATCGTAATGGTAGAACTGATCGTCTGCATGCCAGTTAGATCGCGCGCGTCAACCGTTCCACCGGTCTTCCCGAGAGCGTTGATTGCCGACCTTATCTTCGCCCCGGCGTCTATACCGGAAAACGCGGCGGCATCAACGGAGCTTTGCAAAGTAGCGGAATACGCTGGTTTGCCAGCATGCAAGACGCTCGCAGTCAAAACGAAAACGAAGTACTTTCGGATTACGGATAGGCAGGAACGATTCGTAACGGAACTCCGCGAATCTCAATTAGCAGGCAGCAGACGAATCGCTATTCTGGACTAACAGAGCGGATCTATTCGGATAAAGAAACCGCTCGAAATCGCTTATTATGGCGTGCCAGGAAAACCTTCGAACGCTAAGCGCCGAGCGTTCGCGCATTGCCGCCGCACAGACAGGCTTGTCAAACAGTTCTCCCAGGCAGTTGACAAATTCGTCTGTGTTGCGAGCAAAAAGAATATCTGTTCCATGTGTGAGTGAAAGTCCTTCGGCCGCCTTCTCGGTAGCTACCACAGGAAGGCCAGCCGCCTGTGCTTCGAGAATCTTGAGCCGAGTACCTGAGCCAGAAAAAATCGGCGCAACAGCGATGCCGCAAGCGGCCACGAAACTGGCAAAATCGTTATAAGGAATGGTACCTACGTTTTTGAGCCACGGTTCGTGATACGGCGCGCCACCGCCGGTTAGAGCTAAAGTAGCTGACGGATGGCGGACGCGTAGCTTGGGCATTAGCGACCCGACCAGGAAATCAATGGCTTCACGATTGGGCCGGTATGCATAAAATCCTGCAAACAGCAGTGTCTGATCGTTGAGTTGGTGGGCTGCTTTTAGCCGTGCGATATTCTCTAAATTGGATCTGCTAAAACGTTCCGTGTCGACACCATTTGGCAACAGAACCGGTCTGACGCCATAGAGCCGAGCGAAGTGATCCTGATCAATTTCGGAGACGGCCGTGGCTAAATCTGCGGATTTGACCAGATAACCTTCCGCCCAGCGAGTAATCATTGAGATGGCACTACAGTGACGCTGCAAGCGCAGCAGAAACTCGACGTTGTGCGAATGGTAGATGATTTTTACCTGGGGCATCGAGCGCCGTAGGCGCTGCAGGAGGAGCCAGTGGTAAATCGCCCAGGAAGCGCCCTCCAGAACGACAACTGGCGACTGAGCCCTGGCTATTTCTTCCACCATCCGGCGGATTAGATGGGGAAGCCGTTTGATGCGTCCGCACCGTGATTCCGTCGCACCCGCAAGAGTCACTACCCGCACATTGTCATTAGTGACTAGCCGCTGGTTGCTATTGCCCAACTGGATCAGGACGGCATCGCCAGGCCAGAACTTCGCGAGGTTATAGCTAACGCTCGCCGCACCGCTTGCGGGCGGATACGCCTCGTAAAAGCAACAAATGGTGGTTGTGTTCAAGCGCTCAAGGCTCTGTCACGGGTCAGAAGATGCTCTGTTCGTAAAAAAAGTAATTCGGGCCGGTGCTGCCCTGGGTTCCGAGGTATGAACACCGATTGAATTTTAAATGATGGAGAATTGCTACTCACCCCGATCTGTGCCAAGTGGTAGTTGCGAAAGCCGCGTGCGTCTTTGGGCACCGACATAGATACGCTACCATCTTCGTCTGATACAGTTAGATCGATGGTGATCACATTACCCAGGTTGAAACGTTCGACGTTGAGGCGGAGAAGCGCGAAAGTTTCCGGTAGGGGTTCAAAACTCCACACGCGGCCGGCGGAACCGACAAATCTCGATAGATGGTGAGTCCAAATCCCAACGTTTGCACCCACATCAACTACGGTTTCGCCCGGTCGAACAAGCACTCGGATTCCGCGAAGATCAAAATCGCGATCAAGCAAATCGTGACTTAAAAGTCGCGCATAGTGGTGCGCCTTGACACTCAGGCTAAAACGCAGCGGGAGCTTTTCAACGACGCCGGAAATGGTTCGCCTCAACATGCCTTCGCATTACGTCGCAGCAAGGCTAGCAGGAAGCGATTGAGACCGCTGATTAAAGTCGTTAACTGCTTCCCTGAGGCCGGCCATAAAGCTTTCGGGACTGAATTTTTCAGCCTGGTGGCGCAGGTGTCGAATTAGCTCTCCACGCAAGGCCTCATGCTCTAACACAGCAGTCATCTTATCGGCAGCGTCCCCCAGATCGTGATAAAGTAATGCGGAATGGTTTAAGATTTCCGACTGTCCTCCGGTCGCTGGAGCAAACGTGATACAGCCAGCCTTAATTAGTTCTGCGACAGCGATTCCGAACGCTTCTCCTTCACATGCATGGATGCCATAGCGCGAAGCCCTCAGACAATTAACCTTTTCCTTTCCCTGCCGCAGCCCTTCTAAGATCACCCATTCTGGGGATTGTCGAGCCAGGCTCTCTATTTTGGCGGCATAGCCTGATCCGTCTAAGGCACCGACTATACGCAAATTCATGCGATGTCCACGTCGCCGAATCTCCTTGACGATCTCGATAATTCTCTCGATACGCTTTTCTGGGCTGATTCGCCCGATGCAGACAAACTCATCACGCCTCTGCGCAAAAGAAATATAGTCGCCACTCAAATTCACGGGCGGATACAGCACGGCTGTCGCTATTTTATATTTGTCATGAATGACGCGTGCAGTCCATTTTGAATTAGCGATAATTACGTTCGGGTCTATAAAT
>DATJUF010000146.1:0-5122 GCA_035502655.1 Binataceae bacterium (SeqCode)
CTAGTGCGCAATTTCCTTGTGTCGATTGGCTATAAAGGCTGAGCCGTATCGACGCGCTCATACCAAAAAAAGGTAGGCGCTAACTGCCAAGTATGCCAAATAATGTTGACGAATCTATGACAGATAATCTTGAAAGTGACATGCACGCCCTCCCCGATTTAAACCTTTTATCTGTCATAACGTCCTTTATCATATATTGAAACAAGTATGGGGCAGGGTGCTCAAAAAGCGTGATTTCAAATGCCTTAGAGGTCAACCCGGTGGCCTCTTTGCGCGGACCTAAGTCTGGTCTTTGTACTAGTTGCAGCATACCTTTCACCGATTGGAAGGCGGCCCGGCCTCAATGGCATCCGCAAACCTCCGTATCAGTCGCACAAGCTCATCGAAGTCATGTGCATCCCAGGCCATGAAGATGGCACGGCCGAGCTTCTCTCGTGCGGAGTCCACCAAGCCGGTCATTTTCTGGCCTTTCAGGGTAATGACAGCCTCGCGCACCCGGCCGTCGGCAGAATTCTCCCGGCGTTTAACCAAACCCAGGCTTTCGAGCTTCGCGACCTGACGACTAACCGTGGTGTAATCACGCCCTACGCGGCCGGCCAGGTCCACCACACCAATCGGCCCGGCGCGTTCAATCCCAATGAGCAAGGGGAATAGCGCGCGGTCAAGGCGAATCCCCGCCTGTTTGATGAGCACCTCGTCGCGTTCCGGCTGGTTCATGACGCTGACAATGCTGAGCAGCGCATTGTGAAGTAAGCGGAGCTGAGCGGAGATATGTGTATCTTGCACGCTTCTCTTCGACGGCGTATTATTCATTCTGTGTATTATACATATAATGAGGTATCTTGATGAAAGCTGCGATCGTAAAGGAAGCTGGAAAATGGCCTGTCTACGGCGATTTCCCGGAACCACCAATCGTCTCGGGTGAACACTACATTCACGTCACCGCTGCCGCCATTAGTCAGGTAGCCAAGAGCCGAGCCGCCGGCACTCATTACAGTTCGACGGGCCAGTTTCCCTTCATCGTGGGCGTCGACGGCGTGGGATGGCTCGATGATGGAAGCCGCGTCTATTTCGTTTTACCACGGGCACCTTATGGCAGCATGGCAGAACGGACGGTCGTGCCGGCTTCGCAGTGCCTGCCTTTGCCCGACAACCTCGATGACGTCTCTGCCGCCGCCATCATTAATCCTGGCATGTCGTCATGGGCTGCCTACAGAGAGCGCGCCAAGCTCAAACCCAGCGAAACCGTGCTGGTGAACGGTGCAACCGGAACGGCGGGCCGTCTCGCCGTCCAGATCGCAAAGCATCTTGGGGCAAAGAAGGTTATCGCTACGGGTCGCAACCCTGAGGCGTTGCGCGATGTCGCCGCGCTAGGTGCCGATGTGACCGTGTCGCTCGTTGAAGACGACGCTGTCGAGGAAAGCTTCAAGAAGCAGTTTGCTGCGGGTGTCGACGTCGTCATCGACTATCTATGGGGTAAAAGTGCAGAGCGTCTTTTGATCGCCGCTGCCAAGGCCGGCGAAGAGGGCGTGCCCCTCCGTTTCGTCCAGATTGGTTCCATCAGTGGGTCGAACATCTCGCTACCCAGTGCGGTGCTGCGTGCCTCAGCGATCGAGCTAATGGGCAGTGGCATCGGCAGCGTCCCTCGCGACCGCTTCGTCAGTGCGATAGCCGACCTGCTGCACGCGGCCGTGCCCGCAGACCTCAAGATCGCGACACGCCCCGTTCCCCTGTCGCAGGTCGAGGATGCGTGGACTTGGACCGACAGCACCAAACGCACCGTGCTGATGGTGAATCAGTCAGGTCACCAAACAATGATGGAGATACCCCGTGACTGACAAATTCGACGTGAATGTGCTCATTTGCGGCGCAGGCGCGGCCGGCTTGACGCTTGCCATTGACCTCGCCCGGCGTGGCGTTTCCTTCCGCTTGATTGAGAAGGCGTCGGATTCATTCCGAGGGTCCCGCGGCAAGGGCATTCAGCCGCGCACGCTGGAGGTCTTCGAGAATCTGGGAATCGTTGATCGGATATTCGCAGCAGGTGGTCCTTATCCGCCGCGAAGGGTGTATCGCGCGGACGGCACCTATACGGATACGCCCGTGATGGAAGCCACAGAGCCGACGCCCGCCGAACCCTACTGCGTACCACTGATGGTTCCGCAATTCCTGACCGAGCAAGTGATGCGGGAGCGGCTGACGGAACTCGGGCATCGCCCACAATTCGGCTGCGAACTTATTGGTTTCAAGCAGGACGATGCGGGTGTGGACGCGCATCTTCGGAACCCCTCTGGCGGCACATGCATCCGGACCCGCTACCTCGTCGGAACCGATGGTGGACGCAGCTTCGTGCGGCAAACACTCAACATTGGCTTTCCTGGAAAGACCTTCACTGTCCGCGGCCTGGTCGCCGACCTCGCGTTGACCGGACTCACACGTGACGTCTGGCATCGCTTCAACGAGGGCGACATGGCGCGCCAGGTCGCGCTGTGCCCGCTGGCCGGTACTGCGATGTTTCAGCTCCAGGGGCCGATCCCACCCGCAGGAGATGTCGATCTCTCTGTTAAAGGACTGACACATCTCATTGCCGAGCGTAGCGGCCGAGCGGACATTCAGGTTCAGTCCGTGTCGTGGGCATCCGCCTTCGGCATGAACGCACGGTTGGCCGATCATTACCGAATCGGCCGCAGCTTTCTCGCTGGCGACTCAGCCCATATTCACCCTCCGACTGGCGCTCAGGGGCTCAACACCAGCGTTCAGGACGCCTACAACCTGGGTTGGAAGCTCGCCGCCGTCCTTCGTGGTGCCCCGGAGAGCCTGCTTGATAGCTATGAAGAGGAACGGCGTCCGATCGCAGCAACCATGTTAGGGCTTGCCACCAAACTGCTACAGGCCGAAGCACGTGGTGAGATGCGGCGCGGCCGCGAGGTTCACCAGCTTGATATAGGGTATCCACACTCCGCGCTCACCTTGCAGGCACCGGAACGAAAGGTGGGACTCCTGGCGGGTCATCGCGCGCCTGATGCCGCGGTGCGTGCTGCTGGCGGCCAACCGATCCGTTTATTTGAGCTGTTCAAGGGACCGCATTGGACCCTTCTCGGCTATGAGACCCAGCCTGATCTGGTGTCTCCCTGTTACGGCCTCCGTATTCATCGGATCGGAACGAGCGGCGATATCCTGGATGACCGAGGACATCTTCGCGACGCCTACGCTCTAAATATCGGCGATTGGGCGCTCATTCGTCCCGACGGCTATGTCGGCGCGATCGTCCCCACCGGCCGGATCGATAAGCTCGAAAATTATCTGCGCTGCGTGGGCCTCACGTACGAGGTCTGATGTGACGGGGCAACCTTTGACACTACGCGGCTGGGCGACGCCGTTGACCATCGGCTCGTTCTTCCTCATGGCGGGAACGGGT
Source organism: Binataceae bacterium (SeqCode) (assembly GCA_035502655.1). Classification (GTDB taxonomy): domain Bacteria; phylum Desulfobacterota; class Binatia; order Binatales; family Binataceae; genus DATJUF01. The sequence goes on from DATJUF010000146.1 coordinate 3,416, forward strand.
ACCGTGATGTTCTTCAAGTTCGACAACGGCATTATGGCACTAGTCCACCGCCTGTTCTCATGGGTCTTCATGTTGGGCGCACTTAACCACCTGGCCGCCAATATCCGGCCACTCTCCAATCATCTTAAGTCCCTCATTGGTAAACTAAGTGTCGCAACATTCGTCACGATCCTGCTGGCGTCATTCTTCTCGTGGGGGCAAGTCACAAGCCCCAAGCTCATAAAGCCGATCGAGACGGCCCTCGTAGAAACTCCGCTTGGGACCTTAGCCCAGGTGTCGCGGACACCGCCGAAGGTTCTGGTCGCCAGGTTCCGCGACGCAGGTGTTGTAGCGAGGCCCGAGCAATCCATTCGAGTGATCGCTGCGGTGAACCACACGAGTGAAAATCGCCTGCTAGGGATGATCTTTCTCTCGAGCAAGCCTGATCGCGAAAGCAAGTTTTAAGGAATAATTACAGAGTCATCCGCAAATTCTGGCGGAAGATTATGCGGAGAGCCGCTTTTCGACAATGGCGCTCCCGAGAGAGATCACGGATATAATTAAAGTAACGCTTTAATGCTTCGGCTAAGTACAATACGCGCCGATGGTTCAATTGATGAGACGCAGACCTTTTAGCTTGCGAATGGCAATTCTAATGAAATCGCTTGATAAGGGACTTTGGGACGGACGCGACCGCGCGCGCCGCGATGGAGGCGCGCGAAGCCATAATGCTCCATTGGCCTGATCCCGGTTGGTGATCCAACATCTCAGAGAGAGTTGGGCGCTGGCAAGGGCAGGATGGCCGCTGGTGCGAGCGGCCGGTACTCAAGCGAGCTGTGTGGCCGGATTTGATTATAGTGCCGCCGCCAACACTCGATCAGATACCTGGCCTCGGCCAGTGAGTAGAATAGTTCACGATTGAGTAATTCATCACGCAACTTGCCATTGAACGATTCGTTGTAGCCATTTTCCCAGGGACTACCGGGCTCGATATACAAGGTTTTACCTAGATGCGCCTCAGCCAGCCGCGCACCACGCCAGCAGTAAATTCGCCGCCGTTATCTGAACGAATGAAAGCCGGCGGCCCGTGTTTCACGAAGAGCTCGGTCAAAGTCACCAGCACGTCATCCGCGTTGAGCCGCCGTGCAACCGCGATCGCCAGGCACTGGCGGCTGAACTCGTCGATTACCGTGAGCATTTTGAGCGGCCGTCCATCGACGGTGCGGTCGGCCACGAAATCATAAGCCACACGTGGTTAGGGTACTGTGGCCGCAGCCGGATGCACGAGCCATCGTTGAGCCACAGCCGTCCGCGTTTCGATTGTTTGGCCGCTACTTTAAGCCCTTCACGCTGCCAGATGCGCTTACGGCGGAAGAGATCGGCCGGATCAGAATTTGATTTGATGCTCGACCGGAACTGTCGCCGCTCATGCTCGCAAGGCTAACGGGCGTCTCATCGCGGCATCGATCACTAACAAGGTGGGATGATGTATGGAAAGTGTTCGATGACAGTGCATCCAGTTTGGACGACGGGCGAAGCCGTCCAGGCGATCTAGCGCGGGTCATAGAGCTCGGACAAACTCATGGTCATGATTAGGAGATGGGCCAGATGGCTGACGTAGAAAAATACGAAATTCTAGTTCTGGGAAGCGGAGAGGCCGGCAAGTGGACAGCCTGGACGATGGCTGATGAGGGTCATCGTACTGCGATGGTTGAGCGGAAATGGCTC